>CAYZBB010000149.1:0-14403 GCA_964476495.1 uncultured Actinomycetes bacterium | reverse complement strand
ACCAGCCCAGCAGCGCCAGGTAGTTGACCATGCCCTCGGTGATGAACCCGTCGTCGCGGTACTGGAAGAGGTTCGACTGGGGGTCGCGCTTGGACAGCTTGCGATTGCCCTCGCCGGTGACGAACGGCAGGTGCCCGAACTGCGGCACCAGCTCGGCCCGCCCGATGTCGATCAGTGCCTCGTACAGGGCGATCTGCCGGGGCGTCGAGGGCAGCAGGTCCTCGCCGCGCAGGACATGGGTGATGCCCATCAGCGCGTCGTCGACCGGATTGACCAGGGTGTACAGGGGCTCCCCGGTACCGCGCACCAGGACCGGGTCCGGGATCGTGCCGGCGGGGAACGTGATGTCGCCACGGACCAGGTCGTGGAAGCCGATGTCCCGGTCGGGCATCCGCAGCCGCAGCACGGGCTTGCGCCCGGCCGCGGTCGCCGCCTCGATCAGGGCCGGATCGGGTGTCCGATCGTGGTTGTCGTAGCCGAGCTTCGGGTCCCGGCCCAAAGCGAGGTGACGAGCAGTCACCTCAGCGGCGGTCGAGTACGACTCGTACAGGTGCCCGGCGGCGACCAACTCGGCGACCACCACGCGGTAGGTGTCGCCGCGCAGGCTCTGCCGATACGGCGCGTGCGGGCCGCCCACGTTCGGGCCCTCGTCCCAGTCCAGGCCAAGCCAGGTCATCGCGTCGATGATCGCCTCGTAGGAATCCTCGGAATCCCTTGCGGCATCCGTGTCCTCGATCCGGAACACGAACGTGCCGCCGTGGTGCCGGGCGAACGCCCAGTTGAACAGGGCGGTGCGGGCAAGCCCCACGTGCGGGGTCCCGGTGGGCGATGGGCAGAACCTGGCGCGAACCGGCCGGTTGGCGGGCGCGGGAGATGTCTGTGTCATGGCACGACAGACCCTATCCCGCGGCGGCTCCCCCGCTCACCGGTCGCCGATCAGCGGGCCCGGACGGGGTTGCTCAACGTGCCGATGCCCTCGACCGTCACGGACACCGTCTGACCCGCCACCATCGGGCCGACCCCGGCGGGGGTGCCGGTGAGCAGCACGTCACCGGGCAGCAACGTCATGATTCCACTGACGTACTCCAGGAACTCCCCCACCGAGAAGACCATGTCGGCGGTGCTGCCGTCCTGCACGACCTGCTCGTCCAGCTCGGTGGTGATCCGCAGGTCGGCCGGGTCGAGCTCGGTCTCGATCCACGGACCGAGCGGGCAGAACGAGTCGTAGCTCTTGGCCCGGGTGAACTGCACATCGGCCTTCTGCTGGTCGCGAGCCGTCACGTCGTTGGCCACCGTGTAGCCCAGGATCACCGAGGCAGCGTCCTCGGCCCGCACGTCGCGGCACGGCCTGCCGATGACGGCGGCCAGTTCACCCTCGTAGTCGATCCGACCGGACGAGGCCGGCAGCCTGATCGCCGCTCCCGGCCCGATCACGCTGGTGGACGGCTTCATGAACAGCATCGGGCTGGTCGGCACCGGGTTGCCCAGCTCGGCGGCGTGATCGCGGTAGTTGCGACCGAGCGCCAGGACCTTCGAGGGCAGGATCGGCGCGAGCAGCCGGACGTCGGCCATCCGCCAGGACCGGCCGGTGAACTCGGGCGGGCCGAACGGATGGTCGGCGACCTCGCGAGCCCGCTGGTCGCTGCCGTCCGGGCCGTCGACGGCCACGAAGGCCACGCCGTCCGGGTGGGCGATCCTGGCCAGACGCAATGGAACCCCTCAGCTCGCGGTGATCGTCCGGGACGGCGCCGGCAGCACGTACACCAGCGCGTCCACCAGTGCCTGCCAGGACGCCTCAACGACGTTCGCGTGCACGCCGACGGTCGTCCATTCCTGCGGGTCGCGCGGGTCCAGGGTGGAGCTGGTCACCAGCACCCGGGTGATGGAGTCGGTACCGGCGTGACCGGCCAGGATGCGGACCTTGTAGTCGACCAACTCGACCTCGTTCAGTTCCGGGTACTGCTCGGCCACCGCGTTGCGCAACGCGGAGTCCAGCGCGTTGACCGGGCCGTTCCCCTCGGCGGTGGCGATGATGCGCCGCCCGCCGACGTGCACCTTGACGGTGGCCTCACTGCTCACCGCCCCCCCGAAGTTCTCCACGATCACTCGGTAGGACTCCAGCGTGAACGGGCGCGGACGCCCGGCCACGTCGGCGACGGTCCGTTCGGCGTCCGCCGAGGCCAGCTCGTCCCTGATCAGCAGCTCGAACGAGGCGTCCGCGGCCTCGTACGACCAGCCGGCGGCCTCCCGGTCCTTGACCACGTCGACGATCCGGCCCACCGCGTCGGGCCGCCCGGTCAGGTCGACACCGAGTTCCCTGGCCTTGAGCTCGACCGAGGCCCGCCCGGCCATCTCGGTGATCAGGATCCGCATGTCGTTGCCGACGAGCGCCGGGTCCAGGTGGTTGTACAGGTCGGGGTCGACCTTGATCGCCGACGCGTGCAGGCCGGCCTTGTGCGAGAAGGCGGAGGACCCCACGTACGCCTGGTGCGTGTTCGGCGCAATGTTCGCCAGCTCGGCCAGCGCGTGCGACACCCGCATCATCTCGGCCAGCGCACCGTCGGGCAGCACCGGCAGGTCCATCTTGGTGGTCAGGTTGCCGACCACCGCGAACAGGTCGGCGTTGCCCGCTCGCTCGCCGTACCCGTTGGCGGTGCACTGCACGTGGGTCGCACCGGCCTGCACCGCGGCGACCGTGTTGGCCACGGCGCAGCCGGTGTCGTCCTGACAGTGGATTCCGACCCGGAACCCGCCGCGCTGGAGGACCTCCCGCACGGTCCGCTCCAGGCTCATCGGCAGCTGGCCGCCGTTGGTGTCGCAGAGCACGACGACGTCCGCGCCGGCCGTGACGGCCGCCTCGGCCACCCGGAGCCCGTAGTCGCGGTCGACGGCATAACCGTCGAAGAAGTGCTCGCAGTCCAGGAAGACCCGGCGGCCGTGGGCGGTCAGCAGCCGCACGGTGTCCGAGACCATCGCCAGGTTCTCCTCCAGTGTGGTGCGCAGCGCACGCCGGACGTGGCGGACGTCGGACTTGGCGACCAGGGTGATCACCTCGGCGCCGGAGTCGAGGAGGGCGCGCACCTGCGGGTCCTCCTCGGCCCGGGCGCCCGCCTTTCGGGTTGCCCCGAAGGCGACGAGCTTGGCCGTGGTCAGCGCGAGCTCGCCGGCCGCGGCCCGCGCGAAGAACTCGGTGTCCTTGGGCATCGCACCTGGCCAACCGCCCTCGATGAACCCCACGCCGAGTTCGTCGAGCAACGTGGCGACGGCGATCTTGTCGGCCACCGAATAGGTGATGCCCTCCCGCTGGGCACCGTCCCGCAGGGTCGTGTCGAAGACGTGGAAGGCGTCGCCCAGTGGTGACACGCGGCGGGTGAGTGCAGGCGCGGGTTGCGTCGGAACAGGCATGATCACGGCATTCGGTGCGGCGGCGGATGTGGGGTTGGCCGACAGGGTCAGCTGGCGGCCAGGGCCGCGAGCCGGTCGCCGATGGCGGCGGTCCGGGCCACGGACCCACTCTGCCTGGTCGCCAGGTCGAACGCGACCGCGGCCTCCACCCGGCGGGCCGCCTCGGGGAGGCCGAGATGGTCCAGCAACAGGGCGACCGACAACACCGTGGCCGTCGGGTCCGCTGTCCCCGTTCCGGCGATGTCCGGCGCCGAGCCGTGGACCGGCTCGAACATGCTCGGGTTGGCCCGGGACACGTCCAGATTGCCGGAGGCGGCCAGGCCGATCCCGCCGGACACCGCGGCCGCCAGGTCGGTGAAGATGTCGCCGAACAGGTTGTCGGTGACCACGACGTCGAACCGGCCGGGGTCGGTGACCAGGTAGATCATCGCCGCGTCCATGTGGCAGTAGGCGACGGAGACGTCCTGGAACTCCATCGACACCTCCTCCACCACCCGGCTCCACAACTGGCCGGCATGGGTGAGGACGTTGGTCTTGTGCACCAGGGTCAGGTGGCGGCGGGGCCGGCGGGCGGCGCGCTCGAAGGCATCCCGCACGACCCGCTCCACCCCGAAGTAGGTGTTCAGCGACACCTCGGTGGCGATCTCGTGGGGGGTGTCCTTGCGCAGCAGACCACCGTTGCCGGCGTACGGACCCTCGGTGCCCTCCCGCAGCACGATCAGGTCGATCGCCTTGTCCCCGGCGAGCGGGCCCGGCACACCCGGATACAGCCGGGCCGGTCGCAGGTTCACATGGTGGTCGAGCTCGAACCGCAGCCGCAGCAACAGGCCCCGCTCGAGGATGCCGGACGGTACCGTCGGGTCGCCGACCGCGCCGAGGAGGATGGCGTCGTGTTCGCGCAGCTCGCGCAGCACCGAATCGGGCAGTAGTTCCCCGGTGCGATGCCAGCGTGCGGCCCCGAGGTCGTACTCGGTGGTCTGTACGTCGGGCACCACCCCCCGCAGGACCTTCAGGCCCTCGGCAACCACCTCTGGGCCGATGCCGTCACCGGGGATGACCGCGAGCTTCATCGTTGACCTCTCCTGTGCTTGCGCGAGCCGGCGATCACACTGCGTTGCACGCCGCTGCCGAGCCCGCAAAAGGGTACCCGTCCGGTGAGGGACCGGACGCGCGGGCGTTCACCCTGCGGCGATTCCCTTGATCTGGATGGCCTCGATGGCCTGACCGATCCGATCGAGCAGCGCCTGGTCGGGCACCCGGTCGACCCGCAGCACCATGATCGCGGCATGCCCGTCGAGTTCCTGGGACAGCTGGGCGGCCTCGATGTTGACCTGCTGCTCGCCGAGCAGGGCGCCGACGGTGCCCATCACCCCGGGCCGATCGGCGTAGGCCACTACGATCAGGTTGCCTTCGGCCCGCAGATCGAAGTGCCGGCCGTTGATCTCGATCAGCTTGGCGACCTGGCGGGGGCCGGACAGGGTGCCGGAGACGGTCCGCTGTACTCCGTCCGCCATCGCCGCACGCAGCCGGACGGACGATCGGAAGTCACCGATCTCCTCGGTGGACACCCCGGTCAGGGTCAACCCGTGCTCGGCGGCCAGGACGGGTGCGTTGACGAAGGTGACCGCGTCGGTGATCACCCCGCCGAAGATCCCGCGGACCGCGGCCAGTTGCAGGATCGAGGTGTCCAGTGCGGAGAGGTCGCCGCGGACCTCGACGACGACCTGGCTGGGCACCCCGCCCGCGACGGCGGTGAGGATCGTGCCCAGACGCGAGACCAGCGGGATCCACGGTTGCAGTTCGTCCGACACCGGTCCGGTGGCCTGCACGTTGACCGCGTCCGGCACGAAGTCGCCGCGCAACGCGAGCTTGACGGACCGGGCAACGGCGGTGCCTGCCTTGTCCTGGGCCTCGGCGGTGGACGCGCCCAGGTGCGGCGTGAGCACCGTGTTCGGTGCCGTGCGCAGCGGGTTGTCCGGGCCGAGCGGCTCGTTGACGTAGACATCGACGCCGGCACCGGCCACCCGGCCGGAGGCCAGCGCATCCGCCAGCGCCTGCTCGTCGATCAGCCCGCCCCGGGCGGCATTGACGATGATCACACCCGGCTTGACGGTGGCCAGCTCGGCCGCGCCGATCAGGCCGAGCGTCTCGGGGGTGCGGGGCAGATGGATGGAGATGATGTCGGCAGTGGCCAGCAGCGTCGGCAGGTCGACCAGCCGGACGCCCAGCGCAGCGGCGCGGGCCGGCTGCAGGTAGGGGTCGTAGGCGATGACGGTCGTGCCGAACGCGGCGATCCGGCTCGCGAACAGTTGCCCGATGCGGCCGAGTCCGACCACGCCCACGGTCTTGTCGGCGATCTCGACCCCGGTGAACGTGCTGCGCTTCCACTCCCCCGCCCGCAGCGAGACGTCCGCGGCCGGCACATTGCGGGCCACCGCCAGCAGCAGCGCGATGGCGTGCTCGGCCGCCGTGATGATGTTCGACTGCGGCGCGTTGACCACCAGCACGCCCCTGGCCGTCGCGGCCGGAACGTCCACGTTGTCCAAGCCGATGCCGGCGCGCGCGACCACCTTCAACTGCGGCGCGGACGCGAGCGCCTCGGCGTCGATGACCGTGGCCGACCGGATGAGCACCGCGTCGGCGTCCTTCAGGGCGGGCAGCAGGGCGCCGCGGTCCGCACCGTCCACATGCCGGATCTCCACCTCGCCGCCGAGCGCGTCGATCGCGGACGGGGCGAGTTTCTCAGCGATCAGCACCACTGGTCTGGGCACGGCTTGTCATCTCCACCATTCGGGGTACGGGCTCGTCGGCGCTCGATCTCCACCCCTGATGTCCGTGGGGACCGCGCACGACCTGGGACTCGCGACGTTGCAACGTTCGTCGTCCGGGCATCAATGGTAGCCGCACCCGGATGGTCGGACGGACGGCCGAACCGGCCGAGGACACACCCACCCGGATGATTCACACCGATGGCGGTATCAAGACGGTTGCGATTTGTTCTTCAGGGTGATCCGCGGCGATATCGTCCTTGCGTGCATCGTGGCCGACAACGTGTCGGCCGGCGCTCCGACAGAACGGAACCCCCATGAGCACATCTTCCGGTTACCCCGGCCAGGGCGACAATCCGTACGGATCCCCGAACCAGCCCGACCCGGCCACGAGCAGTCCCTACGGGGACCCTGCCGCCTACCCGCCCGCGGGCCAGTACCAGAGCCAGCCGTACGGAACGGGCGGGTATCCGGCGGCCGCCGCTTTCGGTGCAGCCCCCGCACGGCCGGGCATGGTCACCGCCGCCGCGGTTCTCGCGTTCATCGTCGGCGGCCTGGACATCGTGGTCGGCCTGCTCGCGCTCCTGGCCGGGACGGTCGCGGCCAGCGTCATCGCCGGCCTCGGCGGCTTCATCATCATCCTGTCGATCCTGATCCTGGCGATCGGCGGGCTCTACATCTGGGCCGGTCTGATGGCCCTGCAGGGCAAGAACGCCAAGATCCTGACCATCGTCGCCGGCGTCGCCACCGCCATCCAGTTGATTTACATGATCATGGACTTCACCGCCGGGTCCCTGGTCGGACTGGCGATCTCGGTCGGCATCATCGCTTTGCTGCTGCAGCAGCAGAGCAAGGACTGGTTCCGCGCCAAGGGCGCGCCGACCTTCTAGTCAACGTCCACCATCTCAGCGAGCGCGGAGCAGCCATGAGCACTCCCGGGTACCCCGGCAACCCCAACGATCCCTTCTCGTCAGGACCTTCCTCGGGACCGCTGCCGCAGGGAGGCTCCTACGGCCAGCAGCCCGGCTACGGTCAGCAGCCGTACGGCCAGAACCCTGGATACGGTCAGCAGGGCTACCAACAGGGATTGGCCCAACCCGGATACCCGCAGTCCGGATATCCCTCCGGCGGTTACCAGCAGCCGAACCCACAGGCCGCCTACGGCCAGTACCCGCAACAGCAGTACGGGGGCGGCTATCCCGGCTACGGCCAGCCGACGAAGGCCGCACGCCCCGGCATGGTCACCGCGGCCGCGGTGTTGGCGTTCGTGTGGGGCGGGCTGGCGCTCTTCTGGTCCGTCATCGGCCTGCTGGCCGGCAGCCTGTTCAGCGCGGCGACCAGCGCGGTGTGCAACTCGGGCACCTACATCGACTCCGAGACCGCGGCCGCGTGCGACTCGGTCGGCGGAGTGGGCGGATTCCTGATCGCCATCACGATCGGCCTGATCCTGGTGGCCGCCCTGCTGATCGCGGGCGGGGTCACCGCCATCAACGGCAAGAACGGCCAGCTACTGGTCATCGCCTGCGCGCTCTACGCGGTGTTGGCGATCGTCGGTCTCATCGTGTCGGGCGCGTTCGGCGTCGCCTACCTGCTCGGCATCGTGGTGCCCGTGCTGATCGTGGTGTTCATGCTCAACGGCAACTCGCGCAACTGGTTCCGCTCGGTCGGCGGCCGGACCTTCTAGAAGTCCGATCCACCCGACCGCACGACGAGAAGGGCGGCGCCACCGGAAGTCCGGTGGCGCCGCCCTTCGCCGTTGCCCGGGTCGTCAGCCGCGAGCCGCCGTGCCCTCGTAGTCGTCGGTGACGGCGACCCAGCTCATCAGCGGACGCAGCTTGCGGCCGGTCTCCTCGATAGGATGCTGCTCCTGCTCGGCCCGCAACTTCTTGAACTCCACCGCTCCGGCGTCCTGGTCGGCGATGAACCGGGCGGCAAACGAACCGTCCTTGATCTCGGCCAGGATGGTCTGCATGTTCTCCTTGACGTGGTCGTCCACCACCCGCGGGCCGGAGACGTAGTCGCCGTACTCAGCCGTGTCGGACACCGACCAGCGCTGCTTGGCGATGCCGCCCTCGTACATCAGGTCGACGATCAGCTTGAGCTCGTGCAGGCACTCGAAGTAGGCGATCTCCGGCTGGTAGCCGGCCTCGACGAGCGTCTCGAAGCCCTGCTGGACGAGCCGCGACATGCCGCCGCAGAGCACGGCCTGTTCGCCGAACAGGTCGGTCTCGGTCTCCTCGGGGAAGGTCGTCTTGATGACGCCGGCGCGGGTGCCGCCGATGGCCCGCGCGTAGGACAGGGCGAGCGCCTGCGCGCCGCCGGTGGCGTCCTGCTCGACCGCGATCAGGCAGGGCACGCCCTTGCCGTCGACGAACTCGCGGCGGACCAGGTGACCAGGCCCCTTCGGCGCGATCATGATCACGTCCACGTCCGCCGGCGGCTTGATGTAGCCGAACCGGATGTTGAAGCCGTGACCGAAGGCCAGGGCCTTGCCGGCGGACAGGTGCGGCTCGATCGACTCGGCGTAGACGTGCCGCTGCACGTGGTCCGGGGTCAGGATCATGATCACGTCCGCCTCGGCGGCGGCCTCCGCCGGCGTCACCACCCGCAGACCCTGGTCGACGGCCTTCTGCCGGGACTTCGAGGTCTCCGGCAGGCCGACGCGGACGTCGACGCCGGAGTCGCGCAGGCTCAGCGAGTGGGCGTGGCCCTGCGAGCCGTAGCCGATGACGGCGACCTTGCGCCCCTGGATGATCGACAGGTCGGCGTCGTCGTCGTAGTAGATCTCCACGGCCATGATGGGTGTGCTCCCGCTTTCTGTTGGTGGTGCTGACTGGCGATCAGTCTGCCCTGCTGCTTGACGAGGTGATGGATCGCGGCCCCCGGCCGAGCGCCACCATGCCGGACTGCACCAGCTCCCGCACCCCGAACGGCTCCAGCATCTTGACCAGGGCGTCCAGCTTGTCGGTGGTGCCGGTGGCCTCCACGGTGACCGCCTCCGGGGTGATGTCGATGATGTGCGCCCGGAACATGTCGACGATCGTCACGATCTGCGGCCGGGTCGCGCTGTCCGAGCGCAGCTTGATCAGCAGCAACTCCCGCTGCACGGCCTGCGCCGGGGCCAGCTCGACGATCTTGAGCACGTTCACCAGCTTGTTCAGCTGCTTGGTCACCTGCTCCAGCGGGAGCCCCTCGACCGCCACCACGATGGTCATCCGGGAGACCTCGGGGTTCTCGGTCGGCCCGACGGCCAGCGAGTGGATGTTGAAGCCGCGCCGCGAGAACAGCGAGGACACCCGGGCGAGCACGCCGGGCTTGTTCTCCACGAGCACGGACAACGTGTGGCGGGACAAGGAATTGCACTCCTCGGACAGGTCGGCCGACGCGGACGGGCAGCCGACCGGACAGGCTAGCGGGTGGTGGAACGACGATCGCGAACCGGGCTCATTCTTCGTCGAACAGTGGCCGGATGCCGCGGGCGGCCATGATCTGGTCGTTGCCGGTGCCGGCGGCCACCATCGGCCACACCTGCGCGTCCGCGCCGACGGTGAAGTCGACCACCACCGGCCGGTCGTTGATCTGCATCGCCGACTCGATGGTCTTGTCCACGTCCTCCTTGGACTCGCAGCGCAGGCCGACGCAGCCGTAGGACTCGGCCAGCATCTTGAAGTCCGGGATCCGGTGCTTGTGGGTGCCCAGGTCGGTCTGCGAGTAACGCTCGCCGTAGAACAGCGTCTGCCACTGCCGGACCATGCCCAGGTTGCCGTTGTTGATCACCGCGACCTTGATCGGGATGCCCTCGATCGCGCAGGTGGCCAGCTCCTGGTTGGTCATCTGGAAGCAGCCGTCGCCGTCGATGGCCCACACGGTCGCCTCCGGCCGGCCCATCTTGGCGCCCATCGCGGCCGGCACCGCGTAGCCCATGGTGCCCAGCCCGCCGGAGTTCAGCCAGGTGGCCGGCTTCTCGTACTGGATGAACTGGGCCGCCCACATCTGGTGCTGACCGACGCCGGCCGCGTAGATGGCGTCGGGCCCGGCGATCGCGCCGAGCCGCTCGATGACGTACTGCGGGGCCAGCGAGCCGTCCGTCGGCCAGTCGTAGCCGAGCGGGAAGGTGGACCGGAAGTCGTCCAGCTCGGCCCACCAGGCGGTCAGGTCGGCCACCACGCCGGCCGCCTGCTCGGCCTGCACCGCGGCGACCAGCTCGGTGATCACCTCGCGGGCGTCGCCGACGATCGGCACGTCGGCCACCCTGTTCTTGCCGATCTCCGCCGGGTCGATGTCGGCGTGGACGATCGTCGCGCCCGGCGCGAACGTCGAGAGCTGGCCGGTGACCCGGTCGTCGAACCGGGCGCCGAGCGCGACGATCAGATCCGCCCGCTGCATGCCCGCCACCGCCGCCACGGTGCCGTGCATCCCGGGCATCCCCAGGTGCTGGATGTGTGAGTCCGGGAAGGCGCCGCGGGCCATGAGGGTGGTGACGACCGGAATCCCGGTCAACTCGGCCAGCTCTCGCAACGGCTCGGTGGCCCGAGCCTTCAACACCCCGCCCCCGACGTAGAGCACCGGACGGCGCGAGGCGGCGATGAGCTTCGCGGCGGCGGCGATCTGTCCCGCGTGCGGCCGCATGGTCGGCCGGTAACCCGGGAGATGGACGTCCGGCGGCCAGACGAAGGTGGTCTCCGACTGCAGGACGTCCTTGGGGATATCCACCAGCACCGGGCCGGGTCGGCCCGTCGATGCCAGGTGGAACGCGGCCGCGATCGTTTGTGGGATCTCGGCCGGGTCGGTGACGAGGAAGTTGTGCTTGGTGATCGGCATGGTGATGCCGCAGATGTCGGCCTCCTGGAAGCCGTCGGTGCCGATCATCGGGCGACCGACCTGGCCGGTGATGGCCACCATCGGGACCGAGTCCATGTGCGCGTCGGCGATCGGGGTGACCAGGTTCGTGGCGCCCGGCCCTGAGGTGGCCATGCACACCCCGACCCGCCCGGTGGCCTGCGCGTAGCCCGTCGCCGCGTGCCCGGCACCCTGCTCGTGGCGGACCAGCACGTGGCGGACCCTGGTGGAGTCCAGCAACGGGTCGTAGACCGGCAGGACGGCGCCGCCGGGAATGCCGAAGACGACGTCGACGCCCGCCTCCTCGAGGGACCGGACCACGGACGCGGCGCCGCTGACCCGCTCGACGATGCGCGCGGTGGCGTTCTGGCCCGCGGGCGGAATGACAGCCAGGCGATCTGCGGTGCGTCCCTGCGTCATCGGAACCTCTTCTTCGCGTGTGCGTTCGTGTTTCGTGGGTGTGACGGGCCTCGGGCAACAAAAAACCCCTCGTCACCGGGTTTCCGGTGGCCAAGGGGTGGCGCGTCGTCGCCTGTCGGCGAGGACGCGCTAGCTGATTACGAGGAGCTGAGCCACCCGGGCAGATTAGGACGCGGCCGGATACGGTGTCAAACGGCCCCGAAAGCGTGTCGGCACGATCCCGCGGTGCGGGTGGATTCGGCGCGCCCCGCTGCGCCGTACCCTGATGCCCGTGACCAGCCGGCCCGCGACCGGGTTGCCCGATGACGCGCGCCCGGTGCCGTCCTCGGGGCAGCGTCCGCCCGAGGGCGAGCGACCGGTGGCGGCGCCCCGGGTGCCGGTCGAGCCCACCGAGCACCTGACGACCGGTTCCCTGCCGCTGGTCGGGGACGCGCCGGCCGACCGGCACCGGCTCTCTCCGCGGGTCGTGGCCTACTGGCGATGGCGATGGTCGTTGAGCGTGGTGCCGGTGCTGATACTGCTGGCCGGGGTGGCGATCGTCATTCCGTGGGGGACGGCGTGGATGCGCTGGTCGGCGTTCACCGTCGTCGCCGTCGCCGGCATCATCTGCGTGATCGTGCTTCCACCGATCCGGTACCGGGTGTTCTGGTACGCCATCTCGCCCACCGAGATCGACGTCCAGCACGGCATCGTGTTCGTCAAACGCAGCGTGATCCCCATGCATCGGGTGCAGAGCCTGCGGGTCGAGCGAGGACCGATCGCCGACCACTACCGGATGGCCAATCTGCGGATCTCCACCGCGGCGAACTCGCTGAGCTGCGCCGGCCTCGACCGGCGGGAGGCCGACGACATGTGCGCTCGGATCAGCGAACTGGCCGACGTCGCCGATGACGTCTGAACCGCTTCCGGTCAGCGCCTTCGGGGTGGCCGTTCCCGACACCCGGCTGCACCCGATCTACCTGGTGATCGAGACCGCCAACACCTTGCGTCAGGCGATCCCGTTCCTGGTCGTGACCATCGTGGGTGGCGCCCCGTGGCAGGTGAACGCCGCGATCTTCGGGCTGGTCATGATGGTCGCGATCGCCCAGTGGTACGTGCGCAAGTACTCGGTGATCGGCGGCGTGCTGCGGGTCCGCAGCGGGCTGGTCAACCGGACCGTTCGGGTCCTGCCGATCACCCGGATCACCGCGTTGGAGGCCTACCGGTCGCTGACCCAGCGACTGATCGGCGTGTGGGGGTTGAAGATCCAGTCACCGGGTGACGGAGCCGGCTCGCTCGTCAAGCTGGGCAGCCTGTCCGGCCGGCGGCTCGACGAGCTGCGGGTGGCACTGGAGTCGGGTCGGGCACACCCCCGGCGGGACGAGCAGCACGGTGAACGCACCACCATCCAGCGGTATCTGGCCTGGCGGCACACCGAGTCGATCAAGAAGGGACCGGACGTGGTGGCGGTGCTGACCACTCCGGAGATGCTGCTGGCGACGGTCACCAACAACACGATCCCGCTGATGTTCGCCGGGGCCCTTGTCATCTGGTTCCGGTTCTCCGAATTCGTGCCGGCGCGGGCGGCCGACGTGATGAAGTCCACCGTCGAACCGCGTGGCATCCTGGCCGTGCTCGTCGCCCTGGTGGTCGTGGCGATCGTCGGCGGCGTGCTGGTCGGGGCGTTGCGCTTGAACCAGTTCACGCTGATCCGTGACGGCGAAGTGATCCGCAACACCCGTGGATTGCTGGGCAAGCAGTCGGCCACCATCCCGATCAAGCGGATCCAGGCGGTGCGGATCGTCGAGGGATTCACGCGCAGCCTGTTCGGCTACTGCAGCCTGCAGGTCGAGGTCGCCGGGTTCAGTCCGGCGAACACCAACCAGCGCATGCTGTTCCCCTTCGTCCGGACCGACCGTGCGGCCGCGCTGCTCCGCCGGGCCCTGCCCGAGCTGGCGCTGCCGGAGCAGCCGCTACGACCCCTTCCGCGTCGGATATACCGCAAGTACTACGTCGTCCCGCTCAACTACGCGTACGGCTTCACTCTGCTGCTGGCGCTGCTGCCCAGCCTGTGGGCCTGGCTCGCGCTGGTGCCGATCCCGCTCGCCCTGCTGCTGGGGTATTTCCGGGCGCGTGAGGCTCGGTGGCAGATCGACGAGGAGACGGTCGTGCTGCGCTGGCGGCGGGTGCTGGTCCGCAACACCGTCATCGCGCACCGCTCCGGCGTCCAGAGCACCGAGTGGATGAGCTCGCCATGGAAGGCGAAGGCGCATGTGGCCGGGTTCAAGATGCACTTCTCGTCGGGTCGTGGCGCCAAGATCCGGTACCTGGTCGACACCGACGCGCTGATGCTGCTGCACGCGGTCGGCCGGCCGGACTCGCCCCTCCCGGACCCGGCCACCGCGCCTGCACCAGATTTCCGGTCCTGACCGGGGCCCAACACCGGGTCCGTACCGTTGATGCCGATGCCCGGTCAGTCACACCGCTCCGCTCGCCGTTCCCGGCCCGGTCGGATGCTGCCTGCCGCCGTGCTGGCCCTGCTGCTCACCGGATGCGCCGACTTCTCCGGAGAGACCCCCACCTTCACCGTGCAGCCCTCGTTGACCGCCCGGGCGGCGGTGCCGCAGCAGACCACAGCGGGCCCGCTGCCCTCGTCCGTGCCGCCCGGCGACCCTTCGTCCTCGCCGGCCGGTTCGTCCGCGGATGCATCCGACCCGTGCGCGCCGACCGACGAGGCCGTGATCGCGACCTGCCTGAACGCACCCTGGGGCCTCGCGCCGCTACCGGACGGCCAGTCCGCGCTCGTCGGTGAACGGACCACCGGCCGGATCCTGCGGGTGCAACGGGACACCGAACCGCAACAGGTGGCCCAGATCGACGGCGTGGACGGCACCGGGGACGGCGGGCTGCTCGGCATCGCCCTTTCTCCGTCCTACGGCGAGGACGGGCTGATCTACGCCTACGTCACCACCGCGGAGGACAACCGGATCAT
>CAYZBB010000148.1:11587-14625 GCA_964476495.1 uncultured Actinomycetes bacterium | reverse complement strand
CCGATCACCATCGGGGACGTGCTGGACATGGACCCGCAGGAGGCCGATCGCGCCGGACTCGTGCCCGGAGCGGCGGCCATCAGCGCCGTCCAGGGCAAGTTCAACCCAGAGCGGGTAGGCGGCAAGAACAAGACGGTAGCGTCCCCGTTCTCCAGCGAGTACGGGTCTCAGCCGCTGGACAAGCTGCGCATGGTCCCGCTCCAGCGCGCCACTGGCGCGTTCGGCATCAACCCGGACCAGGAGGAGAAGACGCTCTCCAGCCTGTACTTCATCCGCGAGGCGAAGCGAGCCGGCTTCACCGACATCACGCAGATGAAGCCGGAGGAGTACGCCGACTTCAGCAAGCGTGCCGACGACATGGCGCGGCGCGACGTAGCGTCGAAGCTCGGAACGTCCGAGGCCCGTGGCAACATGCTGGCCACGACGCAGACCACCGACGAGCTGGTCTCCGACATCCGTGCCGGGCGGAACCTGCCGGCGCCGGTGTACCTCACTCCGTTCGGGCTTCCCACGGTGTTCCAGGGGATGCGCGGTGCTGTGACCGGCACGGCTCCCGAAGAGGACCTGGTCAACAACCTGGTGGCGCCGTTCAACGCGGTGATGAAGCCAGGCGTGACTTCGGCCACCCTCGAGGACGGCCGGCCGGTAGCGGGGTTCTCGAAGGAGAGCAAGCTCTCTTGGATTTTCCGCATGGCCCCGTCCACGTCCATCGGGTCCTGGCTCATGGACCCGGAGCTCACGTGGGACATCGGCGGGGAGACGGGGTGGGGCGGCAAGCGCCACATCCAGAAGATCGTCGAGGGCTACGATGTCGTGAGCGAGGTCCCGAAGATCGGAGAGGCGTGGGACCGCATCACGCCGTGGGAATCCTCGTGGATCGAGAAGGCCGTGGCGGGCGTAATCCCCGTCGGAGCCGTGATCCTGTTCGAGCCAGACGCGATCTCGGTGGGCACGGCGGCAGTCGGCGCCCCCGTGGCGAAGGCGGTTCGCGAGGCGAAGCTCGGCATCAAGGTGGTCGAGAACGTGTACGGCCCAGCTCTGCGCGAGTGGAAGGCCATGATCAAGGCCGGCTCCACGCTCGAGGAGGTGGCGGAGGCCGCCGGCCCAAAGGGGTCGTACCGCAGGCTCCTGTTCGACGCGGTGCTTCACGACAGCCTCTCCCGGCTGGTGAACGAGGCGTCCGGCGAAGTGGGCGCGGTCGGGGCCCACGGCGGCAAGGTGGGCCCAGCGATCGACATCGACGCAATCGAGGCCGGAAACACGGCCGCCCTCACCAAGGCGGCCCGAGACACCGCCGACGAGGCGGCCAAGAAGGTCGCGTCTTCGCAGGCGAAGATCGCGCACGGCCGCAAGGTCGTGGCCGACGAGACCGAAGCGGAGCGCCTGAAGTGGGTCGCGCAGACGGATGCGTACAGGGCTGCAGCCGAGGCCACCGAGAAGGAGATGTTCCGCACCGAGGACGCGCTCGTGTCCGCGTCCGTGCTCCGCAGCGCGGGCGACCCCATCAAGGCCGGGGACTTCATCCTCGACACCCGCACGGGACAGCGGCTGGAATTCCTCCGCTTCGAGGAGGTCCCGGCTCGAGGTGGCCGGGGCACCGTCAAGCGCGCGATCGCCACGGACGCGGCTGGCGCGAGCGTGGCGGTACCGATGCAGTCGATCCGCAGGTTCGGCCGTCCGGCCGTCCGGACCGACACGAACCGGCTTCTCACGGAGCTGGCCTCGTACAAGAGGACCATCACGGAGCTGCGCAAGCTCCGCGACCAGGCGGCCGCCGCCGGGAACATGAGGGGTGCCGCACGGCTCGACGCGGAGATTAGCCGCGTCAACAGCAAGATCATCCTGAATTTGAAGGAGGTAGAGTTCGCTCGGGCCTCGGCCGCGCACGCCGCGGCGTACCGCGCGCACCGCGACGCGATGAACGAACTCATCGCGCAGATGGGCACCGCTCCCGCGACCATGAACGCCACCATCGCGCGCGCGATGAAGGCTACGGACAGGGCAATCCAGGAGATGGGGCAGCGGGCGTCTCACGCGATGGCCGCCGAGCGCCAGGCGACCGCGCTCGAGAACATCGGAAAGATCTTCGATGGAAGCCTCGATCGGTACATGAAGGCTCACGAGGAGTTCGTCACCGCTGCGCGCACGGGGACCATGGAGGCCGGAGCGTTCAAGTCGGCGGTCCTCGACTCGGCCGTGACCCGGCACGGAGACAGGTTCGCCCTGGACGGCGCCAAGTACCATCAGGACCTCATCCTGAAGTACGGGTCCGACGCGGTCGACGCGGTCGCGCGCAGCCCGGTCGCCAGCGTGGTGCAGCGTCTCGGATCGCTTCGCGACCTGTCCGCCGACGGGCTCCAGGAGCTGCGCAACGTCGAGCGCGCCATCCACAACGAGGCGGAGGCGCGTCGTCTCCAGACCATGGCGCCCGCCAAGATGGTGATGCAGACGCTCGGGGAGTTCAAGGGCACCCCGCTCACCACGCTCGAGGGCTTCACGGTCCGCTCGTACCAGCTGCTCGACACCTTCCGCCGCGCCGCCGACTGGGTGGGCGGCACGGCCATCGGTCGAGCCCCGCGCCAGGTCCGCGAGGTGGTTCGCCGTTCGTTCGAGCGGTTCACGGGTACCGAGCACGACATCGGCAAGATCGGCGCCGAGCACGGGGCCGATGGCATCCGCGAGTACCTGACGTCGGCCAAGGTCTTCAAGGGCGTGTGGTCGAACCAGGACACGCTGACGCTGGCCGACAAGGCTGTGCTGTACCTCCGCGCGATCGCAGACGCGGCGGAGAAGTCGGCCAAGGAAGGAGGCGCTGCCGTCGATGTCTGGAAGCAGGACATCGTTCGGGAGGCCATCGAGAACGCACCCGTCCCCTCGTTCATGGCCGCGCGGCTCGCCCCCGGGCTCACGGGCTCCGCGCTGCGCCAGGCGCTCAAGGACCCCAAGTTCACCGGCGCAGAGTTGGTCAAGTGGATCGAGGAGGCGGCACCCGCCATCTACGCCCAGCAGGTGGGCAAGAGCGACACGAAGTCGGTGGT
>CAYZBB010000148.1:6624-11487 GCA_964476495.1 uncultured Actinomycetes bacterium | reverse complement strand
GCACGCCTGGTGCGCGCTGCCGTGATCCAGGGCCAGGACCACTGGATCTCCGTCGCCGCCTGGAAGGCTCTCCAGGAGGTCCCACGCCGTCTCGCCAAGGAGCAGGCGGAGTTCTTCCGCCAGGAGCAGAGCGCGCTCACCACTACGCTGGACCGGTTCGCGCGGCTGTGGCGCGTGGCGACCGTGAACGGGTACGTGCTGCCCCGCGCACGGCACTTCGTGAACACCTTCGCCGGCGACTGGAGCCAGATGGTCTCCGTGCTAGGCTGGCGGCGCGGCACGCGCCTGGCCGCCCAGAGCGCCGTGTCGTACGTCCCGTTCGTGGGGCCCCGCCTGCAGGACACGCTGTCCAAGGCCGCCGGCAACAGCTCCGTGCTGCGTGCGCTGTTCAACCCCGAGCTGGCGCGCGTGATGTCGGGTTCCGTCGACGAGGTGATCGAGACGGCCGACGGCCCGATGAGCGCTGCGCGGCTCATGCAGGAGGCGCTGCAGGACGGCGGACGCGACTCCATCTCGACCCGAGACCTGCTGGACATGACCTCCCGCATGGGGCCGTCCCGGCAGTGGTACGACGCTCCGGCGCACATCGAGGCGGCTGCCAGGTTCATGGAGGAGATCCAGTTCCGGAACCGCGTGGCGGTCTATCTCGAGGCCCGCACCACGATGGGGCTGGACCGCGGCGCGGCCCACGATCTGCTTACCCGTACGCTGTTCGACTGGAAGACCTCGGTGCCCACGGTCGAGTTGCAGTCGCTGTCTAGGTTCGTCACGTTCTGGACGTACCGGCGCAACATGTTCCGGCAGCTGGGCGCGGCCCTCACGGAGGGCATGACCAACCCGTCGGCCGAGTACTTCGCCAAGGCGATGACCGGCCGCACCGCCATCGCGCGCACCCGGCAGATTGGGAAGATGGTGTCCGGCACGCCGGACGTCATCTACTGGGCCGACAACGAGGAGTACCTGGACGACCCCCAGCAGCTCCACGCCCTGGGGCTTCGCACGGCGCCCTGGTGGGTGAACAGCGAGTGGATGTTCGCCAACCGGCAGGTGTCTCCGGACCGGGTCCTGTGGGAATCCGAGGTCGCGGGCCGCAAGGTGACCTACGAGTCGCTGATGCTGCCGACGCTGACGACGATGGACCAGCTCTGGATGCTGAACCTGTTCGTCCAGACCGGGATGGCGTCGACGGTGGCGCTGGCCGAGAAGGCGGGCATCCCGACCAAGATGACCACCATGGACGCAGGGAACATCGCGAACAAGCTCATCGACGAGTTCGCCGACTTCATGATGCCGGGTGCCGACAGCGCGCTGTCTGGCGCCCTGAAGGCGATGGCCGGCGTCGACACGCACGTATCGGACCGCGGAGTGCTGGTGCCCCGTGCGCAGGCGATTGCCCTCCGCCGTCTCGGGTGGGAGGACTTCATGGCCGCGCACCCGGACGCGGACGGGTCCATCAGGATGGACAAGGGAGCGTACGGGGTGGCCACGAGCCTGATCCTCAGCTTCCCGGTCGCTGCCGACATGGCCCGCAACTGGGCCATCTTCGACAACCCCGGCATGCAGGAATCGGTGCAGGTTGGTCTTCTCGAGGCTCTGTCCAGGTATACTGGGGTGTTCGCGCCACAGGCATTCGACCCGTTCCAGCAGATTACCTACGAGATGGACAAGAAGGAGCGGGAGCTGAAGGCGAAGGAGAGCGAGCTGAAGAAGCAGGTCACTCCGCGCGATAGCCTGTACAAGAGGTAATCGTGTCGTCGAACCTGCACGGCCTGTACTGGCGCCTCAAGAACTGGATCGAGACTGTAGAGCTTGGTCCGGCCATCACTGCTGGCGACATCTTGATTGTAGTCCCGAACTCCATCGTGGGCCGACTGTCGTCGCTAGGGGTTACAGCCGGGTACGTCCTGATCAAGGACCCGGCCTCACCGTACGGACTGCGATGGGCGCCCGGAACCGCCGTCACTGGAGGCGTTGGTGTGGTGCCCGGGCCCCCCGGCGAGGACGGAGAGCCTGGGCCCATGGGCCCTCCGGGGCCGCAGGGCCCCACTGGCGCGACTGGCGCCGTTGGCCCACCCGGCGCCGACGGCGAGGACGGAGAGCCTGGGCCCATGGGCCCTCCGGGGCCGCAGGGCCCCGCCGGAACTGGCGGTAGCGGTAGCGGGCTCACGCATCCAGAGGTTATGTCTCGTTTGTCTCTGAGGTTCTGATGCTGCTCGCAGCCATCACCGAGTCCATCGAGCTCCAGACCGACGTCGCGGGGTCGGTCGACTGGTCGGTGTACTGGGCCGACCACACGTCGGCCGCGTTCACCCCGGGGTCGGGCCAGGGCAACATCGCGACTGCGACCACCACCACCATCGTGGCGGCGCCCGCCGCGTCGACCCAGCGCCAGATCAAGAAGATCAGCGTCCGGAACCGCTCGACGACCGCGGCGCAGGTCGTGACGTTGAAGAAGGACGTGAGCGCCACGGAGTACCACGAGACGCCGGCGATCACGCTCCAGCCGGGCGAGGCGCTGGTCTACATCGACGGGGCCGGGTACGCCGTGTTGAAGCCGGACGGCTCGACGAAGGTCGCCCAGGCCGTGCTCCCGGCCGCGTACGCGTACGCGGTGCCGCTGTACAAGGTGGGCGCGACCTCGGAGGCCGTGGGGGTCGACGAGTCCTACCACGCGGCCACCGGCTTCCCGGGGGCCTGGGCGCCGGGGACCCCGGGGCTCAACGGTCGCGCCACCGACGGGACGGCAGCCGCAGATGCCGGCTGCCTGCCGATCCCGAACGCGGCTACCGGCTACAACTACCTCGTCGGCTGGCAGGCGCAGAGCACGGTGGTGCAGAGCCACTACCTCCACGACGTGCTGTGGGTGAACTCCGGGATCGTCGTCACGACGACGACGAACCAGGCGATCACGTCGGTGGCCTGGCCCGCGCGCGACCTCAACGGGTCCACAAACGGCGCCGGGCTGATGGTCGGCATCCTCGTGACGACGGCGACCACGAACGCCGGAGCGGTCACGAACACCACACTCTCCTACACGAACGAGCTCGGCACCGCGGGCAGGACGGCGACGATCGCCAGCTTCCCCGCGACGGCCGTGGCGGGAAGCATCGTGTGGTTCCAGCTCGCCGCCGGCGACATGGGGATCCGGTCGATCCAGGGGATCACCCTCGGCACCAGTTACGGCGGCGGCGCCATCTCGCTGATCGTGTCGCGACGGCTCGCGCGAGTGACGCCCACTGTGGTCAACCTGGCCGCCAGCGATAGGGGCATCCGCCCCGCCGAGCAGGGCGGCGCCGGTATCAGGCTGTACTCCGGGAGCTGCGTGCTTGCGGCGTACACCGCTACCGCTACTACAGCCACAAACACACACGGACTGGCCGTTGTGGAGGTCAGATGATTGCAGAAAGGGTAGACCTAGCCGGCCCCTGCCATGCCTGGTATCCGCTTGGCGGCGCGGCTACAGAGGAAGGCATCCTGGTCTGGGTAGCGCCGGCCGACGGCGAGTGGGCCGTGTATGGCGAAGCCGTCCACGGCCCGCTGGGGGAGTCGCGCGTCACGGGGGTCGACACAGAGCTGGGCGCGGTTACTCTCGCGGAGGAATGGCTGGTGGCCGCGCTGTGGGTGCCAACTCCGCCGTGGCCGCTGTAGGAGTAGCATGGCCAACAAGCCCCAGAAGCACATCGTTGCGCTCAGCAACACCCTCACCACCAACATCCTGAACCCGCCAGCGGGCTCGGGCGGCGTCGGGCCTACGGCCACGAACCAGTACATCCTGATCAAGCACGTCAGGATCGTGAACAAGACCCCCTCGGCGGCCACGTTCTCGCTCTGGGTGGGCGCTACCGGCGCGAACGCGGCCGGCACCGAGTTCATGGGTACCGGCCAGTCGGTCGCCGCGAACAGTTACGTCGACTACTACCCAGGCGGGCAGGGGTTCCGCATGGACGCGGCCGACTTCCTGGTCGGCGGAGCGTCCGCGGCTACCACGCTGACGATCGAGATCGACTACGAGCTCGCGGTCGCCTAGGTTCGCTGGTCACCCGACCAGCCCGTCCAGCGCGAGATACTGCTCTTCGTCGATCTCGATAGCGAAGAGCAGACGGTAGCCGAGCTCGGGCCACTCGTCGATGAGTCTGCGCAGGAACACTGCCGGGTGGTCCTGCGTGACATTGTTGTACACTACAGGGTGTGCGTGTACACCAGCGCGCTGGTAGCTGGTGGTTACCAGCCAGTATCGCTTCACTGCTTCCTCCGCTTCCCGAGCAGGTACTCCTCGCCGACCAGCTTCGCGATGACGCGGCCGAGGCGATCATCGCGGAGTTCGCGCACGGGTCGTACCACGAACCCCTCGCGGTAGTGCGCGTCGTTGCCGACGATCGTGGGCCCGTCTGCGAGCGAGTCGGACAGGCCGGAGAACGGGCCGGCGTACAGAACGGGCACCGCGTCCAGCTGAAGGTCCCAGGCCAGGCGCTGGAACTGGTCGTAGTCGAGGTACCCGGTAGCAGGGTGGTACGCGTCGAACGCCACGAACCGCACGCCGTCCACCCCGTACTTCAGGTTCTGGACCTGACCGTACACCTCACCGTACACCACGGTCCCCTCCACGGGCCGAAGCTTCTCCTCGAGCTTCGCGTCCTCCGCGGCCCGCCACCAGACGGACGACCGGTTCGGGGCCTTGACGTTGTTGCGGCTCCCCGCCCACAGCCGGCCGTCGCGGTACACGTAGCGGGCGTTGGCGCCGTGCACCTTCTCGGTGGCCACGACGTCGCAGTCCAGCTCCGCGAACACGCGGCGGTACTTCCGCAGAGACTCGATGTCGGTGTAGACCGGCATGAAGCCAGGGTCGCGCTCGTTGTCGGTGTT
>CAYZBB010000148.1:3417-6524 GCA_964476495.1 uncultured Actinomycetes bacterium | reverse complement strand
ACGTGGGTGATGGACAGCGTGTCGGCGTTCGGGTGCTTCCCAACCTTCCCGATCTCCACCACCCGGACATCGTGCTCGCTGCTCATGCGTACTCCCGGGGCACCCGGCGCCCAGTATCCTCGGTGTACCGGCGGTTCATGGAGCTCATGACGTCTTCGTGCCCCGGGCCGAAGTCCAGGTTTGCGAAGATCCACCGCAGGTACTTCAGCTCGGCAAGGATCAGGTCGAGCTCTTCCGACAGGAGCGGCCCCCGCCGCTCCTGACGACTATCTCCGTAGGTACTCATCCGTCCTCCTGCCGTTCGGTATCCACGCGAGGCCGTTGCGCGGCCACCTGTGACAAGCTACGACATCCTCGTTCAGGTGCTGTCGATTGACGACGGGAACCGGCAAAGGAGTAATCGAATGGCTCGCGAAATCCGTGGCGGAGTGATCAAGCCGGGGTCCAAGAACCCCACCCGAGAGGACTACGACGCGATCGCGAGCGAGGCGATCACGGCCGGCAACATCGTCTACATCACCGGCGCTCGGGGTGAGTTCCTGACGGTCGGCGTGGCGGACAAGGACACCGCCGTCAAGGCTCGAGGCGACCTGTTCGTCGCCAAGAACACCGCAGTATCCGGCGGGCGGCTGCGCGTCAGCCCGTTCGCGACCATCAAGACCATCGACACGTCGGCGAGCACCATCGGGTACCCCGTGTATCTCTCCACGGCCGGTGCTGTGACTCTGACCCGCCCCACGACCGGGTTCCCGCGGCGCATCGGGAACGTGACGAAGCTCGGCGCGGCTGGCACCGGCGAGATGCAGATCTCCCGGCACTCCACGCCGCTGATCGCGAGCTACAAGGGAACGTTCACGAACGGGCAGGCCACCTTCACCTTCTCCGGCGTCGGCGCGGGCGGCATCACCGGCGCTCCCCTGGTGGCGATGCTGAACACGGTCGACGGCGTGAAGCAGATCATCGCGGCCGCGTGGTCCGGCAACGACGTCGTGGTCACGATCTCGGCCGTGGCGGCCGCGACCCCGGTCGTGTCCATCATGATCGCGGTGGACTAGATGTCTACCGCGCTCAAGGCCGGGTCCGTAACCTTCACGGTGTCGGGCACCGGTAACCAGGCCGTGGAGACCGGGATCCCGACGGGTGCGGCGAAGCGCAACGCCAGGATCCGCCGGCTCGTGCTCCGCCAGGCCGCGGGGGGCGGCGCGACCACCTGCAACATCTACTTCCTGCACAAGAACCGCTCCAGCGTGACGATCGCGAGCGAGCCCCGCGAGAACGTTCCGATCGAGATCGCGGGCGTTCCGCTCACTGCCTCCGCGACCGCGCTGTCGCTCGACACTACCTTCACCAGCGAGCCGGTGTGCCAGGACTCGGTTAACATCCTGTTCGACGTCACCGCCGTTGGGGCGTGGACGCTGACCGGGTACTACGAGTACGAGACATAGCATGGCGCAGAGCCCCTACGTCGTCAGGCCGGCGGCTGGCCAGAGTTCGCTGGTGGTCGCGCCCGCGATGGCGGGCGCGATCGCTCCGCTGCGGCCGATCTTTAGCGGTGCGCCGACTGCCGACCCTGGTGATGTTGTGGCCGGGGATGCCACATCTCTAGGAGCCGGGCTGGTCAGGCTCACTACTCAGAACCCCGCTGTTGTCAGCCGGCTGCCGTCGGCGATGGCGATCTGGGAGACGACGGCACTGACCGACGTGTTCGGGGACAGCGTCGCCGATCTTGATCTAGTCGACATTGGCGACATTATTGCGGCGCAGGTGTGGGCAAGCAACACTGCTGCTCCTACCGACGTTTGTATTGCGTTTGGTTTTAGTGCCGGTACCGTTAACACCACGAATGTTGGATGTTGCGTCATGATCCAGGCCAGCGCCGGGGCATGGCTTGTTCATCATGGCGTAAATACAGGAGCGGGATGGGCATACACGGCGGCTGCTGCGACCGATTCGCTAACCCGCGGCGGCGCACTGCAGGCCATCATCGGGACCGCTCTTACCCAGGCTCGGGTGAACGCGTACGGGCTTGATGCCGTGCTTGAGGCGATCCGCACCGTGTCTTCGCAGACCGCTCCCACCACATCGGCTATCGTCGGCGGCTTCGACCGAGCATTCATCGGCGTCGGCTTCGCGACTGGTGTTGGCGGCTCAGCAGCCACGCTAGACATCGGCTGCTCGTCGCTCATCATGAGGCCGTACTCGGTGCCGACCCTGTTCCCGTTCCCGTCCGTGAACCCAGCCGGCTGGCCGACCGCCATCCGGCGGATTGTGTGGCTGGGCCATTCAATGGCCCATGGACAGGACACCGTTACCGACGGAACCTACGCCGGCACCGCGGTGCAGGCTGGCTGGACATTCCGCGACGCTGGAGCCAACTCGGCCACTTGGCCGGCCACCACATCTCCCGGGTGCAGCGGGATGCCATGGGCGGTTGCAGATGCCGTGGCTCGCGGCGCCACAGACGGAAACAGGTACATCATCAGGCGGTCTACGCCAGGGATCTCGATCGGATCCAACCCGGACTCCCTGCTGGGGCTGGCCCGAGACGACGTCAACACCCTGGCGCTTGGCGCGCCGGACTTGGTCGTTATCTGGCTGGGGGCTAATGATGCACAAACGCAGGCTGAACTTGACGCATATCGTGCGCGCAATGGGATCTGGCGCCTGGCGGCGCTAGCGCGCGCGGAGTTCCCTGGGGCCGTAATTGCCCTGATGGGCGAGCGCACGACAGACGCAATCAACTATCCGTTCATCGATGACGGACAGATCCACCAGGCGAAGCTCGCGGCAAAGGGTAAGATCCCATTCTCGATCGTAGTCAGCGCCACGTCGCCGACCAACATCGCGCTCACCGATGCCATCCATCCGAGCCACGGTGCGTCCGGTGGGCATCGCGCGATGGCGGAGCGCTTGATCCCGGCGGCTATGGGCCTGTAGCGCCGGGTATGTTATCCCTGGTTCGGGCGGGTGGCCGAGCGGCTTATGGCAGCGGTCCCGAAAATCGCAGACCGATGAGGTCCGGGGGTTCGAATCCCTCCCCGCCCGCTACTCAGCGATCCATACCCATCTGTGCTTTGGTTCTGAGTTCTCCGCCGCCGACCTCGGGC
>CAYZBB010000148.1:0-3317 GCA_964476495.1 uncultured Actinomycetes bacterium | reverse complement strand
CCTCACCGCGCCACCTCGTACTCGACCCAGGCCTCCGGGGGCCGTCCGATCTCGATGTACACAGAGTTCTCGACAGGGTCGTAGGTCCAGGCCGAGTCGTCCATGACCACGTCTACCCCGATGCTGTTCACGTGCAACTCGATGGTTTCCACCACCGGCTGCCTGGACAGGTAGATCTTGACCGAGTCCGGTGGAATCACGAGGCTGACGACGGACTCCCAGTTCTCGGTGCACAGATCGTGGCTGGAGCCGGCCCACCGCGCGGCCAGCTCCTGGTACGCGCCGGTACCGGTCACGTAGCAGGACCCGAACTCGACCAGCGGCACGATGGCGGACACGCGGACCCACTCGGTGGCGCGGTCATCGACGTGCACGCCGGCGCGCCACACCGCTTCGTCAGACAGGACCCCGTCGATGCCGCCGGGAGGCATGAACGCCGGCGGGCTGGAGTCGGACTCGTCGGTGATGACGACAATGTCCAGCGGCAGCCTCCTGGCCCAGCCCTGCCTGGGCGCCGTGAGAGCCTGGGCCATGGCCAGCGTTCCCTGCTCGGTGTCGTTACCGTGGCCGATGTCCAGCCACGCGAGAGACGCGGCCAGGTCGTCGGCCATGGTGGGCGACGAGTCTACCACCTGCACCGGCTCGCACCACCCCGTCGAGGTGCAAGACGTTGTGGTGATCGCGATCCTGGCGTCAACACCGTGCGACAGAAGCGGGCCCGCCAGGTTCTCGATGTTCGAAGTCAGGCGAAACATGTCGTCGAACATCGAGCACGAATCGTCGATGACCATGAGGAGATCGTGAGCCGGCGGAGCCTCCGGGACCCAGGGGTCCCACCCCCAATCTGGCTCCAGGTCCTGAACCACGGACGGATGCCTCACGATTGGCGTAGGACCAAGAATATCCCACTCCGACGCGCACGAAACGCAGAGTGAAACCACCAGTACCCATGGATTGGTCTTCATGTGTTACCGAATATCCCAGCGGGGCATCCATGAAGCACATCAAGTGTCTGTCTGCGTCGTTTTTTGCCGCGATCTTCGTGCTTTCCGTCACGGCGTGGGGGCAGACGGGCGACACGGCGCCGCCCGCGGTGCAGGGCGGCGCGCTGGACGTGGCCGGATGGCTATTGAACACCTACGGACCTGCTGGTCTGGCCGCCGTGGCCGCATGGCGGCTCTCCGGGATGGCCTCCAACTTCAAGGGGATCCCGCTCGTCATCGAGGTGCGAGTGGTTAAGCCGGAAGAGAAGAAGGAGTAAACATGGAACCGATCGAGAAGAAGCCGCTGAGCGTCGGGAAGGTGTTCGAGGTCCTCACCAAGATCGTCGCGCTGTTCCCGCTGATCTTCAGCCTGTTCGCCCTCATCCAGGCCGCCCGCGACGCGTCGAGCGCCGGCGGGAGCAAGATCACGGTGGAGGAGTGGGCCAAGATCGTGGCCACGGCTGCCGAGAAGCTGCTCGCGGCCGCGAAGTCTATCTTCGGGCAGGCCTGATGTTCGACCCGGATGACCCGTTCGACCTCCTCGAGGAGTCCATCCTCGCCGCGCAGGTGCGTGGCTGGCCCGCGTCGGGCTGGCACATGTCCGGCGACGAGGAAGGGTACGCCGCGTGGATCTTCGAGGTGTCCGGCGACGTCGAGCGACCGCTGTGGACCGAGTCCGAGCTGATGCCTACTCCCCTGATGGCCGCGAAGGAGTGCTTCGCACGCGCCACGCAGCTCGAGCACCGGACGCCGCAGGACAACTAGTGGCCCACAAGGACGATACCGTCGCGGCCGTGCGCTCTGCCATGGAGCAGCACGGCTGCGAGGCCTACGGGAACCCGTACCACGTGTTGAAGCGTGACGGGAAGTTCCTCGTTGTGAAGAATGATGACGGGAAGGTGATGGGCGCGCACGATACCAGGCAGAAAGCCATGAAGCAGTTCGCTGCTCTGGAGATCGCGGCCCACAAGGAGAGCTGATGGAGCACTACATCGTCATCGGTGCGTGTTCGCTGTGCGGGTGCAACGTCACCGTGCCCCGTACCTGGCACGGGGTGCAGCCCGCGCCCGCGCGCTGCGAGGGATGCCACGCGGCGGCCGAGATCCGGCCCACCATCCAGATGAAGCGGGAGCAGTCGTCGCTGACCCGCTTCGACATCAACGACATGTGGACCTTCTGATGAGCGACGGCCACATCACGGAACACTTCACCTGGGCCGAGGCGCAGGTGACCAAGACCGGGCTTCCGAACGACCCTCCGGTCTTCGTGCGCGCCCGGCTCGAGGCCCTGTGCGAGCGAGCGCTCGAGCCGATCAGGGCGCTGCTGGGGGTGCCGCTGAAGGTGGACTCCATGTACCGCTCGCCGGCAGTGAACGACGCCGTGCGCGGCTCGGCGAGCAGCCAGCACATGCTGGGCGAGGCCTCTGATGTCGTCCCGATCGGTCTCGATCGGGTGCTCGCGTTCAAGGCCCTGCTCGGGAGCGGCCTGACGGTGGACCAGTGCATCGTCTACGAGACGAAGCCCCACCTCCACATCAGCTACACCACGCGTCGGACCAACCGGCGCGAGTTCCTGGTGTGCACCAGGGCGGGCAAGTACGTGCCGTGGTCGAGCTACACCGGGCCGCTGAAGTAGGAGGGGAGATGGACGAGGAGTTGGGCGAAACCCTGGCGCGAGTCGAGCTGCTGCTCCGGAATGCGCAGGCAGCCGCGTATCAAGGCTATGCGGAGCAGCTGAAGTCCGCGGATCACCAGATCAAGCAGCTCGAGAAGAAGCTGGCCGAGGCCCGCAACAAGTTGATGAAGGCCGAGTCCGAACTGTCGGCGATCCGCCAGATCTTGCGCGGGGGGGAGATCGCGTGAACCGCAAGGAGACCGGGCGGCTGGCGGCCGACATCCGGCGCCACGGTGACGTGGCCATGGGTGCAGACTGGCGCTCCCCCGAGGAGCTGGGACGAGCCTGCGGCGGCCTGTCGAGGGCGCGGGCGACGCTGCTGTTCGAGTGGAGCCTCCGCAAGAAGGAGTCGTGCACGGCGAAGGGGGTGTCCACGAAGCGTGGACGGACCCACATCGTGGTCGGTGACGCGCACGCGCGCGCCGGCATCAGCCACGAGCGGTTCCGCTGGCTGGGCCGGATGGTCTCCGACCTGGAGCCGGATGTGGTGGTCCAGCTAGGCGACTGGTACGACCTGCCGAGCCAGTGCAAGCCGGCATCTTTCCGGGAGAGGATCCGCACCACGCTGAAAGATGACCTCGAGGCCGGCGCGGAGGCGGTGCACGAGTACCATCGCGGTCTCGGGTCGGCCCGGGTGCCCGGCGGAATCGAACACCACGT
>CAYZBB010000147.1:0-14628 GCA_964476495.1 uncultured Actinomycetes bacterium | reverse complement strand
GTCGCTGATCAAGGCCGGCGCGTTCGACTCGATGGGGCACCCGCGCAAGGGCCTGTTGATGGACCACGCCAGGGCGATCGACGAGGTGCTCGGGTTGAAGAAGGCCGAGGCAATCGGCCAGTTCGACCTCTTCGGCGAGATGACCCAGGAGGAAAAGGGGGACACCTTCCGCGGGCAGGTGCCGGATACCGAGTGGGACACCAAGCTACGCCTCGGATTCGAGCGGGAGATGTTGGGGCTGTACGTGTCCGGGCATCCCCTGGCAGGGGTCGAGCACATTCTGTCCGCCCAGTCCGACGCGTCCATCCCGGACATCCTGGACGGCACCATCCCCGACCGGGGCATGGTCACCGTCGGCGGCATCCTGACCAACCTGCAGCGGCGGCTCACCAAGAAGGGCGATCCGTGGGCGTCGGCCACCCTGGAGGACCTGGCCGGCGGGGTCGAGGTTGCGTTCTTCCCCAAGGTGTACTCCGAGTGCGCGATGGTGCTCGCCGAGGACGCGATCGTGCTGGTCAAGGCGCGGGTCGCACGGTCCGACGACCGGCTCTCGCTGCATGCCCAGTCCGTGGTGGTGCCGGACCTGTCCCAGGACCCGGGCAGGGGGCCGGTGCAGCTGTCCATCGCCGCGAACCGTTGCACGCCGCCGGTGGTGGACCGGCTCAAGGACGTGCTGCAGGCGCACCCGGGCACCACGGCCGTCCACCTCAAGCTGCTCAACGGGTCCCGGTGCACGACGCTGAAGCTCGACGACGGCCTGCGGGTGACCAGGACGTCGGCGTTGATCGGCGACCTGAAGGCGCTGCTCGGCGCCGACTGCATCGCCTCGTGAGACTGGTCCTTGTGTGCCTGGCCGCCGGGGTGGTGCAGGCGTTGATCTGGGCGTTCCTCGCGCCGGGCGTGCCGTACAAGGTGCTGGCCGACGGCCGGTACGGCGCACTCCCGACCACCACCAGCTACCACTTCGTCAGCCTCGCGCTTTTCTGCTGGTTGGGCATCGTCGTCGGCGCGCTCGTCGCCACAGGGGCCTGGCGGGCGCGGGCATCCCGCGGCTGGCAGATGTTCCTGCTGCTCGTCGGCGGGTCCGCCGCGGGGGCGCTGATCGCTTGGGGGCTGGGCCTTCTCGTCGCCCCTGGCACCGACCCGGCGTCGGTCGGTGCCAGCTCGGCGGACTCGATCGTGGTGGCGCCACCCAGCACCGGCACCGTGTTGGCCGTGCTCGCGCAGCCGACGGTCGCCGCGCTGGTCTACACGTTCCTCGCCGCCTGGAACGGACGGCCCGATCTTGGGGTGTCTAGCCTCCCGCCTGTGGTCCTGGGGGACGGAACGCCGCGAACGGATCCGTGACCCGATACTCCCCGACGCTGAACCGGTACATCGCCGCCGGCCGTCCGCCGGTGGGTCCCGGGGGAGCGGTCGACCCCGTCGGTTCGAGCATGCCGCGGCGGGTCAGGATGCGCTGCAGGTTGGTGACGTCGACGTCGTGCTCCAGGGCGGCGGCGTAGATCCGGCCCAGCTCGGCCAGGGTGAACGACTCCGGGGCCAACGCGAACCCGATGTTGGTGTAGGACAGTTTGGCCCGCAGTCGCTGCAACGCCCGGTCGGCGATGATCGCGTGGTCGAACGCCATGTCGGGCAGATCGTCCACGGGATGCCAGGCAGTGTCGACGGGCAGGCTCGGGTTCGCGTCCATCGGCACGAGGCCGAGGAAACCCGTTGCCACCATGCGGATGTCGGGCATGCGACCGGGGTCGGAGAACACCCCGGTCTGCTCCAGGTGGGCTACCTGCCGCAGGTCCACCTTCTCGGCCAGCTGCCGGCGGGCGGAAGCGTCCACGTCCTCGGTGTTCCAGACGACGCCCCCGGGTAGGGCCCACCGTCCGGCGTCCGGCTCCTTGGCCCGCCGCCACAGCAGCAGCTGCAGGCGCGGCCCCACGTCGCCACCGCGGTGGACGGTGAACACGGCGCCCAGCACCTCGAGCAGGCTTGCGGTTTTGCGGCCCGTCGGCGAGCCCGACCCGGCGGGAAGCATGTTCCCGATTGTAAGTCGATAACCCACCTGCTAGACTCTTGGCGTTTTCGATCAATAGTCGAAAACTGCCTGCACGTGGAGGATCACATGACCGCGACTCTCGACGCTCACACCGACATGGTTGGCGACCTGGCTCGTGACTTGCCAGCGGACTGGGCGCAGCGGGTCCGCGATCTGGCCGAGCGGCGCAACGCCGTCATCCTGGCGCACAACTATCAGGTCGGCGCGATCCAGGACATCGCGCACCACGTCGGCGATTCGCTGGCACTGTCCCGCATCGCGGCGACCGCCCCGCAGGAGACCATCGTGTTCTGCGGCGTGCATTTCATGGCGGAAACCGCCAAGATCCTCTCCCCGGACAAGACCGTGCTCATTCCGGACGCGGACGCCGGCTGCTCGCTGGCCGATTCGATCACCGCCGACCAGTTGCGGGAGTGGAAGGCGGCCAACCCGGGCGCGGTCGTCGTCTCCTACGTGAACACCACCGCCGAGGTGAAGGCGGAGACCGACATCTGCTGCACCTCCTCCAACGCGGTCGAGGTCGTCAGGTCCATTCCCGAGGACACGCCGGTCCTGTTCGGTCCCGACCAGTTCCTCGGCGCGCACGTGCGGCGGATCCTGGGCCGGGACAACATCCAGGTGTGGGGCGGTGAGTGTCACGTGCACGCCGGCATCAACGGCGGCCAGCTCGCCGCGCAAGCGAAGTCCCATCCCGATGCCGACCTGTACATCCACCCGGAGTGCGGCTGCGCGACCAGCGCGCTGTACCTGGCCACCGCCGGCGCGGTGTCGGCCGACCGGGTGAAGATCCTGTCCACCGGCGAGATGGTGGACGCCGCGCGGGTCGGCCGGTCCCGGCAGGTGCTGGTGGCCACCGAGATCGGCATGATCCACCAGTTGCGCCGGGCGGCTCCGGGGGTCGACTTCCTGGCCGTCAACGACCGGGCGTCCTGCAAGTACATGAAGATGATCACCCCGGCCAAGCTGCTGCGGTCCCTGGAGGACATGCGCGACGAGGTCGTCGTCGATCCCGACGTCGCCGCCCGGGCGCGCGGCGCCGTCGAGCGGATGATCGCCATCGGGATGAGCGGGGGCGGCGAGTGAACATCTCGGCCGCCGGTGCCCTGCTGCCGGACTGGGAGGCGACCACCGACGTGGTGGTCGTCGGCACCGGCGTCGCCGGCCTGACCGCGGCGTTGGACGCCGCGCGAGGGCTCCGGGTGCTGGTGGTGACCAAGGGTGCCCCGGACGAGGCCAACACCACATGGGCGCAGGGCGGCGTCGCCGTCGTCCGCGACGAGCACGACGCCGGCGACACCGTGGCCGTGCACATGCGTGACACCCTGGTGGCCGGCGGGGGGCTGAGCGACCCCGCCGCGGTCGAGCTGATCCTGTCGTCCGGGCCCGGCGCGGTGCAGCGGCTGATCTCGCGGGGTGCCCGGTTCGATGCCGGCCCCGCCGGGCTGCTGCGCACCCGGGAGGGCGGGCACACCGCCAACCGGGTGATCCATGCCGGAGGCGACGCGACCGGCGCCGAGGTCGAACGCGCTCTACTGGCTGCCGTCGGCCGGTCAGACGGAATGCCCGCCGTGCTGGCCGACCACCTGGCGCTGGACGTGCTGCTGGACGGGACCGGCCGGGCCCGTGGCCTGTCGGTACTCGCTCCGAACGGCCGCGTCGGGCTGATCCGATCCGCCGCAGTGATCCTGGCCACCGGTGGCGCGGGGCACCTCTTTGCGGCCACCACCAACCCCGGCGTGGCCACCGCCGACGGCCTCGCCATGGCGATGCGGGCCGGGGCGGCGCTGGCAGACATCGAGTTCATGCAGTTCCACCCGACCGTGTTGTGGACCGGCCCAGGTGCGCTCGGCCACCGCGCGCTGGTCACCGAGGCGGTCCGCGGTGAGGGCGCCGTGCTGATCGATGCCGCGGGCGACAGGGTCATGCGTGGGGTGCACCCGCTCGAGGACCTTGCGCCGCGCGACATCGTGTCGCTGGCCGTCACCCGCCGACTCGCGTCGGCACCCGCCGGCGTCACCGACCACGTCTACCTGGACGCCACCTCGATCGCGCCGGACATCTTTCGGCGGCGGTTCCCGACCGTCTCCGCGGCCTGCGCCGCCGCCGGGGTCGACCCCACGAGTGAGCCGATCCCGGTCGCGCCGGCGGCGCACTACCACTGCGGTGGCGTGTGGACGGATCGGGACGGACGTACGACGGTCCCGGGCCTGCTGGCCGTCGGCGAGGTGGCTCGCACCGGCCTGCACGGTGCGAACCGGTTGGCGTCGAACTCGCTGCTGGAGGGGTTGGTGATGGGCGAGCGGGCGGCCGCGGCGGCGCGCGGAGACGTTTCCGCGGAAACGCGTCGGCCCGCCGAACTCGTGCTCACGCCGGCGGCGGTGGCCGATCCGGCCGGCCGCGTCGAGCTGCAGTCGACGATGAGCAGCTCCGCGGGCATCGGCCGGGACCTGCCCGGGTTGCTGGCCGCCCAGTCGGCGATCGCGTCGTTGGGCGACACGACCGCCCCGCTCGACCGCCGGTCGGTGGAAGCGGCGAACCTGGTCCAGGCCGCAGGTGCGCTGCTGGCAGCCGCCGAGGTCCGCATGGAGTCTCGCGGTTGCCATGTGCGCACCGACCACCCGGAGCGGTCCCCCGAATGGGAGCGGTCGGTGCTGGTGCGGTCCCGGGCCGGCGCGATCGAGGTGCTGGAGCCCCAGGTGATCACGTGATCGACCAGAACGTGATCGATCGGGCGCTGGCCGAGGATCTTGCCGACGGACCCGACGTCACCACACTGGCCACGGTGCCCGAGGGCCAGCGGACCCGGGCACTGCTGACCCCACGGCGGCCCGGCGTGCTGGCCGGCGGGCCGATCGCCGCGCAGGTGTTCCGCACGGTCATCGGTCCGGACGTGTCCGTGGACCAGGTGGTGCCCGACGGCGGCGCACTGGTGCCCGGTGAACCTGCGTTGATCGTGCACGGCCCCACCGCCGGGCTGCTGACCGCAGAGCGGACCGCGCTGAACCTGCTCACCCACCTGTCCGGCATCGCCACAGCCACCCGGACCTGGGTGGACGCGGTCGCCGGCACCGACGCCCGGATCCGCGACACCCGCAAGACCCTGCCCGGGCTGCGCGCGCTGGAGAAGTACGCGGTGCGCTGCGGCGGCGGGGTCAACCACCGGATGAGCCTGGGCGACGCCGCGTTGATCAAGGACAACCACGTCGCCGCCGCCGGGTCGGTCACCGCGGCGATCAAGGCGGTCCGCGCGCTCGACCCGGACGTCACCCTCGAGGTGGAGGTTGACACCCTCGACCAGTTCGACGAGGCGATCGGCGCCGGCGCGGAACTGGTTCTGCTGGACAACTTCTCGCTGGTCGACACGGTCGAGGCGGTGTGCCGGGCGCGGGCCCTGTCCAGGTACGTCTACCTGGAGGCGTCCGGCGGGCTGACCCTGTCCCGGGCGCGCACGGTGGCGGAGACCGGTGTCGACTATCTCGCGGTGGGTGCCCTCACCCACTCCGCCCCGGCCCTGGACATCGGTCTCGACCTGACGCCCTAGGCTTGATCCCATGCTTCAACGGATCGACCTGCGCGCCGGGCTGCCCGACACGCTCGGCGACGTGCTGCCCAGGGCGGCCGTCGACATCGGCTCCGCCACCGCGACGGTGGCACCGATCATCGAGGACGTGCGTCATCGCGGCGCCGAGGCCGTGCTCGATGCGGGTGAGCGGTTCGACGGGATCCGGCCGGCCGCCCTGCGCGTGCCCGCCGAGGTGATCGAGGCGGCCGCCGGCGCGATCGACGGGCCGGTGCGGGATGCGCTGGTGGAGTCCATCGCGCGGGCCAGGGTCGGGCATGCGGCCCAGCTGCCTTCCGAGACCGTGACGACACCGGCCGCCGGCGGGGTCGTCCGGCAGCGATGGGTGCCGGTGCGCCGGGTCGGCCTGTACGTGCCTGGCGGCCGTGCGCTTTACCCGTCCAGTGTCGTCATGAACGTCGTCCCCGCGCAGGTCGCCGGGGTCGAGGCGATTGCGGTCACCTCCCCACCGCAGAAGGACAACGACGGCTGGCCGGATCGCAACGTGCTCGCCGCCTGCGCATTGCTGGGCATCGACGAGGTGTACGCCGCCGGGGGGGCGCAGGGCGTGGCCATGCTCGCGCTCGTCGCGCAGGTGGACGTGATCACCGGACCGGGCAACGTCTACGTCACCGCCGCCAAGCGGCTGCTGCGCGGCACCGTCGGCATCGACTCGGAGGCGGGCCCGACGGAGATTGCAGTGATCGCCGACGACAGCGCCGATCCCGAGTTCGTCGCCGCCGATCTGATCTCGCAGGCGGAGCATGATCCCCTTGCCGCGTCGGTGCTGATCACCACATCACCGGCGCTGGCGGACTCGGTGAATCGTGTGCTCCCGCAGCGGGTCGCCGCAACCAAGCACACCGAACGGATCATCCAGGCGCTGACCGGCCCGCAGTCCGGCGTGGTGCTTGTCGCCTCGGTGGACGACGCCGTTCGGGTGGCGGACGCCTACGCCGCCGAACACCTGGAGATCCAGACCCGGGAGGCCGCCGCCGTAGCGGCGCGGGTGCGCAATGCCGGCGCGGTGTTCGTCGGGCCGTACTCGCCGGTGTCGCTGGGCGACTACTGCGCGGGGTCCAACCACGTCCTGCCCACCGGCGGGTCTGCCCGGTTCTCCGCCGGTCTGGCCGCCACCACGTTCCTGCGGCAGCAGCAGGTCATCGACTACTCCGCCGAAGCGCTGCGCGAGGTCGCCGGACATGTCGCCGCTCTGTCGGCCGCCGAAGACCTGCCGGCGCACGGCGAAGCCGTTGCGGCGAGGTTCGCAGTGGGGTCCGAAGCGTGAACGACGTGACCCTGGCCGATCTGCCGCTGCGCGAGGACCTGGTCGGTAGATCGCCCTACGGTGCACCGCAGTTGGACGTGCCGGTGCGGGTGAACACCAACGAGAACCCCTACCCGCCGTCCGACGCGCTGGTCGCCGACCTGGCTGCGTCGGTCGCCGCGGCCGCGGTGGACCTGAATCGCTATCCGGATCGGGACGCGGTGGCGCTGCGGGAGTCGTTGGCCGACTACCTGTCCCGATCCACCGGCGTGCCGTTGACCGCTGCGAACATGTGGGCGGCCAACGGCTCCAACGAGATCCTGCTGCAGTTGCTTCAGGCGTTCGCCGGTCCCGGCCGGCTCGCGGTGGGTTTCGAGCCGTCGTACTCGATGCACCCGATCATCGCCTCCGGTACGCGCACGTCGTGGCTGTCCTGCCCGCGGCGTTCCGATTTCACGGTGGACATCGACGCCGCCGTGGCGATGGTCGCCGACCGCCGGCCGGACGTGCTGTTCATCACCAGCCCCAACAACCCCACCGGTGGGTCGCTGCCGCTCGCGGACGTGGCCCGGTTGGCCGAGGTGACCCCGGGCATCGTGGTGGTGGACGAGGCCTACGCGGAGTTTTCCTCCCGGCCGTCGACGATCAAGCTGATCGGGGCGTTTCCGCGGAAACTCGTCGTGGTGCGGACGATGTCCAAGGCGTTCGCGTTCGCCGGCGGGCGGCTGGGCTACCTGGCCGCGGCGCCGGCCGTCATCGACGCGCTGTTGTTGGTCCGGCTGCCGTACCACCTGTCGACGCTGACCCAGGCCGCCGCGCTGGCCGCGCTGCGGCACGCCGACGACACCCTCGCGTCGGTCACCCATCTGGTCGCCGAGCGAGAGCGGGTGGCCGCCGCGCTGACCGGCCTGGGCCTGCGGGTGATCGAATCGGACGCAAACTTCCTGCTGTTCGGCGAGTTCGCCGACGCGCAGGCAACCTGGCAGCAGTACCTGGATGCCGGGGTGCTGGTCCGGGATGTGGGCATCCCCGGGTACCTGCGGACCACCATCGGCATCGACGTCGAGAACGACGTGTTGATCAAGGCGACCCGGTCGCTGAAGGAGAGCGGATGAGCCGGCGGGCACGCATCGAGCGCACCACGAGCGAGTCGACGGTGCTGGTCGAGCTGGACCTGGACGGCACCGGGCAGGTGGAGGTCTCCACCGGAGTGCGGTTCTACGACCACATGCTCACGGCGTTCGGTGTGCACGGCAGCTTCGACCTGACCGTCCGGTCCGTCGGCGACGTGGACATCGACGCCCACCACACGGTCGAGGACACCGCGATCGTGCTGGGCCAGGCGATCGGGCAGGCGGTGGGTGACAAGAAGGGCATCCGCCGGTTCGGCGACGCGTTCGTGCCGATGGACGAGACGCTGGCGCATGCCGCGATCGACCTCTCCGGTCGGCCGTACAGCGTGCACTCCGGCGAGCCGGAGAACGTGGTCGGTTTCGTCGTGGGCAACAACTATCCGGTGGTGCTCAACCGGCACGTGTTCGATTCGCTGGCCTTCCACGCCAGGATGAACCTGCACGTGCGGGTGCTGTACGGGCGGGATCCGCATCACATCTGCGAGGCTCAGTACAAGGCGATCGCCCGAGCGCTGCGGACGGCGGTGGAACCGGACCCGCGGGTGTCCGGCATCCCGTCCACCAAGGGTGTTCTGTGACGGTCCTGATCCCGATCCTGCTGATCGGAATGGGTGGATTCCTGCTGGGCGGAGTGCTCGCGCTGTGGCGAAAGTCCGTGCCGGCGGCGATGCTGCTGGCTGCGTTCTGCGTGGCGTGCGTCGTCGGCGGTGTGCTGTGGTTGATGCAATGACGAATCTCGTGGTGCTCGACTACGGCTCGGGCAATCTTGCATCCGCCGAACGGGCGCTACGCCGCACCGGCGCATCCGTCACCGTGACCTCGGACTTAGATCTGGCGTTGAACGCCGACGGCCTGGTGGTGCCGGGTGTGGGCGCCTACGAAGCGTGCATGCAGGGGCTGACCGCGGTGCGCGGCCAGCGGATCATCGACCGCCGACTGGCCGGTAACCGACCCGTGCTGGGCATCTGCGTCGGCATGCAGATCCTGTTCGAGCGGGGCGTCGAGCACGGTGTGGAGACGGCCGGGGTCGGCGAGTGGCCCGGCACGGTGGAACGGTTGCAGGCTCCGATCGTCCCGCACATGGGCTGGAACACGGTGTCTCCTGGAGCTGGCTCCGTCCTGTTCGAGGGGTTGGATCCGCAGACCCGGTTCTACTTCGTGCACTCGTACGCCGTTCGTCGCTGGGAACTGGTGGTCAGCGAGCCGTTCAAGCCGCCCGTGGTGACCTGGGCCGAGCACGGCGGTGACCGGTTCGTCGCCGCGGTGGAGAACGGTCCCTTGTCGGCAACCCAGTTCCACCCGGAGAAGTCGGGTGACGCCGGGGCCGAAGTGTTGCGGCGCTGGGTGGCCTCGATCTAGCATCGAACGCGTGTTCGATGCCCCTCCAATGCTGCCCGTCGCGTCGGCGCTCGCGGCCGCGCTCCCTCGGGGTGGCCTCACCCGTGGGTCGGTGGTCAGCGTGCAGGGTCAGGGTGCCACCAGCCTGCTGTTCACCCTGCTCGCCGGGGCCGGCGGAGCGGCGGGGCGCTGGTCGGCGCTGGTCGGGATGCCCGGTCTCGGATTGCATGCCGCGGCCGAACTGGGGGTCGATCTCGATCGGGTTGCCGTCATTCCCGATCCTGGATCGGACGTGCTGCAGGTGGTCTCGATCCTGATCGACGGGGTGGACCTGATCGCGGTGTCGTTTCCGCCCGCTGCTCGACCGGCACCGTCCCGGCAGCGGGTGCTCTGCGGGAGGCTCCGCCAGCGTGGCGCTGTGCTGCTGGTCACCGGGCCGTGGCCGGGTGCAGATCTGGTGCTCACCGCTCGGTGGTCCGGCTGGCACGGGTTGTCCGGCGGGCACGGCCGACTGCGGGATCGGGAGCTGGTGGTGCAGGTCGGCGGTCGGCGGGCGGGCGGCCGTGGCTCCGAGGTCGAACTGCTGCTGCGGGCCGGACGGGACGTGGTGCGGATCGAGCCCGCTGTCCCGGCGGTTGTTCCGGCCGAGGTCCCGGTTGCCCGGGTGTCCTGACCGGCCGGGGCGTCTCGGCGGAAACGTCATCGAGTCATAAAGATCGTAATTCGGGCACTGTCGGACCCTCTGGTTAGCGTGCTGACACCCGTTCGGGACGGGGCTCGATGATCGGAGGCAGGGGATGACGGATCTGGCGGATGGCCTGACAGATGCGGACCTGGCGGCGATGTGGCAGAGCAGGTCGCATCGCGACTGGCAGCAGTCCGTCGGCTCGGACTGGTTTCCGAATCCGTTGACCGGTTCATCGCCGGAGCCGGCCGAGTCTCCGTTCGATGCTCTGGCAAACTCTCAACCTCAACCTAACGTTGATGTATCCGAGGAGCCATTGGAGGTGCTGGAAGGGCGGATCACGTCGATGGCGGCGCGGTTGGCGGCCGAGACCCGGGAGTGGTTGCGGCTGGTGGCCGCGTTCAACCGGCGCAAGGGCTGGGTGCAGTGGGGGATGAAGTCGATGGCGCACTGGTTGTCGTGGTCGTGCTCGGTGGGGCCGGGGGCAGCGCGGGAGTACGTCCGGGTGGCCAGAGCCCTGACCGGGTTGCCGCTGGTGGGTGAGGCGTTCGCGCAGGGCCGGTTGTCGTACTCGAAGGTGCGGGCGGTGACCCGGGTGGCGGACCGGGTGGACGAGCAGACGTTGGTGGAGCAGGCCGCCACGCATTCGGCGGCGCAGTTGGAGAAGGTGGTTCGTGGGTATCGCAAGTCCGAACGGGCCGACCAGCCGGTGGAGCAGCGGCGCAAGGCCCGCTGGTTCTACGACGACGACGGGATGTTGGTGTTGTCCGCCCGGCTGGCCGCGGAGGAGGGTGCGCTGCTGGTCGCGGCGTTGGAGCAGGCGCGGACCGGGGAGCTGGAACCGGCCGGGTGTCCCGACGCGGCCGACGAACCGGCGCAGCTGCCCTCCGATGTGGACGCCCTGGTCGCGTTGGCGCGGATCGCGCAGGCCGCCGGACCGGTCGACTCGTCCGGCGATGACCGGCATCTGGTGGTGGTGCACGCCGATGCGCAGGTGCTGGCCGCAGATCAGGAGCCCGGACCGGAGGCGGGGTGCCGGATCGAGCACGGCCCCGGGCTGACCGCCGCGGCGGCGCGGCGGCTGGCCTGTGACGCGGCGCTGGTCGCCTGGGTGTCGTCCGCGACCAGACCGGGCGAGCAGCTGAAACTGGGTCGCAAGACCCGCAAGATCTCGGCGGCGTTGCGGCGGGCACTGCGGTTCCGGGACGGGGGCTGCCAGTTCCCCGGCTGCCCCCGCAAGCGATTCCTGGACGCGCACCATGCCACCCATTGGGTCGACGGCGGCCCGACCGACCTGGGCAACCTGCTCCTGTTGTGCCAGCGGCACCACCGGGCGGTACACGAGGACGGGTTCACTCTGCACCCTGTGCCCGGGCAGCCCGGCCGGTGGGTGTTCCACCGGCCCGACGGCACGCCCGTCCCGCAGGTACCCGAACCGGCCGTCATCGAGAACGTTCCCGCGGGAACCGACCCGGACCCGGACAGCCTGCGCCCCCACCAACACGGAGAACCCTTCAACCTCCGCGACAGCGTCGACGTCCTGTGCCACAACCCCGCGCCATGACCAGGACGATCGTCGTCTGGTGTCCGGACTGGCCGGCGGTGGCGGCCGCCCGGCAGGTGAACCGGCCTGCCAGCGATCCGGTCGCGGTGCTGCATGCGAACCGGGTGCAGGCGTGCACGGTCGCTGCCCGGGCCGAAGGGGTGCACGTCCGTCAGCGCCGCCGGGATGCCCAGGCCTGTTGCCCGGATCTGCTGATCGCGGCCGTCGACCAGGACCGGGACGCGCGGATGTTCGAGCCGGTCGCCGCCGCGGTCGAGCAACTTGCTCCCGGAGTGGAGGTACTGCGTTTCGGGGTGGTGGCTTGTCCGGCGCGCGGACCCTCCCGTTACTTCGGGTCGGAGGCCGGTGCCGCGGAACGGATCGTGGACGCGGTCGAGGCGTTGGACGTGGAGTGCTGCGTCGGTATCGCCGACGAGCTGGAGGTGGCGGTGCTGGCCGCGCACCGCGCCAGCATCGTGCCCCCGACACAATCGGCGGCCTTCTGTGCCGGCCTACCGATCACCGACCTGTCCCGGGATCCGGCGATCTGCCCGCCCGACCGGGTCGCACTCACCGATCTATTGATCCGGCTCGGCATCACCACCGTCGGCGCGTTCGCCGCGCTGCCGCCGGACAAGGTGGCCACCCGGTTCGGTGCCGACGGGGTACGAGCGCACCGGCTCGCCCTCGGTCGCCCCGAACGGGGGCTGTCCCGCCGGCAGATCCCCGAGGAGCTCGTCGTCGAACAGGAGTGCGACCCTCCGCTGGATCGGGTCGACACCGCCGCGTTCGCCGCTCGCGCGCTGGCACAGCGGTTCCACGACCGGCTCGCCGACGCCGGCCTTGCCTGCACTCGGCTGGCCATCACCGCCGCCACCGACGGGGGCGCCACCCTGTCCCGCACCTGGCGCTGCGCAGCGCCGCTGACCGCCGCCGCAACCGCGGACCGGCTCCGCTGGCAGCTCGACGGCTGGCTCACCCACCGGCGGGAGCCGGGTGCGATCACCCGGCTCACCCTGGAACCCGTGGAGGCAGTCGGCTCGGGCCGGATCCAGTACGGGTTGTGGGGGTCCGACGGGCAGGACGATCAGCGTGCCGGGCGGGCGTTCGCCCGGGTGCAGGGCCTGCTGGGGCCCGAATCGGTGCTCTCCCCGGTACATGCCGGCGGCCGGAACGCGACCGATCGGGCGGTGCTGGTGCCCTGGGGCGACGAGAGGACCAGTCCTCGTGACCCGCACACACCCTGGCCGGGGACGATCCCGGCTCCCTCCCCGGCCCGGCTGCCGGAGAACGAGCAGGTCACCGTGCTGGACGAGGTCGGAGCGCCGGTGCGGCTCACCGATCGTGGTCTGCTCACCGGACCTCCGGCCCGGTTGGACGGCAAGAGGATCGACGCCTGGGCGGGGCCGTGGCTGCTGGACGAGTGCTGGTGGGTACGCGAACAGCCACCGGGCGCGCGGTTGCAACTGGTCACCGAGGACGGCACCGCCCTGCTGATCCGGTCCGCCGGCAGCGACGACGAAGGGTGGCGGGTCGAAGGGGTGTACGACTGATGGGCTGGCACAACCCGAACGTCCCCTGGAGCGAGCTGGAACGGGTCCTGTCCGGTCGCAGCCCGATGCAGGCAGTGCAGCAATGGCCGCAGCACCACCACCAACCCGACCCCCCGAAGCCGCCGCTCGGGCCGACCACAAAGGTGCCCTACGCCGAGTTGCACTGCCACTCCGCGTTCAGCTTCCTGGACGGCGCGTCCACCCCGGAACAGCTGGTCGACGAGGCGGTCCGGCTCGGCCTGGACGGGTTGGCGATCACCGACCACGACGGCTTCTACGGCGTCGTCCGGTTCTGCGAGACCGCACGCGAGAAGGGGTTGGCCACCATGTACGGCGCCGAGCTGTCCCTCGGCCTGCCCGAGCCGCAGATGGGAGTCCCGGACCCGGTCGGCGAGCACCTGCTGGTGCTGACCCGCGGGCAGGAGGGCTACCACCGGCTGTCCCAGCAGATCAGCCGGGCGCAGCTGGCCGGCAAGGCGAAGGGCCGCCCGCTGTACGACCTGGACGAGCTGGCGAACGCGGCCGACAACCACTGGCTGATCCTGACCGGCTGCCGTAAAGGCAGCGTCCGGCGCGCGCTGCACCGGCACGGCCCGGACGTCGCTCGCACCGAGATCAACAAACTGACGGACCGATTCGGCCATGACAACGTCGTCGTCGAGCTGACCACGAACATGCTGCCCACCGACGACGAGGACAACGACGCCCTGGCCACCCTGGCCGCGGACCTGCGGCTGCCGGTGGTCGCCACCACCGGTGCGCACTACGCCGCCCCGGCCGACGGCCGGATCGCCGCCGCCCTGGCCGCGGTCCGCGCCCGGCGGAGTCTGGACGAGGCCGACCCGTACCTGCCACCCGGGCCCGGTGCGCACCTGCGGTCCGGTGCGGAGATGGCGCGGCTGTTCGCCCGGTACCCGACCGCGGTGCCCACCGCGGCGGCGATCGGCGAGAAGTGCGCGTTCGACCTACGTCTGGCCGCGCCGAACCTGCCGCCCTACGACGTGCCGCCCGGCCAGGACGAGAACTCCCACCTGCGCCAGCTCACCCTGGCCGGTGCCGCCGACCGCTACGGCCCGCCGGAGAAAAGGCCCGAGGCCTACGCGCAGATCGACAAGGAACTGGCGATCATCGCCGAGCTGGACTTTCCCGGCTACTTCCTGATCGTCCACGACATCGTCGACTTCTGCCGCCGCAACGACATCCGGTGCCAGGGCAGGGGTTCCGCGGCCAACTCGGCGGTCTGCTACGCGTTGGGCATCACCGCGGTCGACGCCGTGCGTTACGTGCTGCTGTTCGAACGGTTCCTCGCGCCGGAGCGGGACGGCCCGCCGGACATCGACGTGGACATCGAGTCCGGCCGGCGCGAGGAGGTCATCCAGTACGTCTACGACAAGTACGGCCGGGACAGGGCCGCGCAGGTCGCCAACGTCAACACCTACCGCCCGCGGATGGCGGTGCGGGACATGGCCAAGGCGTTGGGTTACTCGCAGGGCCAGC
>CAYZBB010000146.1:0-14886 GCA_964476495.1 uncultured Actinomycetes bacterium | reverse complement strand
GACGATGTTGGCTAATGAAACGCCGAAGTGCGTCATTAAGTCAGAAACACGTCACGAGTGAGGTGTGGAGATGTTTAGGAACCGCTCCTCAACCCGGAAGCCTTCGTGGAACACGCTAACGCCCTGCTGATCCCTGCGGCCGGCTGGCCCTGGCTCAATGTCTGGCGGTCGACCGGTGGCCTGCCGGAATACCCCCAACCGTCGAGACATCGGTTGAACGGATCTTGCTCTGTTTGATCTTGGCCCTGAGTACTCCATGCCCGCGACAGCTGCCCGTTTGCGCCGCCCAGAACCGGGGTCAAGGCTGGCCGCAAGCCACCCGTAGGGCGTGGCCCTGACCCCGGTGAGGACGGCGCCATCGTCGGGCTGGCGAGGTCGGGCCGATGCCGCGCCTTCGGCGTGGCCGCGCATTTCCGAACTTCTGGTCGATCGGGCTGCGCATGTGGGAGGCCGAGTGCCTGCGGCGCCGGTTGGATTCATCGATCCAGGCCGCGGCCCGCGTCCGGGCCTGCGCCTTGGTGGTGGAGCGCTCCGCCGGCCGGACCTCGAACTCCCGCACGAACTCCGCGTGTTCGTCCTCGCTTAACCCGACCTGACCACCTCACGCCGGCGCCGCTCGACCGGGCACCAATTCCCAGTCGTGCCCTCGTTGACGCCCAGATCCCGGGCTCCCTGCGCGATCGGCTTACCGGTCTCGATGACCAGCTGCGTGTACCACGACTGGACTCCTCATCGAACTCTTGCCGGGTCTCTGCCCTCGCCTACCTCCTCAAAGGCGATTTCTCGACGTATGGGGCATCCCCAAGAGGGGTCGTGGTACCGGTCCGATGGTGGTTGTGGTTGCAGAGCGCCAACGCGTACGTGCCCGCCAACAATCCTGTTTCACCGAGGATGCTCCATCGGCCATCGGCGTTTGCGGCTCGACTATGTGCGGGCTCTACCAATCCCGGCCTTCTGTTGGGCGCGTTTGGCGATAGTTGGGCCGCCTGAGGCCTGCATTCGCCAGCGGGCCATTTGCACACTCACTTCGTACTTGACGGCAAGCGATCCGGCGCTGCCACCACCGATCGCGTGTACCCGAGCGATATCAGCGGGGATTAATAGTGCGCCGGCAAGTTCGGCGGCCTCCCGTTCGTGGTCGCGCGACGCGCTGCAGTGTCCGTCCTCGTCCAGCCATGCCTCGGTCAGCTCGTGTTCGGCGGCGAAGTGGGCCACCTCGTGGGCGAGGTTGGAACGGATGCGCTCGGGGGAGTGTGCGGGGTTGTAGAACACAACGTGCTGCATGTCATAGCGAGTGAGCAGCGCTGACCACACGTGGGGGCGCTCGACGGTGAAGTGGTTCCGGGTGGGGTCGTCGAGGTCGATCTCGTCGAGCGACAGGAACGGGATGCCGTTGTCGGTCGACCATGCCCAGGGATCAAAGGGATCGTGCGGGCCGCAGCCGGTCTCGGCCCGTACGGCAGTGGCCAGCCGCCCGAGTGCGGCTTTGGTCTGCATCGCTAATCACTGCTACCGGTCTGCTGCCGCTTTACGTGTTTCAAGCCGGCAAGCAGGATCGTCGACAAGAACTCTTTGTCGGTGTCGTTGAGGTCCCGCCGCGCACGCAGAAGCGCGTTCATCGAGCTGGCGAGGGGTTCCTCAGCCAGGGCGTCTTGTGGCGGTTGGTGCCGGAGAAAGAACCGCTCGGCGGGCTCGCCCAGCCATTCAGTGATGGCAGCGAACGCCTCCAGGTCAGGTCGTTGACCGTTGCGCAGACGGGTCAACAGGGACGGGCTGACCCCGATTTGGCCTGCGGCTGTTCGCCAGGAGATCTCGTCGGACTTGACCCGGACTTCCATGGCTGCGGCGAGGCCGCGCACGTCTATCGCTGTCTTACCCATGGGCCATCATGGGCCTGAACGTACTCGCATCCGACCTAGCGTTCTAGTTGCGCAACGTGTTGCGGACATGCAACAGTATTGTTCTACGAGAACGGAGTGCCCGATGGCCACCTTGCACGTCACGATCGACAACACCGAGTTCGCCACCAACGATGACGACCAAGAGGCCGCTGCGCTGCTGCGCCTGGCCGGGCGCGACCCCGCCCGCTACGACCTGTTCCTGATCGACAAGCACGGCATCGAGATCCACATCGACGACGATCAGATCGTGAACCTGGATGACGGCGAGCGATTCGTGACCCGACGCAAGTTGCGTTTCAGTGTTGACGGCACGCGGTTCACCACATACGACGATGACCAGACTGCCGCCGCCTTGCTACGCCAGGCTGGCCTGGACCCGGCTGACCGAGAGTTGACTCGGATAGGCGAGGCCGGCGAACGGGAGACCTTCATCGACAACCAGCTTGTCACCATCGCCGACGGCGACAAGTTCGTCACCGCCGTGCGTCAGCACGAGGTCACCATCATCGTCAACACCCGTCAACACCGCTGGAACGAGCCGCGGATCAGCTACGCGCAGGTCGTCGAGATCGCTTACCCCGGCCAGCCGATCGGCGATCAGGACGATGTCACTGTTCGCTACACCTACCGTCGCGGCCACGGTGGCGGCACCCTGACCGCCGGGCACGACGCTGAGGTCAAGGAGGGCATGGTCTTCGATGTCCACCGGACCACTCGCTCGTAATGCGGATCTTGCTCGCCTGCTGGACGACGGCTACGACGTCGTCATCCAGCAGGGCCACCTCATCGTCCGTCATATCCCGTACGTCACGACCGCCGGAGGTATTGCTTACGGCTTCCTCACCTATCCGGTGACTGTCTCCGGCGACACCATCGTCTCCGGCACCGATCACCGCATCTGGCTAGGCGCCGACACGCCGTGCGATGAACACGGCCGGCCGCTGACCATCGCCAATCCGGAGGTTCACCAGGTCACCGCGACCGAGACCGCGAGCTTCATGCTGTCCAGCAAGCCCGGCCCACAGGGTTACCCTGACGAGTATTCGAAGGTCACCACCTACGCGCGGATCATCTCCCAGCACGCGCGGGCTCTTGATCCTGCCGTGACACCGACCCCTGGCGCCGCCTGGCAGGAGATTGCTGACGACAGCCGATTCCATTATCGCGACACCGCTTCCTCACGGGCCGGCCTGGCTGCCGTCAACACCCGCTTCCATGGTCATCGCATAGCCATCGTCGGTCTGGGCGGTACCGGCAGCTACATCGCTGATCAGATCGCCAAGACCGAGGTCGACAGCCTGCTGCTGATCGACGGTGATACCTTCGACAATCACAACGCCTTCCGTGCCCCCAGTGCGCCCACCCTCGACGAGCTACGCCGCCGGCCAACCAAGGCCGAATACTTCGCCGGCATCTACGGCCGGATGCACCGTCACGTCAGAGCCGAATCCGTCTATCTCGACGCCGATAACACTGACACGATTCTCGACGGCACCACGTTCGCATTCCTGGCCTCTGACGACCCGGACAGCAAGAAGCCGATCGTCACATGGTTGGAAGATCGCGACCTGCCGTTCATCGATGTCGGAATGGGCGTTGACGAGGTCGACGGGCGCCTGACCGGGCTGCTCCGAGTGACCACCAGCGTTCCTGGCCACCGCGACCACGTTCACCGGCGCAACCTCATCCCGACCGCAGCGCCAGACCTCGATGACTACGGACGCAACATCCAGACCGCAGATCTCAACGCGCTGAACGCGGTACTGGCCGTCATCGGCTTCAAGCAATACATTGGCCACTACGCTGCGCTGGCCCCGGCCGGTTTGACGACCTATTCGGTGTTCACTCACGAGATTGCCAACGAGGAGCTCCGGTCGTGACGCCAATCAGGCAGCTCATCCCCGAATTCGTCGAGGCTTTCCCGACGCCGATGCAACCCGCCGTGCTTTACGTCTCAATCACCTATCGGACCACCGGTCACCTGTGCTGCTGTGGTTGCGGCGAAGAAGTAATCGCCCCGCTGGCCCCTGCGCAATGGGCACTCACCTACGACGGGGACACAGTCTCCCTACACCCGTCGATCGGGAACTGGACACTTCCGTGCAAATCCCATTACGTCATTCGCCGCAATCAGGTCCTGACGCGGCGCCGGTTTACCCCGGAGGAAATCATCGAGAACCGGGCGCACGATCGAGCATCCCTTGCTCGCTACGACGCCGACGTCGCCGAGGTCGGGACGCCCCCCGTCGCCGCACAACCTGACACCGTGCAGCACACCAGGGGGAGGAAGAGCTGGTGGGCGCGGCTGCTCCACCGCAGCCACTAAGCGGGTGCAGTCAATGACCGCCGGCGCAGACTTGATCGATCTGCCGCTCGTCAGAACGCCATGTTTAGAGAATAGGCCCCTTTCGCCCGCATACAGCACAGCGGCCAAATCGACGACATCACGTCGTCTCCAAGTTCGACTTGGAACGGGTTTGCCAACGAGCGGCACCGGGTCCAGCGGTCGGTTGGACCAGTCGGCCGTCTCCTCCAGGACGCGTCGGTAATGTTTGGAGATGGTTTCGTTCCTGATCGAGGCGCCGTACACCTCGGCGACGTGGGCTGCGATCTCCCCGCTCGTCAGACCCCGGGAGGCCAGCGACGACACGATCTGGATCACCGGAGTCCAGGCGGACCTACCCCGTTGCGAAAGTTGCCGTTGCCCCGGCCGACCGGGATCGTGATTGTCGTAGCCCAGGTGCTCGGTCATTTCCGCTTTCAGAGCGGTCTCCGGCACGCGCTTCGACAGCTAGTTCCGCAACGCGCGAGGGCCGACCAGCTCGACTTTGTTGGCCCTCGCCTCGGCCCCGGTTGCTCGGCCAGAGCCTGCTGATAAGCCCGCTCATCGCCGCCCGGCACGACCTCGATGGCCTCAATGATGGTCTATTCCTCTCGGTCGGGCCAGACCCGGATTCACAGTAAGAGTGGAGGCCATGCGCTGGGGCGACCAGACCCAGACTTCCACTGTCGTCGAAGTTAACTGTCTTGTAACGGATCTGTCGGTCGTGCTCGGTGCCTTCCGGTGCGAGCTGACCGGAACGGGCCTGACCTGGTATCAGCCTGGGCGAATAGGCCGCATCATGAAGTGTCGACCCGCTTGAGCGGCCCGCCACCCATCCCTTCAACCAGAGGTGGCACTACCACGATCACAGGGCTCCTGGAACGGGTCACAGGCTCGGTGCAGACCGGTGAGCCTGGGTCCAGGCGGGTGGTTCGTGGTCGGTGCTTTGCGGCCGGGTGGATTCGTACCGGCGGATCGGCAACACGAGCGGAGCGAGGGCGGATACTTCCCGCCACTTGATTTCGGTGCTGGCCCAGGCGGTTTGGTCGTGGATGCGCCAGGTGAGGCCACCGATCTTGATCAGTGCGACATTGCGGGCGACGTCGTGGACGTGATCGACGGCGTCGGAACCGTAGGCGCGGACCATCGTCACTGGACCGTGCGTGGTTGGGCCGGTGTCGACGTTCTCGGGGAGTTTGGAGGCGATGTACCAGGCGTCGATCCACGCCTTCGCGTACATGCGGGCGGCGACTTGGTCGTGCAGGTAGATGAGCAGGTTGTCGCTGGACAGGGCAATGTGGCCGCCCCAGTCGCGGCGGTTGCCCGAGCCGTGGGTGTCCACGCTCAGCTGCTGCTCGCCGGCGATGCTGACCACGGCCTGGATGTGCTGGCCCGCGCTGGGCGGCCTGGCCAGGGTGGTGTGGGTGGATCGGCGGACGGCGTCGGCGATGGGGTTGCGGCCGTTGTGGGTGTTCATCGGCTGATCCCGCCGTCCCGGCAGGGAGGCTGGGGCTCGGCCGAGGACTGCTGGTCCCAGCGGTACAGGATTCCGGGGCGGAAGAGGCGGGCCGTGCCGTCCGGGCCGAGCATGAGTTCCTGGTGCTGCTGGGTGCCGGAAGCATGGGCACCGGCAAGGACGAGATGGACGTGCTCCCGGTCCAGGCCGGCCAGCGCACGCCCGAGGTTCACGGTGACCTGGCCGTCGGACAAAGCGGCCGCGATCTGCAGGAAGCGTTGCTCGCCGCCGGATAGCGCGCCGGTCTGGGCGGGGATCGCGTCGAAGTCGATCCAGCGGCCGGAGGTCCTCGGGTGCACCCACGGACAGCCCGGGTCGGCGAACCGGCCGTTGAAGCCGCGGATGAGCAGTTCGGTCGCGGCCTCCAGGGCGTGGACGCCGTTGGCCCATGCCCTCAGTTGCGCGTGATGGTCTTGCACGCTGGTCATCACAGGTCCCGTCCGGCCGATGTGCTTGGGGTGTCGGGGATCTCGATGAGCAGCGGCATGGTCGGCGGGTACAGGGTGGTCGCGCCGGGGACTTCCGCGTATTGGACGGCGACGACGGGGTGAGCGCCCTGCATGCGGTGCAGGGTGACGTGCCGCCGCGGTCCGGTGTCGGGGATCACGACATCGCCCAGCCGCAGCTGCATGGCGGTGACGGTGCGGACGAGGTGGCCCATGATGCGGTCCTTTCCGATCCGGTGGGGGTGTTCGCTTCTTTGGGTGCGGTCAGCGGGCGGGAGCTGTTACCGGGGTCAGCCGTTCTTCCGGCGGGCCGATCACGGCTGTGATCGGGGGCCGCGGCAAGGGGCCGTCGGCGCGGCGACGGGTGCGACTGGTCCGGACGGTGTGGATGCGCGGAGGAGCGCAGCGGGGGAGCGGATTCACCCGGGCGGATCGGTGGTGACCGACGACGCCGGAGCCCTTGACGCGGACCCGTACGATCGACCGCCAGGTCGGCCCGCCGAAAGGGCGGGGAGCCCCCTTGGGGCGACCCCACAGTCAGGCCGCTGAACGGCCTGTCCACCAAGCGGTTCGGGCATCGCGCTCACCTTGGCCGTGTGCCGCCGGCGCCGTTCGTCGTTTCGATGGCTCGTCGGGCCTGTTCTTGATTGGTCCGGCGTGGTGCCCGCACTGACGGTCGTGCCGTCACCACGAACGACCCAGAACCGAGCAACGGATCTTGATTGGCCACTGGCCGGCGCCGTCCTGCTGGTTGTCGGCGGCGGCCTGCTGCTGTGGCTGGGCGGGCAGGCCGCGAGCGTGTTCACCGGCCACGGGTTCGCCGCCGGGCCGGTCACCGCGGGTGCCCGGGCGTTGCTGGTCGACCGCGACAACCCAGCTTCAGCCTGGGATTCACCGATGCCGGACGCGCCGGCGTATTGGTCGATCGCCGCCACCGCGTGCGGAATGACCGTCACGGCGACGACTGCCGTCGTGGTCATAGTGCGCGGTCGCAGCCGGTCACAGTCGATGCTGGCCCAGATGCAGAGCCGCCCAGGGATGGCCGGCCCGCGGGCGATCGGGGCGGCCGTCGGCGCGAAACGGCTGCGGCGCAACGCACCCGAGCTGCGACCGGCCCTGACCGGCCGCATTCAGCCACGGGAGTTGGGGTGGTGCTGGGGCACCGCACGCGGCGTCGACGTGTGGACCAGCGTCCGCGACTCCGTCGTGCTGCTGGGCCCATCTGGTGCTGGAAAGGGCGTGTACGTGGTGAACAACCGGATCCTGGACGCACCCGGCGCGGTCGTCGCCACTTCCACCCGCCCGGATGTGCTGTCCGTGACGATCACCCACCGGCGGATCGTGGGACCGGTCGCGGTGATCGCCACCGACGGATCCATGGACCGGCTGCCCGAGGTCGTGCGCTGGTCGCCGATCAACGGGTGCCGCGACGGCCGGGTCGCCGCGGCCCGCGCGCAGGTGCTGGCCGCGGGCTCCTCCAGCGGGGTGGAGGATGCGTCGTTCTGGCAGGGCTGGACCGAGAAGGTCATCAAGACGCTGTTGCACGCCGCCGCGTGGTCCGACACGGGTATCGACGACCTGTGGCGGTGGTCCCAGTCGGCGGTCGCTGCCCGATCGGCCCTGGCGATCCTGCAGGAGTTGGACGGCCGCGACGCGGTCGGTCGGGACCGGGTCGAATCCGGGTGGGCGGACACCCTGGCGCAGGTCGTCGAGGGCGACGACAAGTTCCGCGGCAACGTGTGGGCCGGCGTCGGTAAGGCACTGGCCGGACTGGACCTGTATGCCGTCCGGCGCCGGTTCGACCCTCGACCGGGCGAGAACTTCAACCCGAGAAAGTTTCTTGCTGCACGCGGCACCCTGTATTTGTTGGCCGAGGCCGACGACCCGGCGTCCCGGTTGCTGCAGTGTCTGGTCGCCGACATCACCCGCACCGCCAAGGATCTTGCCGACCACGCGCCCCGGGCACGGTTGGATCCGCCGCTGACCCTGGTGCTGGACGAGATCGCCAACTGGGCGCCCCTGCCGGCGCTGCCGACCTATGTGTCGGCGTACGGCGGGTCCGGGGTGGTGACGATCGCGGTGATCCAGTCCAGGGCGCAGATGGCCCGCTCCTGGGGCAGCGACGCGGCGAAGGCGATCTGGGACTCGGCGACCATCACCGGCATCCTCGGCGGCGTCACCGACGCGGAGAACCTCCGGGACTTCGCCGCGATCGCCGGCGACCGCGACGAGACCTCCTGGCAGGCATCGACCGGCAAGGGCGGCGGGCTGTTCGGACTAGGACCCGAGCGCAGCTACTCCGAGCAGACCCGCACCCGCGCCGTGCTGACCACCGGCGAAATCCGCGGCCTGCCCGAGGGCACGATGCTGATGTTCTACAAGGGCCTGGACCCGATGCTGGTGCGGATGACCCCCTACTACCGCCGCAAGGACAGCAAGGCACTGCTCGCCGGCCGGGCCGAGGTCGAGGCCGCGCTCAGCGGGGTTGATGACGGGGTGCCGGTGGTCGCCGAACCCGTCGACGAGGCGTGACATGCGTGGGCCTCGCCCGGGATCGGCATGGACGCCAAGCCGCTGGGCGCGACGCGGCCGCTACGCCGACTACGTCAACAGCCCAGCCTGGGCCAAACGCCGCCGCCGCTGGTTCCGCGAACACTGGGAACGAACCCACCAACCCGCGGTCTGCGTCGTCTGCGGATCCCGACCCGTCGACCTGCACCACCTGGACTACGGCACTCTCGGCGACGAGGACTACGCGAGTCTGATCCCGGTGTGCCGAGCCCATCATGATCGAATCCACCAGGCGTGGGAGGCGACAGCTCATGTGCGCCAGCTTGGTCGGCGAGCCGCGAGCCTGACCATCATCGCCCAGATGCGGGTCCGGCTCGGCGGATAACCCGGGCAAACCGGAGGGACGCCAAATCTTCCAGGTGTTCCAGTATGGAACACCTTGGAAGATGGTCCGCGACCGTAGTCGGCGGAGGGTTTCCAGCGCCAACCAAGCCTCGACGACGTTGACGACGGAACTGCTGCGATGGTCTCGGCTCACTGGACCGCCAGGCGCGCTAGCGGTGCCACGGCCGAATGCCATCTGCTCCCGACGAGCAACACGATTATGCGCTGGCGGGCGCGCGAGAAGACGACGTAGAGCAGTCGGCTGGTGTTCGGGAACGGCTCGGTTTCCTTGCCCATGAAGTCGCCCTCGCGGAGCACGACGACGGTCGCGTCGGCCTCACGCCCTTTCGTCTGATAGAGGTTCATCAACTGCACTTCTCGGGGGTTCAGCGCGGAGTCGGTCAGCGCCGCATAGCTCGCCTCACGTGCCTCCGCGCAGATCGACGCAACGATCTGGGTGTCGCTCAAGTTGCGACCCACGCGCATCGCCCGAGCGTTCATTACCGAGAGAAGGACCCCTGCCTGCTGCCAGGCACCGGACCTCTGGGGCAGCCCAAGACCATCCTGCGCCTTGCGCGCTTCGCCTACCAAAACGTCGACGGACGGAGCGCCGTCAAGTCGGGTGCGCAACGCGTCGAGTCGCTGAAGGAGCGTATGCGGTGCCGTGCCGTTCAACACCTGTATCGCGAGCATCGGGACTTGGGTTCCGCGCTGCGCGCTCGTCAGAAACACCGCGAGCGATTCGAGAACGTCGTCCCACGTTGCATCACCGAACCGGTAGCGCATCATCGTGGCTTGGGCGTCCAGCGCGGCCGCGAGAGCGTCGCTCAGCCCGGCAATCTCGTGCTCAATCCCTTCCGCCTCAAGCGCGTCCGACAGGGAGGCGAGCATGTCGTTGTGGTGGGTGAACACCGCCACACCGAGGCCCTCGGCGCTGAGCTCGGTCACGAGCTGGCCTACGGTGGATGTTTCGTCGCTGAGGTCGATTCCGCCCCGCACAACCAGGCGACCGCCCTCGATAGCGGTAGCGAGTGCTGGCGAGCCAAACGCGCGTGTTCGAATGGCGTTTGCCACGGCTGGGATCACGCCGGACGGATCGCGGAAGGACGTTTCTGGGAGAAGGATCGTGTTCTGCACTCCAGCGGCCGAACACGCATCGTGGATGCGTCCGACACGGACCCCGTCTGCAGCGAGGAACGTGTAGATGCACTGGTTGGGGTCACCGAGCAGGATCACGCGGCTGGTCAGCGTGATGAGCTTGAGAAGCTCCTGCTGTGCGTCGCCGGTGTCTTGGAACTCGTCAACGATGACCAGTCCCCAGTGCGTACGAAGGTGCGCCGCCACCGCAGGCGCCGCCTGCGCGATCGCCAGTGCAAGCGGGATGAGCCGTCCGTATCCGATCTCGTTTGGCGCTAGTCCAAGCTTCTCTCGGGCTGGGCTCACCAGCACCGCATTACCGTGCCCGATCAGGTTTCCGAACCTCCGCACGATCGAGAAGGCGAGCGAATGAAACGTCAGTACATCGACTTGGTCGGTGTGACTCCCCAGCACCGCGCTCATCCGCGAGGCGATCCGCGCAACGGAAGCCCGGGAGAACGAAAGGAACAGCACTCTCTCGTGCGGCTTGGTTTCTCGAACGCGTTCAAGGTGCGCGGCTGCGGCGGCCAGCGCGCTCGTCGTCTTTCCAACCCCGGCGCCGCCGAGCACGACAGTCAGCTCAGCCTCCGTGGCGACGACCTGCGCCTGTTCGGGGTTCTGCGCCGCCCACGTCATGACGGCGGAAGGATGACGATGCGCCCCAGCTCACCAGCGTATAGCGCCTCGATGACGGCGCGGGCAGTTGGTGGATGTGTCGTCAGGGCTTCGACCCACGCGGGTCCCAGGCCCTGCTTCTTCAAGATCTTCTTGGCGATGAGGTGGTCGGCAATCGCGTCGTCGTCGACATCGTCGGGCAAGGCGGGCATCCCGAGTTCTGCGAGCGATTCGACAACCTCCCGGAGCTGCTCCCCCGGGATCCCGCGGATGAGCGCCGCTTCGACGGCGGTGCGATCAGGGAGCACCAAGAGCTGCTCGCAGCGCTCAGCCAACTGGGCGACGGCGGGGTCTTCCTGCCCGGGCTTGTCGTTGTCGACGATGGCGCGGACGTGGAACCCGAGCTGAAGGGCGATCTCGGCCATGGCCGGCAGCCTCGTGATGCCGCCATCAGCGCCTGGGGGGGGCGATCAGACGGATTCCGTTCGCCGACAAGCTGTGCTTACGCTGGCCCGTCTCCTTGAACAGTCTCGCGGCGAGTGCGCCGTAGCCTTCGGCGTCCAGGGGACCTTCGACCAGCGCGACCGTCCGTGTACTGAGCGCAGCTAGCAACTGGTCGAGTACCAGACGGTGCGTGACGCGGGCGGTCTTGTCTGTGGTACCCGCGAGCCGATGCTGAGCGCGACCGTCCTCGGTGCGTACGAAGCGGACGAGTTCTTCCGGTTTGAATGCACGCACAACCTCGGGACGGCGGGTGGTGAGGATTGACTGTCCCGCGGTGGCGTGAAGTAGACCCGCCATGTACTCGGATGAGGAAGCATCCAGCCCATCGCCAAAGTCATCGCCGATGACGACGATGCCGGACTCTCCCTCGCGCGCGGCCGCGATCGCTTCCCCCACCGAAAAGACACTCCGGATCGTAGATCCGTGAGATCGGATGGGGAGGGACCCCGCCGCGCCGAGCGACAACGCGGGCTGCAACGCTCGGAGAAGGGCTGCAAGCGATCCGTCGTCCGCGACGAAGTCCACCGTGCTTGCATCGTGAACACCGAAAAGCGTCATCGGACCTGCATCCAGCACCTTGTCAAGCATGTCGGTCACGACCGACGCGCTCGCGAAGTTGCCCGTCGCCGAGCGCACGTCTTCTTCGAGTTGCAAGAGCGCCTGGTCAAGCGCGCTTGAATCGGAGGCGACGAGCAGCGTGCGCAGCGCGCCCTCCGCTCGAAGCTGCAAAGCCGGAGTGCTGTCGATGAACTGCACAGGAAGCGCCTCGCGCTCAACTCGGCTGACGCGCTTGAACGAGTTGGACGCCCGGTCGCTCCGCGCTGGGAAATCTACCCAGTGATCGCCGTTGTCTGCATCGACGTCGTAGCGGATCCGGTAGCAAAGGCGAACGCCGAGCACCGCATCAGCGGCGCCACCCATCCCAGCGGGCTCTACGGTTGCCGAGTCGAACGCTTCAATGCTGTCGCGGAGCAACGTCTCGAGCCGATCTCCCAGGTCGAGAAGTGTGACCTCAACCTCAGTGAGTAGCTCGCCCGAAGGGTCTCCAATGGGTCGGAAGATGTCGAGAGGGTCGACCCGAAGGCGCGTACTGCGCGGGTCGAGCACACGTCGAAGTGCCTCAACGAAGTCACTCCGACCTGCCCGCGGCTCTCCCGCGATGATTGCATCGGCGGGCAGCACGAGGCTCGCACTCTCGAAGCCGCGGAAGCGCTCGATTCGAACCCGTGCAACCCTCACGACAGCGCACTCGTCGCCGGGAGCCGCGACGCCGCGATCGTGTACAACCCGACAGGCAACCCCGACCCGGCGAGGAAGGACTTTTCATCGATGCCCGCCTCGAGAAGCACCTCGCGGGCGCGCGGCAGCATCGACGGCATCTCCAACGAAGAAGTGCGTCCCGGCTCCGCCCGACGCCAGCCGTTCTGAGACATCCGAACCACTGCATTGCGGTACGAGACATCGCTCATGACTCCGAGCGCCCGAGCACGGTAGAGCAGTGCCGCGAGGCTGACACCCCAGTACTCCTTGAGCTCAGCCAGCTGCGCCCACGCCTTCCCAGCGGTGGAGGTGGGCAAGGAAGGCGCGATCTCCTCAGCCGGCATCAGGAACTCCGACGCGAACCGATTGGCCTGCTCCTCGGCGGCCTTCCCACCAGGCTCCGCGTCGTGGTGCATGATCAAGTGCCCGAGCTCGTGCGCGGCGTCGAAGCGCTGCCGGTAGTAGTCGTCCTTCACCGGGTTCAGCACGATGATTGGGCGCGTTGCCGAGTGCAGAGAGTACGCATCGATCGCGGCTACGCCCGGCTCGCTGAACACCACCACGACGCCATTGCGCTCGACGAGCCGCACGACGTGCTGCACCGGCCCCGGCGCGACGCCGAAGAACTCGCGAGCTTCCCGCGCCGCATGCTCCGGTGTCATCGAACGCTCGTCGGGGTCGACCGGAAGGTCGGGCAAGAGCGCGTCGGGGAACTCGACGGCGTTCTCGAGCATTCCGGCAATCTCTGCGACGAATCGGCCGTAGGCCTCCGCCTCGTCCTGCGCGCTCTGTGTCGTCGACCGCAGGGACCGAAAGTTCGGCCTGCTGACCTTCGGGGGCGCGCCGCCTCCGAAGAATTGTGGTTCGACCTGAAGCGCGAGTGCCAGCTTCGCTACCGTGGCCCGGTTGGGCTGCTTGGCGCCACCCTCCCAGGCCGTCACCGAGGCCGGCGACATTTCGATAAGGCTCGCCAGGTGGGACTTCTTGAGCCCTTTGAGCTGACGGGCCATTGTGAGGCGCTCACCGTTGAAGAACGAGGCTGCGGCGGCGAGCGTCTGAGACGGTCGACGTATCTCAGCCACTCGCAGCGCCCGACTTCTCGCCCGATCCGGTCCGCTTGATCCGTACCGGCAGGTCCTCGACATCCATCGAAGCTCCGCCGCTCGGCGTCTGCGGCGTGACCGGCATGCCCGTGCGGCCCGTCGGGGTCCCGCCTGACAGCAGCAGCTTCTTCCAGTGCCAACAGGAGTCGCCCGGATACTCGGGGTTCTTGCTCTGCCCGATGTAGAGCTCGAACTGCTTGGTCGTCGGTTTGAAGGCGTGTGCCGCGACCAGCGTCACGCCGGCGAAGTCGTCGTCGTCCGGGATGCCAGGGGCGGGCTCCAAGCCGAGCTCCGAGAGAGAAAAGAGCGAGTCGCCCCCGGTGAACAGCTGGTCCGCGACGCGCTTCTTCGCGTCGCTGCGCTGCACCCACTTGATGTCATCGATCTTGCCTAAGGGGTAGGACTGCAGCAGCACCCGATAGTTCTCGATCGCCCAGCCCGGAGACTGCTGGTAGTCCCGCCGGACAACTGCGTTCGCGAGGAGGTTCGGCATCGAGTCGAACGCCTCGGGGGTGATACCGCGCCTGAGTACATCCTCGCCGAGACTGTCGAGGCCCTCGGCGAGCTTGAAACGACCGTTCGCGGTGGCGCGGTCGACCAGGTCCTTGTAGTGAGTGAAGTTCGCGTAGCCGACGAACCCTTGACCGTGGCCCTGATCCTCGTCGTAGAGCTGGTCCGTCGCAGCAAACGCGATGGGCGCCGCCCAGGTAAGGACATCGAGCAGGCCCGAAGCCCAGAGGCTCGAGAGGGCGTCGTCTCCTGCGGTCATGAGATCAAGGTATACGAAGGTCAGTACCGTGCGCGCTCAATTTTACTCTGGGCGTGTCGCACTCGGTCCTTGCGACCTTTTCGCTGAGCGACAGGGGACATGGAGGCGCTCCACGCTCGGGCTCGCGACCGCAGACCGTTTGTGCGAGGGCGGATGGTGCTAGATAGCTCACCTCGGAGAAGGCTGACGCTCCCCAGAATTCCATTCGCTTCGGCATCGCTACCCCTCTGGAGCTGGGGGTGTTGCAACGATCCCCTGTGCCTCCCACCCCTGATCTCTTCGATACGGACTCGGAAAACGGACTGGTGGGTAAACCCGCGCGGGCTCAACGGACTCGGTGGGCGGAGGGAAAGGAGTCTCGGGTGTCAACAACGGTTGAATACTGACCCCTTTTCGTCGGCTGGAAACTGACCCCCC
>CAYZBB010000145.1:0-15060 GCA_964476495.1 uncultured Actinomycetes bacterium | reverse complement strand
CCAGGTTGATCCGCAGCCCGGAGTTGATCTGGTCGATCGCCTTGAGCATCATCCACTGGTTGGCCTCGACGGCACCGGCCGCGATGCGTTTGAGGACGTCGTCGGAGGTGTCGGACAGCCAGCGGCTGATCCCGTCGGCGCGCAGAGTCGTCATGGCGTGTCCGTTCGACATCGTTCGCTCACCCGAACTGGGTGCAGGCGTTCCAGACCGCCGGTCCGGCAGCGTTTTCCAGGATGGCGACCACGACGGCCCGCTTGTTCGAGTTGTCACGCATCGCCACCCACGCCGAGCGCATGTCCGCGGATCGGTCCAGGGTCACCGGTGTGCTCACACCGCCCCAGGGGTTGGGGTTGCGGATGAACTCGGCGGTCAGGTCGCCCTCGAGCTTGTCCAGGTCGTCGGGTCCGTAATCCCAGGCGCCGAACACCATGCCGGTGTTTTCCGCGCAGGACATCTCGTTAGTCGGGCAGGCCCCGCCCAGTCCGGCCCGGCTGCTGGCGCAGGACTTGGCCTGCTCGGTCAGCGCGGTGTCGGTGCGCAGCGGTGGCAGTCCGTCGCCCGCGCGGACGTCGTTGATGTTGCCGGTCCAGCGATCGGACAGGTCCAGGTACTCCCAGGCGCCGGGCAGCAGCGGGGTGTCGTCGATGCTGTATTGCTTGGGGTCGCCGGCGAACGCGACCGCCTGGGTGATGGAGGTCCATCGCAGGTAGGTGACGCCGGCGCCCAGGAGCAGCGCGGCGGCCAGGGCGACGGCGATCCCGGTCCGGGCGCGGGCCACGAGCGAGCCGTTGGCCGACATCGACCCGGCGGCCCACAGGACGGTGCAGCCGATGACCATGGCGACGGCCAGGACGAGGGCGAACACCACTGCTTGGTTGATCCACCCGGTGATCGCTTCGGTGCCGTGTTGCGGTTCCCAGTTCATGAGATCGATCCGTATTCCCAGTGCCACGGTTCGGGTTTCGACCCGCCGGGCTGCGCCCACGCCGGGTGCACCCAGCCGAACCGGCCGGCGTTGGCGGTGAGCCAGTCGAACGCCGGCCCGGTTCCGGAGTTGACGCCGCAGCATGCGCCGATGTCGACCGCCTTGGCCCAGCCGTGGTTGCTGGTGCCGGGGACCGCACACAGGCTGCCCTTCTCGGCTCGGCAGGCGACCTGCCCGGCGTAGTCCCGGTAGGCGTCGGTGATCCCGATGTCCTGCCCGAAGACCGCCTTGAACGCGGTGTTCATCTGGTCGAACGCTGCGGCGGCGTCGCATTCCAGCAGCAGCTGGGGCGCGGATGGGACCGGGCACAACGCGGACGCCGGGATCTGCCCGTTCGAGTACCCACCCCAGGCGGCGGACCCGCCGCCGTCGGACATCGGGGCCGTGGCCGCGGCGGGTGATGGGCACCATTCGTCGTCGGTGCCGGCCACCGCAACGGCGTTCGCTCCCACGGGCTGGGCGGCGGTGTCCGTGGTGAGGTGGTCGATGATGGTCACGGCCCGCTCGTACATGTCGCGGTAGATGCCGCCGTCCGAGGACGGTGAACCCTGCACCGTCTGGGCGGCGTTCCACGGTGGGAGTGCCTGCCAGCCGGGGACTTCCACGAGCCGGTCGTAGAACAGGCCGGCGGACGTGGCGGGGTCGATCAGCTGTTGCGGGGTGCCCCATCCCGTCATCGGCCGCTGTTGGAACAACCCGATCGAGTCGAGGTTGTTGCCGACCCGATCATGGGGGTATTGCAACGATTCTCGGGCCACCGCCCGTTCGGAGTCGTTGAGCTGGCGTCCTTCGGCCGAGCCGATCAGGGTGGAGGTGCCATCGTTGGCGTAGTTGTACAGGGTTGATTCGGCCAGTGCGACGGCGACACCGATGGCGGCGCCGGTGTTCCCGAGCCCGCGGCCGAGGGCGACCGAGACGATGATCTTTGCGTTGCGTTCCTGCGCCGGGTCCAGCTCCCCCGTGGCGGAACCGGTCACCGCGTCGCAGTCCATCGCGCCGGGCAGGTACCGGGGCTGCGGTCGCTTGCTGCTCACGGCCGCGATGGTGACGACGACCGCGATGCCCAGCAGCAGACCGACCGCCGTCGGGCCGGCAAGGTGCAGTCTGCGGACGGTGCGGATCATCCCGACCCCAACGCTTGCTGCAGGTGCTGCGGCAACACCCGGTCCAGCGTGCAGAACTCGGTCGCCGGCGGGCAGGCGACGGTGATGCCCAATCTGACCTGCACCCGGGTGGTGCCGCCGGCGTTGGTGAGGATCGTCTGCTGTCCGGTCAGGTCGACCCCGTAGACACCCGGGGAGGCCCCGATTCCTTCGAGCTTGCCGGCGGCCCAGTCGGACACGGTCACGTCGGCGAGGTCGACCGTCACAGTCGTACCGTTGTCGCGCAACGACTTCAGCGCCGCACCCTCTGGGGTAAAAGCCTTCAGATCCTGCGCCAGCGCGATCGAATCTCCGTATGGTGACGGCGCTGCCGCCCGCAGCAGGTCGTCGTTGCGGGCCTGGAAGTCAGTGGTCGAGCCATAGGCCAGCACCGCCCGCGCGACGAGGCGCGCGAACTGGAGATGATCGGTTTGGCCGCCCACGAGACTCGAGTCGGTCGGGCTGCTCCCGGGCAGCATCACCGGAGTGCTGGTGGGCGCCTGGGACACCACGATCCGGGAGGATCCGGACGCCACCGTGCCCGAGGTCACCGTCGAGATCGGCGGCGCCGCCTGATCACCCGGCCGAAGCAGCCACAGCACGGCGGCGACGAGTACGCCGACCGCGATCGTACCGACGCCGACCAGCATGGCACCGCGGCGTCGGCCGGAGTGGTTGGAGGGAGTCTGCATCTGCTCAGACCGACCCCGAAGGACCTGCCGGAGTATGGGTCTCGAACAACGGTGCCGGCGCGGACACCGTCCTGCCGACCGCGTTGAACCAGCCGACCAGGTACGCGGCTCCGCCCACCAGCAGGGCGGCGACCAGCGCGACGACCAGGGTCGTCTTGCCGCGGGACGAATGCTGCGGGTTGTGGCCGAACGCCCCGACCGCCCACAGGATCGCGCCGATCAGGAACGCGGCGACGCAGGCCACCAGCGCATACGGGACCAGCCCCAACACCAGGCCCTTGAACGTGGCCAACCCGGGCAGCGTCGTCTCGGTGGCGCCGGTCAGTGGGTTGTTGCCGGCTGGCTCCGCACCCGGCGACGGCGGGTCCCCTGGTGCGGCGAGCGTGCGAATCATGATTCTGCTCCCTACGGATTTGTGCCGGACAGTTCGGCGGACGGCAGTGTCATCGACCCATGCAGGCGGCTCCCGAGAGCTATCGCCTTGCTACAGTTATGCCCTGGCTGCGAAACGTAGTTCTCTGGTTACGTGCCGGTCAAGGGCGTCGGGCCTGTGCCGACCGATCGGCCCGTTCACCAGTAGGCTGCCTACACACGGTGACAGTGCAGAGAGGGACCGACGTGGCCGACAGGGAGGGGGGTTTGCCTGACCTGGCGGCACGCCTGGACCACCTGTTCAAGACCGTTCCACAGCCCGGCGGCCGCGGCCTCTGGTCCAACGAACAGGCCTCCGTCGAGTTGGCCCGGCACGGAACACCGATGTCAGCGGCCTACCTGAGTCAGCTGCGCAACGGCAAGCGCGACAATCCGTCGGCGCGACACCTCAACGCTCTCGCCGCCCTTTTCGCGGTGCCGATCAGCTATTTCTTCGACGCAGAGACGGCAGAGAAGATCAACAACGATCTCAAACTCCTGTCGGCCATTCGGGACAGCGATGTGCAGGCGATTGCTCTACGTGCGCATGGACTTTCACGTGAGGGACTCGCTAGCGTCAAGGGGATAATCGACCACATCCGCAAGGTCGAACAGCTGCCTGCCGAGGGAGAGCCCATCGATGGCATGGAGCAGAACCCGTCCTGACGACTCGTCTGAGCGCGCCTACCAGGCGCTGGTTCCGCTGCTGCCCGATCCCTGGTCGGTCGACGAATTCATCGCGCTCGTCGCCACCGAACGGCGTCGACCCATCCGCGTGCTGTCCCACCACCTGACCACCGGCGACGCCACCGGGTACGCGCTGCGCCGGCGCAACGAGGACGTCATCGTCGTGCCGATCAAGGCGGCCGGCGCCCGGCGCGACACGATCATCTGCCATGAGTTGGCCCACATCGTGCTCGGTCACGCCCCGCTCGTCACCGACGACGTCACGTTCCTGTCCATGCTCGCGCCCAGCTGCCCGCCCGAGCTGGTCGCCAGGTTCCTGCCCCGCGACGGCTACGACACCGACGACGAACGCGCCGCGGAAACCCTGGCGACACGACTGATCACCCGCGCCCAGACCCGCAGCCACCGGCGAACGACCAACGGCGAACTCGACCGGCTGACCACCCGGCTGCGCTGATGGGTCTCGCGATCGGGGCCGGGTTCCTCTGGGTGGCGACGATCATCCGGCTGGTCGCCACCGTCAAGCGCCCCGACCCGGCCCGAATCACCATGACCACCGCCGCCGTCTGCGTGTCACTGGCCTTCACCGTCGGTGCCCTGGGGGCATCGTTCGACGAGACACTGCACTGGCCCAACGGCGCGGAACTGGTCAGCCATCTGCTGTTCACCACCGGCGCCTACTTCACCCTGCTGTTCCTGCATGTCGTCCGGCACGGGCAGCTACCACGCTCGGTCATTGTCCGGCACTCCATCGCCTACGGACTGGTGATGGCAGTCCTGCTCGCACTCTTCGGCGCTGCCGGCGTGGACGACCAGTCGGCAGGCGCCCGATTCGCCAGCGTCTACGTCGACGACGGCGCCGCCGTGCTGTACCGCATCGCCTTCTCCGCCTACTTCGTCTACTGCCTGGCCACCATCACCCGCACATGTCGGCGACACGCCTTCGCCGACGGCGACAAGGCTCGCTCGCTCAGCCTGTGCGGCATTGGCATCGGCGCCGCCCTGGCCGCAATCGCGTCGGTCGCCTCCGCCCTGCAGATGGCCCTCAGCTACCTCACCGGTCGACCCGCACCGGTGCTGGCAACCATCAACGTCGTCGGAGTGGGCGCCGCCGGCATCATCGCCGGCATCGGCGTGCTGGTGCCCATCCCGCTGGACACCTATCTGCGGTGGCACAAGGCGCACCGCATCAGCCGCGACCTCGAACCCCTCTGGAGGGACCTCACCACCCTCATGCCCGACCTCGTCCTGTCGGTGCCACCCGGGCCGAATCCGCTCGAGCACGCGGAGATGATCAGTGCACGCCGTCGGATCGAGATCGCCGACGCCCTGGCACGCATCCACCTCGACCCGCAGACCGCGCGGGACATCCAGCACAGCCCGAGCCCGCCGGCCGCATTGGGCCGCGCCCTCCGGAACGCGTGGGCGTGGAAAGCCGACGAGCACAACGGCATCCCGGCGGCCGAACTCCTGCCGGACGCTGAGGACGACGACCTCGGCCAACTGCTCAGCATCGCCGGCGCCTACGGAGACACCCGATGAAACGCGCCTACCGTAACCACGACCTGATCAAGACCCTCGACCCGGACAAGGACTACCCGCGGATCTACCAGCTCACCACCCTGCATGACTTCCCCACCGACATGCGCGTCGGCCTGAACCTCGCGTTCTACCGGATCTTCGCCATCCCGCACATGGCCGAACTGCTCGTGCAGTCCGGCGAGATCATCGACCGGCCGAAGAAACGCGCCTACGACACCGGCCTGATCATGTACGAGATCATCGCCAACGGCTTCGACCACCCACGTAGCCGCGAGATGATCCGGATGCTCAACCGAATCCACAAGCCCTGGCCGATCAGCAACGACGACTACCGCTACGTCCTGGCCGACCTCATGGTCGTCCCGCTCCAGTGGCTCGACCGCCGCGGCTGGCGACCTCTGCTGCCCGCCGAGCGAGATGCCAGCGTCAACTTCTACCGTCAGGTCGGTCGCCTGATGGCGATCAAGGATGCTCCGACCACCTACGCGGCCGCGGAACGCCTCGTCCGGGAGTTCGAGAGCCGGTACCTGAGCGTGAGTCCGGCCGGGCGGCGGCTGATGGAGTCGACGCAGCAGATCATCGTCCGGAAACTCCCCGGACCGACCAAGCGGATCGGGCCGGCCCTCACCAGCGCGCTGTTCGACCAACCCGAACTCACCAACGCCCTCGGACTCCCGTCTCCGAACTGGCCGTTGGCGCGGGCCGTCGACGGTGTCTTCTTCGCCCGCAAGGTCTCTCGGAGGCTACGTCCCGCCGCAGCCGAATCGTGGTTCAAGCCCGGACGATCCGGCGGATCCGTCTATCCGCACGGATACTCGCTGCACCAGCTCGGCCCACCCGTCACCTGCACCGAAGACTCGCCCGTGTCGCGACCACGCGCCGGCCGAGGTTGAGCCGCTGCCATCTCATCCTTGAAGGCCGGGAGCCAGAGATGGTGCAGGACTTACCGTCGGGTCGGGTGGGCGACGACGCCATCGGTGAATCGCTCGAGTCGCTCGAGGACCGACGTAAGCGCATCGAACTGGAACCGGAGCCGTTCGATCAGCTCACGAACGCCCGCGGTCAGAGCCGGCGCGTGCGCCGAGTGGTCTGAACTGCCGCCGATGGACTCGATGTGATCGACCAGTTGCGGAAGGACGTCAAGCTCGTCGATGATGCACACCGCCCGAGTCACCGCTTCGACGACGGTCGGAATCGCCGGTACCGCTTCATGACTGGCGCGAGACCTCGTGTCGGGGTCCTCGCACTGGGTCGGCGCCCCTGGTTCGGCGGGCTCGTCGACGGTGTGCAGCCCTGTCCCTGGTCGGGGTCCCAAACCCTGGGCGAACAGATCCCACGGGCACTCCTCGGGCGATTCCGGGTGGGTTTCTCCGCAGATCGAACACTCCTGTGCAGGAACGCCCCTCACGCGGCGCCGGTAGGTCTTGCCATCGCGACCCTGGATGGTCGGCGCGTCATCCGTGTCCGCCGCGGCGGCGTTGCCCGCGAGTCCACGGTGGACGGTGCCGATCCCCACGCCGAGGACTTTGGCGATCGCGCGAACGGACATGCGCGCGTTCGACATCGCCGCGACCGCCTCGACCCGTTCCTCCCGGGGCACCGTGAGCCGAAGGTCGCCGAGCCGGTCGTCAACGTAGTCGTCCCAGGTCCGATAGCCGAGGGCCAGATGCGCCCGGCCCTGGTAGGCGATGGCGATGTACTCCCAGGCGCGTTCGACCATCGCGCGGATCTGCATGGTGACCTGTTCGGCGCCGGCGGACGACAGCTCGCCGATCTCCGCGTCGTCGTCCCCATCGGCATTGCCGTCACGCAGGTCGACGCTGCCGACCGGGCTCTCGAACGGCAGCACCTTGCCCATCACGCTGCCCTCTTGCGGCCGGTGCGGACTGGACGTCCCTGGATCGCGGCGCGGATGACGCGCATGAGCTCCGGATTCGACCGAATTCCCTTGGGGCCAAACAGTTCGATCTGGACCGCCGTCCCGGTCACCTTCGACTCGGGCCGGCAACCCGGACCAGATCCGACGGTGAGCAAGTCCAGCGCCGACCACGTCGCGTCCGGCACACCAGTCTGGTGAGCGGTCATCGTCGATCGGCAACGCCTCGACGAGGTCGCTGCGCTCGCAGCCGAAGCCATCACCGCGTGCAACGGCGGCATGGGCCATGACCAGCCTTCGCAAGCCAGCACGGTGGCCAGGGTTCGCATCCACTCCGGTGCGGCCATCGCCGCCGGCTCGTGGTCGTCCGCCTCGACGATGGCGTCCTCGACCAGTTCGTGGACCGCGCCAACATCCGCATTGCGGACAGCGCCGATCAGTCCACGTGTCCCTGCCGAACCCATACAGGTCTGGGCGGCGGCCGCCTCGGCGGCGTAGGCGCGACGGACCGCGATCTTCAGCAGACCCGGCGCGTCCGCGAACCGACCCGCTCGGACCAGCCGGTCGAGCTGTTCCCACACGATCGCCAAGCCTTCGTCGGTCAGCCACCCGGCCTTGCGGGTCCACTGCGCGGCCTCACGGCGACAAGCCGATTGCATGATGCCGATCGCCTGGTGACCCGGGTCGCTCCCCCACCCCTGGTCCGCCACCTCGGCCAGCAGGGAGACCAGTCGATCGCCTGCGCGCTTCCCATCGGGCGCGCACGTTGCCGGCCGACCATCTGCAGCTGTATCACTCGTTGCGGCAAGGTCTGATCCGGGGTCTTGGGTGGTGAGCGTCGTCTTCATGAGGCGTCCAAGGTGGCGACCCGGCAGCTGGTCTCGAAGACTTCGACGTCGCGGAGGCGGTACCGGACGGCGCCGCCGATCTTGACGTACGGGACGCCCCGGCCGGCCGATCGATCGTTGGCGAGGCTCCCTGCGTTAACCTGCCACCGCTGAGCCAGATCCCTTGTTGTCAAGAGGGTTTCGCTGGTTTCCATCGGTCCTCCTGTCGATGGCCGCTTCCCCGCGATATCTGAATCCAACGCCACAGGGTCGGCGGTCAGTGCGGGTTGGGTTCCAGGGAAACCGACACAACGCCCGTCGGGAACTAGCCATGGCTAGTCTTGATGTAGTCTTCCGACCTCAAGCCTTGCTACAGTTATGCACGGGAGCCGATTTGACTTCGGCTCTGTTCAGCTGGAGTCACGGGAGGTGACCGGTGACCACGTCGGCCGACCGGATCCGGTCGCTGCGTGAACGTCGAGGCTGGACCCAACTCGAAGTCGCGCAGCATCTCGATCAGCTCGCATGGGCGCAGAGCGGCAAACACGTCGGGGTCAACGCCGACATGGTCGCGAAGTGGGAGCGCGGCGTGAAGGTACCCAGCCGCCGGTACCAGGAACTGCTCGACTGCCTTTTCGGCGATGACCCCAGCGGCACGAATGCGGTAACCGCGCCCAACCTGCCAGCCGGCGGCCCCGATACCGATCCAGTCGGCCTTCTCCTTGCACAGACCGGGTTGCTCCTGGACCAGCTCGGGAGGGATGCTCTGATCCTCAGGCCTCGGGTGCTTGAGGTCTGGGGGGCGGAAGCGTTGCGGCGACGATCATTGTTGAAGCTGGTCACGCTGGGTCCTGCCATTGCTCTCGTCGGCCAGCACGAACCCGGCGCCAGCTTCGGCGCCGAGACCACGGCATCCCTCGCGAACCTGGCCGACGGCTACCAGCGCCTGTATCACGTCACAGCACCAGCGCTGCTGATCACGCCGGTCGTCGCCCATCTGGAGGTCACCCGCGAACTCCTACGCGAAGCCAACTCCTTATGCCTGCGACGAGCACTGCTTAGGAATCAGGCGCAAGTCGCCCTGCTGGCCGGCCGCATCTCGTTCTTCGACCTCAACGACGCGATCGCCGCGCGGGGGTACTACGCCCTGGCGATCGAATCCTCGGTCGAGTCCTCAGCGCACCACCTCACCTCCGCCGCGCTCGGTCACACCGCCTTCATCTCGGCATCCGAGGGACGAATGACAACGGCACTCCAGTACCTGGATCAGGCAAGCACGGTGCTCGACCGAGATCCGCACCCATCGGCTCGCATCGTGGCTCGCGGCCGTCGGGTCGGAGATCGCCGCCAACGTCGGCCTGGCACGCGAGAGTCTCGACTACATCGACCGCGCCCGAGCCTACTTCTCACCAAGCGGTCTCACTCCCGACCTGGCGTGGTTCGACTTTTTCGACGAATCCCGACTGAACGGATTCGCTGGCTACGCGAGCCTCCGCGCACATCGGTACGACGAGGCGCGGACCCTGCTGTCCGAAACCCTGAGTAAACTGCCCGACGATGCGCCCAAGCAACAAGCCGTTGCCCTCGCCGACTTGGCCTCCACCCGTCTCGCCCAAGGCGACCTCGAGCGGTCCTGCGCCACCGCCGCGGATGCCGCGGACCGCCTACGACAAGCCGGATACGCGACCGGCCTCGACCGCCTTCGCACCCTCCGGTCCAGCATGACCCCATGGGCCAGCAGTACGGCCGTCCGGGACCTCGACCAACACCTGGCCCTCGCGGCATGACGACACCCGACGAGCGCCTCCGGGGCATCAAGGCCGTCTGGTTCGATGTCGGCGAGGTGCTCATCGATGAGTCCCGCGAGTACGGCACCTGGGCCGACTGGCTCGGCGTACCCCGACACACCTTCTCCGCCGTCTTCGGCGCCGTCATCGCCTCCGGTCGCGACTACCGCGAAGTCTTCCAGCACTTCCGACCCGGCTTCGACCTGGAGCTCGAACGCCAGGCACGCCTCGATGCAGGCCTCGGCGAATATCTCAACGCGAACGACCTGTACCCCGAGGTCCGACCATGCCTGACCCAGCTGCGCGAACGAGGCTATTTCGTGGGCATCGCCGGCAACCAGACCACCCGGGCCGGCCGGTTCATCCGGGACCTGAACCTGCCAGCCGATATCATCGCCACATCCGATGACTGGGGCGTCAGCAAACCGTCAGTCGACTTCTTCAACAAGCTCGTCGCTGTTTCCGGACACTCGCCCGAAGAGATCCTCTACGTCGGTGATCGTCTCGACAATGACATCGCACCGGCCGGTCGGGTCGGCCTGATGACCGCTTGGCTCCGCCGTGGCCCGTGGGGGTTCATTCTCACTCAAGATCTGCCGCAGTCGGTGGTCAAGCTGAGCGTCGAACCGGCCATGGAGGTCCGCTCCGTGGCCGAATTGCTGGGCATTCTGTAGTTCCCGCACATTTCAACTCAACGGTTGCGATGCCGAAGGACCATTCTTACTCTCCTGACAAGTGGTCGCCTCGTATATTGACGACAGCAGCGGGGGCTCCTTCCGCGCGCACGGCAACACCTCGCAGTACCTCGGCGGGTCGCCACTATATTCGAGACCCAGCCGGCAGAGGCAAAAGGTGCGCTTCGCGTAGGTCACCCTTCGAGCGGCCGAGATCTGCTAATCGGCCACGAGCCACTGGCGCCTCGCGCGCAGCTGACATCGTCTACCAATTCGTGGAGGCGTGGCTCGCTCAGCGAGCGCTGACCGGTCATTGCATCTTGCGCGTGATAGCGCTCCAATCGTCCCGTATCGTCGTGTTCGGCCGGCGACCGCACGTTGTGACCACAATAGTCACAATTCCTATTATGGCGTGCTGCCTGTGGGGCATAGCAAGCACAAGTCGCCCGCCATCAACTACCCTGTAGCACAGGAGATGTCGAGCCAACAACAAGCGCAGTCACGCACGCCGCACAACAGTCACTGAGATGGCGCGGACATCGCCAACAGTGACCAACTATTGTATCGTTCGTTGGCAAGTTACCTGCGGGGGCCGGGAACGCCCGACGAGTTGCCTCGACGAGCCTACGACCCCGGACCGTCAGCGCGAAGGCAATCCGCTCTTTGTCGCTTCTGTGGCTCGTGGCAAATCGGCACATTTCACGGATGCTTCAGTGAGCTGGCCGCGTGACGGGCGGGCGTTTGGTAGAGTCGGGCATGAGTTAGGTACGTCGACGAATCATCGCTTACTACAAGGAGACAGAACATGGCGGGCGCCTTGCGGCTGTCTGAGACAGATCTCGAGCGCTTGATTCTCGCGGGCGACGATATTTCGTTCTTGATTGACCTGCCCCAGACGCGTCTTCTGACTCACACTGAAGTCAGGTTGGCCGCTAGCATCCTCCGCAGGTTGTTGATCGATGGCCAATTGAAAGCCGTGACGAGATCCATCGCACAAGTGTTCAAGTCACGGCTCATTGTCGAAGCAAGGGATATTGATACAGCTCTTAGCACTGTTCCTGAGCGCTGGGTCACCCACGCGTGGGCGGGTGGAGCTGGCCCTTCGGCGGCTCACCACCTTGGGCTCATTCACTACAAGGTACCTGCCGCCGATCACGCTGCCTACGCGTCCACCGAAGAATTCCTTGCCGCCAATCCACTGGCCCAGATGGGCGCTTCCCGAGATTTCACTCTAGACAGTTGGCTGGGCTCGACGTCGGTGGCAATTCAGACTGACGAACTCGGGCTCGTCAAAGTTTCCCGTCGCTCTGTGTTAAAGTACATCGCGAACCGCAAAGGCGGGGTCCACTTCGATCCTAAACGGGATCTGAAGCTCGCGAACGCCAGGAAGCGGCGCGCTGAGGTTGAACACTATCTGTTGGATCACGGGCTCTTGCGGTTGGGCCATCTGAGTGGGGCGGAATTCGAGATTGTGTCGATGGCTCAGGCGGTAGCATCATCTGGCTGGGCACCTGAGATCGTCTCAATTGCCCGTCAGGTCGCACCGGAAGACTTCGATGGCGACCCCTACGAGTTCAAGTTCTTCACCGGAAATGTCGAGGCGGACGGCACGTACTGGGTGACCGGCCGATTTGAACCGACCGCTGAGGAGAGCGGGTCTTCCGCCGACAGCTGATTGCGGACACTCTGTGATAAGGGCCAAACCTAGCGGCACTCGGAGCTCGCCGTGATGTACGGGTGCAGGCCTGCACTCAGGCGATCGACAGGACCGAACGATGACTCGGTCGGTGTCATCGCCAGTCGCGTGAGGCAGTAGTGACGGCGAGGTCGATGGGTGCGATCCGGTCGGCCAGGATGGAGATGGCCTGGCCTTCTCGTTGGACGACGCCGCGGACGAGCAGTCCTCGGGCCTGGTGGATCTGGCTGCGGATGCGGGTGTAGAGGCCGGCGGGGCAGATGACGTTGAGCAGGCCGGTTTCGTCTTCCATCGAGATGAACACGACTGTTCTGGCCGGTCGTTGACGGTGGGTCACGGCGCCGGCGACCAGGACTCGGGTGCCGTTCTCGACGTCGGCGAGGTGGGTGATGGTGCGGGCGCCCAGCTGCGCTAGGTGGGCGTGAGAACTCGACAGGGTGCTGGTCGGGGGTGATGCCGGTGGCCCACATGTCGGCGGCGGCGATCTCGACCATGTTTATGCCGGGCAGCTCGGGGGTGGTGGATCCGGCCCCGGAGCCGGGGATCGTGCCAGCATTCAGGTGGCCGGCCGGGCCGGCTGCCCACAGCGTCGCCCGCCGCCGTGTGCTGTCGGTGCCGCCGTGCCCGGGTGGAGTGAGGGTGTCCAGGGCGCCGGCGGTGGCCAGCGCCTCGACCTGAGGTGCGGTCAGCTCGACCATTTGGGTCAGGTGGTCGATCGAGGTGTAGCCGCCGGCGGGTCGCTGCTGGATGATCTGCTCGGCCAGGGTGATGCCGATGGAGCGGACCTGGTCCAGGCCGAGCCGGACCGCCAGGACATCGTCGTGGCGGGTGGGGTCGGCGGGGGCGGCGGAGAGGTTGATGTCGGGTCGATGCACCAGAACCCTGTGGCGGCGGGCGTCGGCCACCAGTGACTGGGGTGAGTAGAAGCCCATCGGCTGCGCCCGCAGCAGCCCGACCAGGAACGCCGCGGGATGGTGCAGCTTGAGCCACGCGGAATGGAAGACCAGGCCGGCGAACGCCAGGGCGTGGGATTCGGCGAACCCGTAGTTGGCGAAGGCCAGCATCTTCTCGAAGATCCGGTCCGCGACCGGCGACTCGATCCCGTGATGCTGGCGCATGCCCTGGTACAGGCGGTCTTTCAGCCGGTTCATTCTGGCGGTGGAACGTTTGGAACCCATCGCCCGGCGCAGCTCGTCGGCCTCCCCCGGCCCGAAGCCGGCGACGTCGACGGCCAGCTCCATCAGCTGCTCCTGGAACAGCGGCACCCCCAGGGTCTTGGCCAGCGCGGGCCACATCGCCGGATGCTCCACGGTCGGTTGCTCCTGCCCGGTGTGCCGGCGGATGAACGGGTGCACACTGCCGCCCTGGATCGGACCGGGTCGGATCAACGCGATCTCGATCGCCAGGTCCTAGAACCGCCGCGGTTTGAGCCGGGGAAGGGTCGCCATCTGCGCCCGGGACTCGACCTGGAACACACCGACCGTGTCCGCCCGGCACAGCATCTCGTATACGGCGGGCTCTTCCAGATCCAGCTTCGCCAGATCGATCCTGACACCCTCGTGTTCGGCGACCAAGTCCAGGGTGTAGTGGATCGCCGAGAGCATGCCCAGCCCGAGCAGGTCGAACTTGGTCAGCCCGATCAGGGCGCAGTCGTCCTTGTCCCAATGCAGAATGCTCCGGTCGGCCATCCGGGCCCACTCGACCGGGACGACGTCTGCGATCGGCCGGTCGCAGATCACCCATCCCGCCCGGATGGATCGACAGGTGCCGCGGCAGGTTCTCCAGTTGCCCGGCCAGCTCCAGGACCGGTGCGGGGATCTGACTGGTGGGCTGCTCGGCCAGTGATGCCCAGCCGTCCATGCTCTTGGACATGGCGTCCTGCTGACCCGGCGAGTGACCCAGGGCCTTGGCCATGTCCCGCACGGCCGACCGCGGCCGGTAGGTGTTCACGTTCGCGACCAGCGCCGCCCGATCACGCCGTTCTGCGGGGCGGACAACCCGAGGGATAGCTCCGCCCCGAAGATCGTGCCGATGCCGTGCTCACGGGCAGCCTCGGCCATCCTGACCGCGCCGTACAAGCCGTCATGATCAGTGAGCGCCAATGCCGACAAGCCCAGCCGGGCCGCCTGCGCGACCATGGTCTCCGGCACGCTCGCCCCATCCAGGAAGCTGAACGCCGAATGAGCGTGCAACTCCGCATACGGGTACGAATGCCCCGGCGGGAGCGAGGACGGCGGCGGGACAGCACCTTTCGGTCGCCGAACCTGGGCAGTCAGCAACCCATGACCGGGCCGGGGTGGCCGACCGGACAGCACCCGCTCCACCTCGGACCACGACGCCGGCCCGTTGTCCCAACCCATAGGTTCTATCGTACAACCGTTCGGGACTTGATCGGTGCCAGCGTCGAGCGGCTCCCAACCTGCCGACCAACGAGCTGCGACGTGTCCGGCGATCCGTCGTCACCGGATCGGTCGTCTGCTGCCTCACCAGCAGGCGGCAGCGGGGTCCCACCGGCGTGGTGGGACCCGTCACTGGTACCGCTCCCGACGCCGCGATCGGCGTGATCGCGGTCGTCGCTCTCCGCCGCGTTGCCTCGAGAGTGGATCGAGGCTCGGCGGCGGGACCCTGGGCCGGTCAGGTGTTCTGCGGGAAGCCCAGGTTCAGGCCGCCATGGCTGGGGTCGAGCCAGCGGGTGGTGACGACCTTTCCGCGGGTGAAGAAGTGGAAGCCCTCGGTGCCG
>CAYZBB010000144.1:4340-15061 GCA_964476495.1 uncultured Actinomycetes bacterium | reverse complement strand
GCACGGCGCAGCGGCTGTACGAGAACGGCTTCATCACCTACATGCGGACCGACTCCACCACGCTCAGCTCTGCGGCACAGCAGGCCGCCCGCGCGCAGGCCCGCGAGCTGTACGGGCCGGAGTACGTCCCCGACCAGCCCCGCCAGTACAACCGGAAGGTCAAGAACGCCCAGGAGGCCCACGAGGCGATCCGACCGGCGGGCGACAACTTCCGCACCCCCGGCCAGGTGGCCGGCCAGCTGTCCGGCGACGAGTACCGCCTCTACGAGCTGATCTGGCAGCGGACCATCGCGTCGCAGATGGTCGACGCCAAGGGGTTGACCCTGTCGGTCAAGATCGCGGCGACGGCCGAGACGCGCGACAACGGACGTCTTCACTGTGTTTTCTCAGTGTCCGGCCGGACCATCACCTTCCCCGGATTCCTGCGGGCCTACGTGGAGACGGTGGACGCGGAGGCCGGCGGCGAGGCGGACGACGCCGAGCGGCGGCTGCCCAAGCTGGCGAAGGGGCAGCAACTGGACATCCGCGACCTCATCCCGGCCGGCCATGTGACCACACCGCCGGCTCGCTACACCGAGCCGTCGCTGATCGGTGCCCTGCAGGACCTGGGCATCGGTCGTCCCTCCACCTACACCTCGATCATCCGCACGATCATCGACCGCGGGTACGTGTGGAAGAAGGGGCAGGCGCTGGTTCCGTCCTGGATCGCGTTCGCCGTGATCGGGCTGTTGGAGCAGCACTTCTCCCGGCTGGTCGACTACGACTTCACCGCAGCGATGGAAGACGAGCTCGACGGCATCGCCGACGGCCGGATCGGCCGCACCGACTGGCTGTCCGCGTTCTACTTCGGTGGCGACGTCGGGCCGCAGGGATCGGTCGGCCGCTCGGGCGGGCTCAAGAAACTCGTCGGGGACCGGCTCGAGGACATCGACGCGCGCGAGGTCAACTCGCTGCCCCTGCTCACCGACCGGGATGGCCGGCAGGTGCTGGTCCGGGTCGGCAGGTACGGCCCCTACCTGGAGCGGCTGGTGCCCGGTGACGACGGCGAGCCCGTCGCGCAGCGGGCCAACCTGCCCGAGGACCTGGCCCCGGACGAGGTCGACGCCGAGGTGGCCGAGCGGCTGTTCAACCAGTCCACCGACGCCGGCGACGTCGAACTCGGGGTGGACCCGGACACCGGGCACGCCATCGTCGCGAGGGACGGCCGGTTCGGCCCGTACGTCACCGAGATCCTGCCGGAGCAGGCCAACGCCTCCGACGGTGCCAACGGCACGGCAAAGAAGTCCGCCCGCACGACGGCCAAGCCGCGCACCGCGTCGCTGTTCAAGTCGATGTCGCTGGACACCGTCGACCTGACGACCGCCTTGCGGCTGCTGTCACTGCCAAGGGTGGTCGGCGTCGATCCGGCCGACGGCCAGCAGATCACCGCGCAGAACGGCAGGTACGGGCCCTACCTGAAGAAGGGCACCGACTCCCGCTCGTTGCCCAACGAGGACGCGCTCTTCGACGTGACCCTCGACGAGGCCTTGGCGCTGTACGCGCAACCCAAGACCCGGGGGCGGTCGGCCGCGGCGGCGCCGCCGCTGCGCGAGGTGGGCGTCGACCCCGCCGGCGGCAAGCCGATGGTGATCAAGGACGGCCGATTCGGGCCGTACGTGACCGACGGGGAGACCAACGCGTCGCTGCGCAAGGGCGACGACGTGGCGACCCTCACCGTCGAACGCGCGGCCGAGCTACTGGCCGACCGGCGGGCACGAGGCCCGGCACCCAAGCGGACGGCCCGCAAGGCCGCCCCGAGCGGGACGAAAGCGGCCGGGACGAAGACGGCGGGGACCGGGACCGCGACACGGGCCAGGTCGACCAAGGCCACCGGCACCACCGGTGCCCGCTCGAGCAGCCGGCGGGCGAAGCCTGCTGAGTGACTTGCCGGGCGCAGCGCCCGGCGTGCAGGGCGACCCGGCACGAGGGTCGAGGCAGGCAGGTGAAGGGTCGGGGTTTATCCCGATCTTCACCCTGACTTGCCGGCGGATCCGGGCCGTACCGTCGGCTTCGGGTCATACCATTTGGGCATGGTCGCTGCAGAGGGGGCGCGAACCGACCAGCGGTTCGCCGACGCGCTGTGCGGTCCGGACGGGACGTCGGACCCGTCGGTGCTGATGCCGGTGTTGCAGGTCTACCCCGACGCACTCGCCGCGCCGATGCCCGACGTGACGGTGTCCGTACCGCCGATCGACGTCGGTGCCGCCATTGCCGCCGCCGGCCGGCCGGCCACATTGTCGCCGACGGCGGTCCCGCAGCCGGGCCGCTACGGCCGGGACGCGACGGCTGCACCGAGGCAACGTCAGCCGCAGGCTGAGACGTCTCGGCACCAGCTGCCGGCCGGGTGGGGCGCCCTCGAGCCGCACCGTGTCCCGCCATCACGTCCGCAGGGCCCGCGGCAGCCCGCGGCTGCGCATGTGCCGAGTCAGCCTCCGTCCGGGGTCTGGTCGGGCCGGACCGTGTCGCCGGGCGAGGTGGCCGGCTACCTGCGGACCACGTTCGCCGGGCTCACCCAGGGTGCCGGCACGGTCCCCCGGGGGCAGCCGCCGGTGCACCCGCCGACGCCGCCGCTGCCGCGCCGGACCCCTCGCCCGACCCGGCGGAACAAGGGTTCGAGCGTGTGGGCGGTCTTCATCTTCCTGGTGGTCGTGGCGTTCGCCAGCGGCCTTGCGCAGCAGTTCATCCGCATGATCAGCGAGCTGTTCAACCGATGAACGGCCGGGAGAACGGTGCCGCCGGACCCCCGGGACCGGTCGGGTCGCCGGCGTCACCAGGGTCGGCACCGTGAGACGTAAGCGGGAGCCCAGCTCGGTCGCGGTGTTGCTGCGGTTGCCGGCGTTCCGACGGCTGTGGGCGGCGATCGCGGTGTCCAGCCTGGGCGACTGGCTGGGACTGCTGGCCACGACGGCGCTCGCGGCGTACCTGACCAAGGACTCGTCGAACCTCGCCCAGGGCGCGGCGGTGTCCGGTGTTCTGCTGACCCGGCTGCTGCCAGACCTGATCCTCGGGCCGGTCGCAGGCGCCCTCGTGGACCGCTTCGACCGGCGCACCGTCGCGATCGTCGGGGACACCTGCGCCGGCCTGCTGTACGTCTCGATCATCGTGTCCGGGAACCTGCTCTGGCTGCTGGTCGCACAGTTCCTCGTCGAGGCCATCGGCCTGTTCTCGACACCGGCCAAGCAGGCGATGTGGGTCAACGTGGTGCCCCGCGAACGGCTCGCCGTGGCCAACCAGCTCAACTACGTGTCGGTGTACGGCATGGTGCCCGTCGCGGCCGTGCTGTTCGCATTGCTGTCCACGGTGGCCACTTTCTTCGGCGTGCCGGACGTTGCCGGCGGTGGTGGCGCGCTGATCAGTGGCGGCACCAACACCCTGGCCATCGACATCGCGCTGGCCATCGACGCGGGCACGTACCTGTTCTCGGCCGGCATGGTGCTGATCAGCCGGGGACTGATCCCCAACTACGTGGGCGACCGCAGCACCTCCCGCAGCATCTTCTCGCTGATCGGCGAGGGTGTTTCGTTCGTCCGCCGGAACCGGCTGATGCGCTCGGTCTACATCGGGATCCTCGGTGCGTTCGGTGCGGGCGGCCTGGTGGCGGGGGTCGCCCAGGCGTACGTGGCGACGCTGGGAGCCGGCAACGCCGGTTACGGCATCCTGTTCGGCGCGGTGTTCACCGGTCTGGCGCTGGGCATGCTGATCGGGCCGAAGATATTGCCGACGGTGCCTCGCCGGATGATCTTCACGCCCGCGATCGGTGCGGCAGGCATCACGCTGATCGTGATGAGCGTGCTCCAGGACTTCCTGGGCGCCGCGATCACTGCCTCGATCATGGGAGCCTTCGCCGGGATTGCCTGGATCAACGGCTTCACCATGATCGGGCACGAGGTCTCCGATCAGCTGCGCGGCCGCGTTTTCGCGTTCGTCATGTCCTCGGTCCGGATCGTCCTGCTGCTGACCATCGCCGCCGGCCCGATCCTCGCCGGCGCGATCGGCAGCTACCCCGTGACGGTCGGCGACTTCCGGTTCGAGGTCACCGGCCCGGCGATCGTGCTGGCCGTCGGTGGCCTGCTGGCGTTCGGGGTGAGCGCCCTGATCGGCCGGCAGATCGGCGGGCTGACATCCGGAATCGGGCGTCGCATCTTCCGTCGCCGGGTGACCACCATGTGGGAGGAGCCACCCGAGCATGCGGGTGTGCTGATCACGGTCGAAGGGGCCGACCCGGCCGCGGTCGCCGACTACCTGCAGGGCATCGAGGGACGGCTGCGTGACGCCGGCTACCTGACGGTGCTCGTCCCCCGTCCGGCGGGGCCCGTCGCACCCCGCGCAGGGGCGGACCAACTGGCAGAGGCCCTGCGCGCGTCCGCATCCCTGGCCGACCTGATGAGCGGCCAGGTCGGTCCCGCGCTGGAGGACGGCGCGGTGGTCCTGTGCAACGGCTTCGTGGACGAGCTCGTCGTGCGCTACCGCGTCGCCGGCGTGGACGAGGACAGGCTCGGGCGCGTCGTGCAATGGGCCGTGGGCGGCCTCAAGCCCGACCTGACCGTGCTGGTCGACGCGACCCAGGACGCCGAGGCGCCGGCCGAGGAGAAAACGACCGCGCCTGCCGCGACCGAACCGGCCCCCGCCAGCGCTCCGGGAGCCGCGGATGCGGCGGCCCCCGGAGCGGCGGGCGCCGATGCCGACGAGGACGAACGGGTCGATCCGGCGCAGGCGTACCGGGACCGGGCGTCCTACACCCCGGAGCGGTACCTGGTGGTGCGGCCGCTGTCCGAGGAGCACGGTGTGATCAACGCGGAGGTCACCGAGCGGATCGAGTCGGTGTTGCGGGAACGGTCGCCGGCCACCGTGCAGCAGCAGAAGGTCGCCTGAACGAGTTCAGGCGAGGGTCTCCGGTAGCGGCACGTCGGGATCGGCCAGCTTGACAGGATCGGCCCGACGCCCGTCCAGACCGGCCTTGACCAGGCCTTGGATGTCCTCGTTGACGTCCCAGATATTGGCGTTCATGCCCGCCAGCACTGCGTCGTCGTGCAGCCAGAACGCGATGAATTCGGGTGCCCCGTCGTCGCCGACCGCCGGATCGCCGCGGAACACCACCCGGTCGTACTCGCCCGGCGCCACCCACCCCGAGTACTCCATGCCCAGGTCGTACTGGTCGGAGAAGAAGTACGGGAGCGGGGCGTACTCCTCGGTCGACCCCAGCATCGCCCGAGCAGCTGCCGGACCCCCGTTCAGCGCGTTCGCCCAGTGCTCGACCCGCAGTTGGCGGCCCAACAACGGGTTGAACGAGGACGCCACGTCGCCGCAGGCGTACACGAACGGGTCGGACGTGCGCAGGTGGGCGTCGGTCACGATGCCGTTGTCCACCTGCAGGCCCGCCGCCGAAGCCAGTTCGGTGACCGGGCGGATCCCCACGCCGACGACCACGGTGGCGGCCGGCAACTCGGTCCCGTCGTCGAGCACGACGGCCTGCACCGCGCCACCGCGACCGCGGAACTCACGCAGTCCGACGCCGAACCGGAAATCCACCCCATGAGCGACGTGCAGGTCCCGATACACGGCTGCGACCTCGTCCCCGAGCACGCGCTGGAGCGGCAGCGCCGCCATCTCCACCACCGTCACCGGGCAGCCGTGGCTCCGGGCGGCGGCTGCGGTCTCCAGCCCGATCCAGCCGGCGCCCACCACCACCACCGGTTCGGCGCGGCGGAACGCGGCAAGAAGCGCGTCCGCCTGGTCCAGGGTGCGCAGGTACCGGACCCCGGTCAGATCGGATCCCGGGATGTCCAGGGTGCGCACGGCCGAACCGGTCGCGATGAGCAGCCGATCGTAGGACAGGGTGTCCGTCGGGTGCAGGGCAAGTGTGCGCGTCGTCAGGTCCAGGCCTACGGCCGCCGTCCCCGGCCGCCACTCGATGTCGTGCTCGGCGTACCAGGCGGGTTCGTGCAGGAACGCCACCGACCGCTCGTCGGAGCCGGCCAGGTAACCCTTGGACAGCGGCGGCCGCTCGTACGGCGGTTCGGTCTCCGCGCCGATCAACACCACCCGTCCGTCGAAGCCCTGCTCCCGCAGTGCCTCCGCCGCCTTGCCCCCGGCCAATGAGGCCCCGACGATCACGAACGTCTCCGCAGTCATGCGCACCAGCGTGCTCCGCGCCGCCCAGGCCGACAACTTCGGGTCGGTCCGGTCACTCCCGGCGGCCGCCGGGTACCGCAGCACGGCGATTACGCGACGGTGGCTTCGGCCAGTCGCCGCCGGCCGATCCCCGGCCCGGCCGCACCGGCAGGCTCGAGCCGGCCGCACCGGCCGGCTCGCGTTGGATATGGCTGTCGGACCGCTCGGCTACCGTGACCGGGTCCGAATCACCCGATCTCCGGAGGCCTGGCCCGGTGCTCGATCGCACCCGACTTCCCGACTGCGACCGCCCGGCGACATCCGGGTGGTCGGCGGCCGACACCGAGACGACCGTGTGCTGCCTGTGCGGTGTCGCCGGCCGGCCGGTATACCGGTTGCCGCCGTTCGGTGTGGTCCGCTGCCCGGTCTGCGGGCTGGTGTTCGTCTCACCCCGGTTGACTTCCGCGGCGCTGCGGCGGTTGTACGACGAGCCTTCCTACTTCGAGGGTGGCGTGTACGGCGACCGGTCCCGGTGGTCGCCGGCCATGGTGCTGCAACGGACCTGGACCCGGGGTCGAATCGCCCGGCTGCGCCGGCGGATCCCGCCACCGGCCCGGCTGCTGGAGATCGGCAGCGGCTACGGACTGTTCCTGTCGGCCGCCCGGGACGCCGGGTACCGGGTGCGCGGCGTCGAGCTGTCCCGAGCGGGGGTCCGGGCAGCCGGCGAACTGGGGCTGGACGTCTTCGGTGGGCAGCTCGCGGACGCGCCCGACGAACCTGCCGAGGTCATCTGCTTCTGGGACACCCTGGAGCATGTGCCCGATCCGTTGGCCTTCCTGGAGCAGGTGCGGTCGCGGATGGCGCCCGGCGGCACGATCGCGCTGTCCGTCCCGTACGTCTCGTCGGTCCCTGCCCGGCTGCTCGGCCGCCGGTGGTGGACGCTCAAGCCCGAACAGCACATCTGGCATTTCACTCCGCGGACCTTGTCGCTGGTCGCTGCCCGGGCCGGTCTGGTGATCACCGAAGTGATCCGATCGCCGCTGTGCGCCGCCAACGTCGGCCGGTTCGACTCGTTGGTCGCGTTCGGCCGGGCCCTGCCGGATCGTGCCGGCGGTGGTGCCGATGACTGACGTCCCCGAGTGGCTGCTCGACGGGCGTGCGCGCGCCCCGGTCTTCGACGACCTCGTCGGCCAGCAGGTGGCGATCGACGAGCTGTCGCTGGCGGTTGCTGCCTCGCACGCGGATCCGGGGGTGCCCGGGGCGGCGATGACGCACGCCTGGTTGTTCACCGGACCCGCCGGTTCGGGGCGGTCGGTGGCCGCCCGTGCCTTCGCGGCCGCGTTGCAGTGCGCAGAGCGCGGCTGCGGGCGGTGCTCGCACTGCCGCACGGTGATGGCGCACACGCACGCCGACGTCCGCGCGGTGGTGCCGGAGGGCCTGACAATCTCGGTCAGGGAGATGCGCGAGGTGGTGCAGTTGGCCGCCCGCGGCCCCGCCACCGGTCGGTACCAGATCGTGTTGATCGAGGACGCCGACCGGCTCACCGAGGGCGCGTCGAACGCGCTGCTCAAAGCGGTCGAGGAGCCGGCGCGACACACCGTCTTCCTGCTGTGCGCGCCGTCGACCCACCCCGACGATGTCTCGGTCACCATCCGTTCCCGGTGCCGGGTTGTCGGCCTCCGCACGCCGTCGGCCACCTCGATCGCCGATGTGCTCGTCCGGCGCGACGGCATCGACCCCGACACCGCGGGCTGGGCCGCCTCGGTGGCGGCCGGCCATGTCGGCCGGGCGCGCCGGCTCGCCCGCGACGAGGACGCCCGGGAGCAGCGGCGGCGGATCCTGGCCGTTCCCGGTGCGTTACGCACCATCGGCGACGTCTTCACCCAGGCCGCGGATCTGCTGGCCCAGGCCAAGGGTGAGGCGACCTCGATGTCCGAGCGGCGGGACGCGGCGGAATTGGACGAGCTCAGGACGGCGCTCGGTGCCGGTGGCACCGGCAAGGGCGCGGTGGGCGCCGCCCGCGGTTCCGCGGGAGTGGTGCGGGAGATGGAACGGCGGCAGAAGTCGCGGGCCACCCGGACCGAGCGTGACGTGCTCGACCGCGCTCTCGTCGACCTCTCCGGCTACTACCGCGACGTGTTGGCTCGCAGCCTGGGCTCGACCGAGCCGTTGCTCAACCCGGATATTCCCGACGCGATCGAGTCCGCCGCGGCGCGGCTGCGAGCCGACGGGGCGTTGGCCGCGCTCGATTCGGTCCTCGCCTGCCGCGAGGCGATCGAGGTCAACGTGAAGCCGCAGGTCGCGATCGAGGCCATGATGATGGCCCTGTACGTGGGTGGACGGCCGCAGGCGGCCGGCCCTGGGTGATGCGATCCGCGGGATGGCGCCGTCCGGGACCGCGGAGGTCGGACGATCCTCTCGTGCGTACCGCGTACCGTGGCTGACCATGGGCATGTTGTGCGCCGTGACGTTCACCGCGAACGGTCAGCTGCACTACGCCGATCCCGGAGCGCTGCGCCCCCAGGTCGGCGACATGGTCATGCTGCCCACGGACCAGGGGGCGGTCGCCGCACGGGTGGTGTGGGCAGCCGAGTACTCGCCCGAGGACACCGACGGGTTCCCGACGCTTGTCGGGATGGCCACCGAGGCCGACCTCGCCGCGGCCGACCAGCTCCGCCGGATCAAGGCGCGCACCCTGGTGGCCAGCCGGCGACTGATCCGCGAGCACGGTCTGCCGATGAAGGTGCTCTCGGTGGATCCGCAGCTGTCCATCGGCAAGACGGTCATCTACTACTCGTCGCCGGAGACCGTCGACTTCCGGTCCCTGCTGCGGGACCTGTCGGCCACCCTGGGCAGCCGGATCGAATTGCGCCAGCTGGCCGCGCGGGATGCGGTACGGGTGACGGGGGCCATCGGCTCCTGCGGTCGGGACACCTGCTGCTCCACATTCCTCAAGGACTTCGAGCCGATCACCCTCGCCATGGCACGGGACCAGGACCTGCCGGCGAACCCGATGCGGATCTCCGGGGCCTGCGGGCGGCTGATGTGCTGTCTGAAGTACGAGCATCCGCTCTACCAGGAGTTCAAGGCGACGGCACCGGCGATCGGTGACGAGGTCGAGACTCCGTCCGGACCCGGGAGGGTGGTCGGGCACTCCGTCCCAGGCGATTCGGTCGTCATCAAGCTGGCCGCCGACGGCTCCAGGCAGGTCTGCCCGAAGGCGTCCGTGTGCGGTTCCCGCAAGGCCTACGAGGAGCACCACCTGACGCCCGGCTGATCCTGGTCCGGCGAACCGCTCCTCCGCCGTACTCGAATCGGACGGATGCGTCGAACCGGTGGATCGAACCGGTGTTGAACCGGTGTGTTGAACGGCGGACCGGGCCCGTCGGGGCCGTCCCCGCAGGGTGAAACCGCTGGGTTTGCGGCCGGGTGATCGTCACCGGCGAGATCCACGTGGCCGGGCTTCACCAGCTGGTGACGTGGATACGGGTTGGCGGGCACGGGGTCGGCTGGGTCGAGATCCACGTGGCCGGGCTTCGTCAGCTGGTGACGTGGACGTGGGTGGTCTGGCACAAAGTCGGCTGGGTCGAGATCCACGTGGCCGGTCGTCTTTGGCCGGCAGTGCGGATCTCGACCGGCGCAACCGCCAGATTTCTGGCCTCACGGTCACCGTTGGTTTCGACTGACCAGAGACTGACCAGAGACCGATTAGAACAATGACGCGAGCATGGCGCCCGCCGCGAACGCGGCCGCGGCGATCCAGATCCACGTCGGCAGATGCTTCATATCGTCGCCCCTCCGGGTCCGTCGATCGGCGCAGACCTCATCCGGTGACCACCTGCCCGTTGACCACCTTCACCTGTACGGCCGGCAGCGGCGTCTGCGCCGGCCCGCGTACCACGGCTCCGGTGGTCGCGTCGAAGGCGCTGCCGTGGCATGGGCAGGTGATCTCCCCGTCACGGACCGCCGACACCAGACATCCCTGGTGCGTGCAGACCGCGGAGAAGCCGTGCACGGTGCTGCCGGTACCCCGGGTGACCACGATTTCCTGGTCGTTGAAGATCGTTCCACCGCCCTCGGGGATGTCGGACAGCGCGGCGAGCGTGGTCGGTGTGCTCGCGACAGGTGCGCCGTAGTCGCCAGCGGTCGGCTTCTGCCTGGGAGTCGGGCCGGCCAGCGCGTACCACGCGGCACCGGCCGCGGCCGCGACGACGGCGACCCCCGTTCTCACCAGCAGCGACCGGCGGGGCGAGCCCTCCGCCGAGTCTGCGTCGGGCGGAACCTGAGCCGGATCCACCGGCCGATACCCGGCGGGGGTGGGCAGCGGGTACCTGGGTGGGGGTGCGGCCGGCCAGGTAGACGCACCCGGCGGGGGTGGGTACGTCGGCGCCGACGCGTACCCCTGGTGCGGTGGGGGCGTCTGCTGCGACGGGTACCCCTGCTGCGACGGGTACCCCTGGTGCGATGGGGGCGCCTGCTGCGACGGGTACGGCTGCTGCGGTGGGGGCGGCGACGGTGGGTAGGCCTGCGGTGGGTAGGCCTGCGGTGGGTAGGCCTGCGGTGGGTAGGCC
>CAYZBB010000144.1:0-4240 GCA_964476495.1 uncultured Actinomycetes bacterium | reverse complement strand
TGGGTAGGCCTGCGGTGGGTAGGCCTGCGGTGGGTAGGCCTGCGGTGGGTAGGCCTGCGGTGGGTAGGCCGGTGGTGGCGGGTTGCCCTGCGCGTGTGGGTGGTGGCCGGGTGCTGGCCCGGGCGCAGGATCGGCCCGGCCCGGCCCGGCGGGCGGTGGACGCCAGCCGCCGCGGCCCGGCGGACCCGCCGCGGCGCCGCCCGGGCCCGTCACCGGCCAATTCGACCCCGGAGGGGGTGCGTCGGCCGGCGACGGTGGCCGGCCCGATGGCGGTGCCCCGATGGGCGTCGGGCCGCTGGCTCCCGGACCCGGAAGCCGGATCTGTTGAGTGCGCGTCTGATCGTTCGTGTCGCGGGTCGGGGTTCCGGAATCGTGGGCGGGTGATTCCTGCCCGGGCTCGGACGTGGTCACGGTTGCTCCCCGATTCGGTGGATGGTCACCTGAACGGCAACGAGCGTCATCGGCCGGTCACCACAGCGGTAGTCCGGGCTGGGTGAAATACCAGAGGGCGGAGCTGAACCAGACGACGGTCAGCACCACCACGAGCAGGCCGCCGAGCACCGGCAGGGTCCAACCAGGTAGGCGGTGCAGTCGCAAGGACAGCATCTTGGCGGCGAACACCCCGTAGAACAGGCATCCGCCCACCGAGTGGGCGATCGTCCGCACGGACGAGTCCGAGAAGCCGAGCGACCAGACGCACTGGAAGGCCACGGGCAGGGTGAGCAGGAACGCCACGACGCCCGACCAGCGGTGCACCGGCGCCGCCCACGCGGGCGACCCGGTGACGCCGGGCAGCTTGCCCCACATCGCCAGCGCACTGATCACCTGGACCACGACGAACACCATCGCGGCCGTGGTGAGCCACGTCTTCATCGCGAGCAGGGTGCTGAAACCGAATGTGGCGATCGCCGCCCCATTTCCCGGGTGGACGAACGAGTACGCGGCAAGGACCGCCGCAACGGCGATGCCGATTCCTGCGACCGCGGCCAGGCCCCACTGCGGCGCCTGGCGGACGGGTGCGGCCTGTGTGGACGCCACGGTCCCTCCCCAATCCGGGCCGGCAGCCCGGTCTGCTCTGCACGCCCGCTCAACGGGTTCGCCTTGGTGTACGGCAGGCCCGGCCGATTCGGTTCGCGCCCGCGACGGCCTCGGCGACCCAACGGGCCGAGAGGGAATGCCTTGGTGCGCAGCAGTGGAGCCCGCACGCGGTCGGCGGCCGCAGTCGGACAGGGTCAACGGTGCGCCCGTCGCCGCTTCGTCGTCAAGATCGCTACGTCCGATCTGCACCATTGGGCACGCACCTGCGACGAGTAGCGGCGCTGGCGAAAGGCTCGCCGTCGCGCCGGTTATGCTCGGCTCGGTACGCCTTCGACCCGCGCCTCGACGTCCGTCGGCGGGCCCACCCCGTGGATCGAGGTCTCGCCGACACGGCCGACGGGTTCACGCCCAGCCGACCCGGCACCCGCAATCATCTGGTGACGGCGATGAACGCCGTTGCCACCCAGTGCGTCTGACGCCTGGTGCCGGGATATCCGCCGGCGCCGAAGCCCGATTCCGCGGAGGACCAGATGACCACCCACCGCCCGCCGATCCGGCGGATTGCGATGACCCTGGCCCTCGGCAGCGTGCTCGCCGCGCTCGCCGCCTGTTCCGGATCCTCCGGCGGCACCACCCTGACCCAGATGGCGGCCGGGTCCGCCGGCGCCGGCGACTCGTCCGCGGAGTCGGGCACAGGATCCACGGTCGATGCTCCCGTGAAACCGGTCGCGGTCGTCACCGCCTCGCCCTCGTTCGGTACCGACGACGTGGCGCCGACCGCGCCGATCTCCGTCTCGGTGACCGGCGGCACCATCAGTGATCTGCACATGACCAATCCGGAAGGCACCCAGGTCAGCGGGACGCTGTCGGCGGATCGCGCCACGTGGACGGTGGCCGAGCCGCTCGGCTATGGCCGTGACTACCACGTCACCGGATCCGCCGTCGGCACCGACGGGAGGTCCGTGCCGATCGACGGGACCTACACCACGGTTACACCCACCGACGAGATCACCACCTCCATCTCGCCGGGGGACGGTGCGGTGGTCGGAGTGGCCTCGCCGGTGATCGTGCATCTGGGGTATGAGCCGCAGGACAAGGACCTGATCGAGAAGCACGTCAAGATCACCACGACCCCTGCGGTCGAGGGTGCCTGGGCCTGGGTGCAGCACGACGGCGACAAGTGGCCGTCCCTCGACTGGCGGCCCAAGGACTTCTGGCCGGCCAATACGCAGGTGCATGTCGAGTCCGACATCTACGGCCTGCCCTTCGGCGACAACTACTTCGGCGGCGACAACGTGACGAGCGACTTCACCATCGGCCGCAACCAAGTGGTGCTCGCCGACGCGACCACCCACCAGATCGTCGTCCAGCGGGACGGCCAGACCATCGCCACCTACGACGCCTCCTACGGCAGCGGTGACGAGATCGGCGACCCCAATCGAGTCACCCGCTCCGGCATTCACGTGGTCAGCGACATGGAGCCGACCGTGAAGATGAGCAACCCCGCCTACGGCTATACCAACGTCACCGAGCACTGGGCGGTGCGGATCAGCGACAACGGCGAGTTCATCCACCAGAATCAGGACACCGTCTACGACCAGGGCGTGGTCAACGTCAGCCACGGCTGCATCAACCTGTCCGCGGCCAGCGCCGAGGAGTACTACGCCTCCGCGATGATCGGCGATCCCGTCGTCGTCAGCGGTACCAGCGTGCCGTTGTCCAAGGCGGACGGCGACGTCTACGACTGGACCTATTCCTGGGATGAGTGGAAGGCGCTGTCGGCGGCCTGACACCCGTTCACCCGGGGGGTGGCATGGCGTCGGAGCGATCCATGGGCGGCTAGACTCTCCCACGCCGCCGCTGTAGCTCAGTCGGCAGAGCGGCTCACTCGTAATGAGCAGGTCTGGGGTTCGATTCCCCACAGCGGCTCCAAAGACCATGGGGGGTATCCCCCGTGGTGTCGGTAGTCGGTACGCGGGGTCACGGATTCGCGGGGATACGGATCCGGGACACGGGCTCGGCGACGGCGTGGACGCCCGGAAGGTCAGCAGGGCGGCGCCGGCGGGTACGCCGAGGTGATGCCCCGATCGGCCATCGCCTTGAGGATCGTGATGCAGATGTCCTGGAAGTTGGCCAACTGCTCCGGCGACAGCGGGTCGAACATGATCGACCGCACCACCTCCGCGTGTCCCGGGGCGAGTTCGCGCAGCCGGTCGATGCCGGCCGCGGTGAGCTCCGCGACCTGCCCGCGCCGATCACCCTCGGCGGGCAGTCGCCGCACCCAACCGGATTCCTCGAGCCTGGCGACCGCGTGCGACACGCGCGATTGGGACGACCGCACGGCCTCGGCCAACTGGTTCATCCGCAGTGAGTTGCCGGCGGACTCGGACAGCATTGCCAGGATCAGGTAGTAGGCGTGCGGCATGCCGCCGGTTTGCTGCATGTCACGTTCGATGCACTCGCTGAGCTGGCCGGACATCCGCAGGAACGCGCGCCACGCCCGCTGCTGCTCGTCGCTGAGCCATGGATCGTCAGGCATCCGCCGATTATCCCTGTCCTCGTCGACCCCGGGTCTGGGAAGTACTTGAACGTTCAACTAAACTGGGCTATGCTGGTGAGGTAGCCATTGATCCTCACGGCGAATCGAGTCGACATGACGACCTCCACTCACGTCACCGGCGAGCGCATGCCGGTGCTGTACCTGTCCCACGGCGCGCCCCCGCTCGCCGACGACGCGGTGTGGACCGAACAGCTGGCCGCGTGGAGCCGCGACCTTCCCCGGCCGAAGTCGATCCTCGTGGTGTCGGCGCACTGGGAGCGTGCCCCGCTGGCGGTCGGTGCCACCACGACGGTCCCGCTGACATATGACTTTTGGGGCTTCCCGGAGCGCTACTACGGGGTCACCTACGCCGCGCCGGGTGCTCCGCAACTGGCCAAGGACGTCTCCGGCCTGCTCGCCGGGCCCGGGCAGACGGTGCATCAGGACCCGAATCGCGGGCTCGACCACGGCGCCTACGTACCGCTGGTCGAGATGTACCCGGAGGCCGACATTCCGGTGCTGCAGGTGTCGATGCCGACCCTCGATCCCCGCGGGCTGTTCGAGATCGGTCGCAGGCTCGCGCCGCTGCGCGACGACGGGGTGCTGATCATCGGTTCCGGCTTCACCACCCACAACCTGTCGCTGGCCACCTTCGGCGACACC
>CAYZBB010000143.1:0-15104 GCA_964476495.1 uncultured Actinomycetes bacterium | reverse complement strand
TGGTCCCGGCGGACGACCACGCCACGCGGAAGCTGGCGAAGGTCCCGCTGGACACCGTTCTCCGGTGCACGTTCGAGTCCAAGCGCGTCAACAAGAACCTTCGCCGATGGTGGGCCTTGTGCAATCTGATCTACTCGACAAGCCCTCAATTCCGCAGCACCGGAGCAGGTGCACGACTTCCTCAAGATCCGGGCGGGGCACTGCACCCACATCGTCAGCAAGGCGACGGGCGAGGTGTACCTGGTGGCGGATTCCATCGCCTTCAGCCGGCTGAACGAGGAGCAGTTCCAGGAGGTCTGGCGCCGGGCGGTTCAGGCGGTCTGCGATGACATCCTGCCGACGGTGACCGAGGCCGCGCTCGAGGAGGAGATCCTCCGGCTCGTGGGCGCAGTTGGCTGAACTCACTCGAAAGGAACGAACGATGGCCCGCAACATTTCCCGCCTGACCCCATCCCAGGACCGCCAGATATGGCAGGCGGTCCAGCTGCGGCGGACGCTCAGCAGGAAGCGGCTGGCGGATCGGTTCGCCTGCTCCGAGGACATGATCGACCGGGCGATGGCGCGGGAGAAGAAGCGGCGGCACGGGGGTGCGCGGTGAGCCGGTACGCCGAAAAGACCACGGTCAGCAGCGAGAAATCGCGGGCCGAAATCGAACAGGTGCTGACCCGCTACGGGGCGGACCAGTTCATGTATGGCTGGAAGGCCGGCGGGGCGGTTGTCGCCTTCCGAGCCAAGGGCCGGCACATCCGCTTTTTCCTGCCGATGCCCGACCCGAACGCCCGCGAGTTCACCCACGTCCGGCACGGCCGCCAGTCCTACGAAACCCTGCGGTCTGATGATGCCGCCCGGAAGGCCTACGAGCAGGCCATCCGCACCCGATGGAGGGCGCTGGCGCTCGCCATCAAGGCAAAGCTGGAGGCGGTGGAGAGCGGCATCACCGAGTTCGAGGACGAGTTCCTGGCCCACATCGTCCTGCCGAACGGGCAGAGCATGAGCGAGCACTCCCGCCCGCTGATTGCCCGCGCCTACGAAAGCGGCCAGATGCCGCCCCTACTGCCGTTCCTCGGAGACGCGCCATGACCGACCTCAAGCCAGTCGAGTGCCCGCTGCTGCCGGGGGTGGAGCCGATTGTGGCTGTCAGGCTCGGTCGTAAGCCCGGCTGGCAGGTTTTTAGCAGTAGCTGGGCCGGTGGCTACATCGAAGGCCCGCGCCGCCCGACCGAAGCCGAAGCCATCACCGCCTGGAACGAGTGGATGGCCCGGATCGAGCCCGCTGTCGTGCCCATTGCCGTTGAGGACGGTGCCCCAATTGCCCCCATCGCCAAGCTGACCGTTGACGCGGCGGGGACGGTGACCAGTGCCAGCTTGTATGCACCGGGTCTGCCCGATGGTACGCACGACGTTTACCCGGTCGCGGTGGTGAAGCCATGACCCCCGAGACCCTGCGGGAACTGGACGCGCTGCCAGAAAGCGTCATCGTGGATGCCTTGGCAAGCGCGGGCTGCCTCGGAACGATACGCATGAGTTTCGAGTCCGGGCCCTATGACATCACGCGACCAAGCTTCAATGCGACGAAGTTTGCGGAAGCGATTGCCGCAGCGGTTCGCCCCGCCCTGCTGGCCGAGCTGCGCCGGCTGGAGGCCGAGCGGGAGACGGCTGACACGCTGGTTAAGGGCTATCAAGCCACGGTGCGTGAACTGCAAGAGAAGCTGAATGAATCCGAGGCATACAGGATCAGCTTTCGCAATCACATCACGACGGTGAACGCCGAGCGGGACGCGCTCAAGGCGCAGTGCGAGCTGTTGCGGGCGCAAGAGGAAATCTCATCAGACGTTATTGCCTTCTATCAGGGCAAATATTTTGAGCTGGACGCCGCCAACGCAGGGCTTGCCACCGAGGCCGAGCGCCTGCGATCCGGTCTGCGCTGGTACGCCCACGGCGAGCACTACGCCGGCCTCGATGATTGGGAAGATGGCGCGGACCCCGAATGCCCGAACTGGCTGGAGCCAAACGACGATGGCGCAAGCGGCGCAATGGTCGAGAACGGCCACTGCGCTCGGTTGGTCCTGTCAGGTCAAACCCCAGACTGGGACGGCGAGCCGCCAATGGAGCATCCGTGCGAGCCGGTGATGCAGGCCATCGCCGCCCTCCCCCCGAGCGAGAAGGAGAAGCAGACGTGAGCAAGGTGACTCTGAACGACGTGCGAAATACGTTGACGGCGCTTGCCCAGCTTATGCTGAAGGACGGCGATACAGCGGGGAAGGACAGTGCACAGGAACAAGCCGCCCTCGTCCGCGCCGCCGATGCGGTGGTGAAGGCGGCGTGGGACAAAAACTGGCACACGGAGCGATGTCCAGCACTTTACGAGGACCGACCGCAGGGCTGTACGTGCGGCGCTGACGCGCTTACCGAAGCCCTCGCCGCCTTCCACAAGATCGAACGAGGAGAATGACATGACCGAGACCGTGACTGACGAGGCTGTGAGGCGGGCGGTGGGGCGTATGCGAAGCGAGGACTGCGGCTTTCCTGATGTGGGTGAGGGCGGGACATTCCTCGGAATCAAGCTCATCAACGCGCCCCTCGCCGCGCTGATCGAAGCACTGGCAAGCGAGATACGCAGCGACGAAGCCGGTTACGGGATGGACCGGAGGGTTCTGTCTCCGGCCCTCGATGCTGTCGTTCGGGCCATCAACGGGGAGGGGGAGCGGTGATAGCGATCTCTGTCTCTTTTCTTCTTGGGTTTCTAGTGGGCGCGATCTTTACGCTGTGGGCAACTGCGCCATGACCCGCGCCCTCCTCCTCTGCCTCCTCGCGCTGCCAGCGTGGGCCGACTACCCGCCCTCCCTCGGCACGAACTTCCCCGCGCTGCTGATCCGCGACCGGGCCAGCATGGTCACCGACCCGCCGCCGAGGGAGCCGACCGACGACGAGAAACTGCTTGCCGAGGCCGTGCGGCTGATCGACCTCGCCCGGCTGGCCTGCGACTACGCCAAGCCCGAGGCCCAGCGGAAGGTGTGGGCGCGGCAATTCATGGAGCAGACGGACCCGGTGGCGCGGCCGGTGGAGCTGGGGCCGTGAGCGAGCTGATCGTAGACAACTTCGCCGGGGGCGGCGGTGCCAGTTCGGGAATCGAAGCGGCTATCGGGCGACCCGTGGACTTCGCCATCAACCACGACCCCGAAGCCATCGCCATGCACCGGATCAACCACCCGCGCACTCACCACTTCTGCGGCAGCGTGTGGGATGTGAATCCGGTGGGGCTGACCGGCGGGCGTCCGGTTGGCCTCGGCTGGTTCTCGCCCGACTGCACCTTTCACAGCAAGGCCCGGGGCGGCAAGCCGTTCCGCGACCGCGACCTGGCGCGACGGCGGCGCGGCCTCGCCAACCTGATCCCCAGGTGGGCAGCAACGTCCGCGGCCCCGCGGGTCATCTGCCTGGAGAACGTCGAGGAGTTCGCCGACTGGGGGCCGCTGCTGCCGGACGGGAAAATCTGCCCCCAGCGCCGGGGCCTGCTGTTCCGCCGTTGGCACAAGCAACTGGAGAATCTTGGCTACCGGATCGACATGCGGGAGCTACGGGCCTGCGACTACGGGGCGCCAACGACCCGCAAGCGGCTGTTCATCGTCATGCGCCGGGACGGCGGGGAGATTGTCTTTCCCGAGGCGAGTCACGGGCCGTGGCGGGGCGCCCCGCCCGACCGGACGGCGGCCGAGTGCATCGACTGGACCCTGCCCTGCCCGTCGATCTTCGAGCGCACCCGCCCGCTGGCAGAAGCCACCCTGCGCCGGATCGCCCGGGGCGTCATGCGCTACGTCGTGAACAGCCCGGAGCCGTTCATCGTGAACGGCGTTGCCCCGTTCGTCACTGAACACGCCAACGCCAGCCACCAGCGGAATATGCCGGCCGACGAGCCTCTCAGGACGGTGTGCGCCAACGTGAAGGGCGGTCACTTCGCTCTTGTCGCGGCCTTCCTCGCCAGGCACTACGGTGGGCACGAGAACGACGGCGCCGACCTTCGCATCCCGATGCACACCATCACGACGCAAGACCATCACGCCCTCGTGTTGGCCTTCCTGACCGCGTTCTACGGCAACGAGAAGGACGGGCAGGCGCTCTCCGACCCGATCCGCACCATCACCACCAAGGACCGCCTCGGCCTGGTCATGGTCCGCGGCGAACTGCACCGCATCGTGGACATCGGGATGCGGATGCTCGCCCCGCACGAACTGTACCGGGCGCAAGGGTTCCGACCGGACTACATCATCGACCGGGGCAAGGAGGAGGATGGGAGCGAGCGCACGCTGACGAAGACCGCCCAAGTGCGGATGGTCGGCAACAGCGTGGCGCCGCCCATCGCCGAGGCCATCGTGCGGGCGAATTACGCGGTCAGCAGGGAGGTCCGGGCAGCATGATCCGGGCAGCGCGGGAGCCGCGGCAGGGAGGGCTGTGGGGGTGATCCTGGACTTCCCGGAGCTGTCTGCCCGGTCGGGCTACAAGCGCCCGGCAGACGTGCGGAAGTGGTGCCGGCAGAACGGGATCGCCTGCATGGACGACCGCCACGGGAGGCCGATGACTACCCTCGCGGCCTTTGACCGGGCTATGCTCCGGGACAGAACAAGAACAGCCCCGGACTTCTCCGAGTTCCATGAAGCTGCCCCCGAAGTGCCACGTCAGCCACGGCGCGGTCTACTACGTCCATCGGAACAAGTGGACCCGGCTCTGCGACGCTGACGCCTCGCTCCCCGAGCTTTATAGGGCACTGGCGGAAGCCACCAAGCCACCCCCGCCCCGGACCATCAACGGCCTCTTAGACGCCTACATCGAGAAATGGCTGCCCCTGCGGAAGCCCTCGACCCAGAAAAGCTACCTTGTCCGCATCCCCCGCCTGCGGAAACACTTCGGCCATATGGCCATCGAGGACCTGGAGCCCCAGCACGTCGCCATGTTTCTGGAAGGCCGGCGCAAGATGGGGAACGGGCCTGGCGGGAACCGGGAGCAGGCGGTGCTATCGGCGGCTTTTGACTTCGGGATGCGGCAGGGCTGGTGCAAGGGGAATCCCTGCCGGGGGGTTCGTAGAAACACCGAGAAGCCCCGCCGCCGGTTCATCCGGGACGCGGAGTGGGCCGAGGCCCTGACCCGGGCCTCCCCCCGGTTCCGGCTGTTCCTGCGGTTCCTGGAGCTGACCGGGCTTAGGCAGGGGGACGCCCGGACCCTCACTTGGGAGCAAGTCACCGCCGACGGGATCGAGATTGCCGAGTCCAAGACCGGCAAGACGCTTCTGATTGAGTGGAGCGACGAGCTGCAAGCTCTCCTGTGGGAAGCCCCCGGAGGGGGGCCTTCGGTGTTCCTGAACGAATGGGGGCGGCCGTGGGAGGTTTGGGGGCTACAGTCCGCCATGCGGCGGCTCAACGTGGATTGGACCCTCCATGACGTGAGGGCTAGGGCCGAGTCTATCCATAGGACCGGGTTGGGCCTCCTGACGCGCTATAAACGCGCCAGACGCATCAGCCCGACCCGATAGCCTGGTGCCTAAGGGCGGTGGCTAAAAGCCGCCAGAACGGCCCACAATCCGGCTGGGTTGCCTAAGGGGAAGGTGGTGGGTCGTGAAGGACTTGAACCTTCAACCAATGGATTAAGAGGCTCTTGGTCGTTGTTGCGGCGCAAGGGTTTCACATGGAACCGGCTTAGGCTATGACGGATTCGCCTAAGTGCCTACTACTACACCCGCCCCAGCCAGCCGCCTGCGCTCAGGCGAGGCGCCGCACCCCGAGCAAGCGCTCCGCCGGGAACCCGGCAATGCTGACCTGATCGCCCTGGTTCCCCCCGAGCACGAGTACTCGCCCGCCCTCGAGGCCGGCTAGAATCGATCCCATGCGGCAATACCACGACATCCCCCAGGACCGTCTCCACGCCATGTTCGAATACCGGGATGGCGGGCTGTACCGTCGTTTCGGTGGAGGCGGCCGTGCGGCCGGATCCCGAGCCGGAGGCCCCCACAAGGAAGGCTATCGCGTCATCAACCTGGACGGCGTCCCCCGCCTTGAGCACCGGCTGATCTGGACCTACCACTTCGGGCCGCCAACCGGCGACCTGGACCACGTCAACGGCGACCGCACCGACAACCGCATCGAGAACCTTCGGGAGTGCACGCAGACGCAGAACAACGCCAACAGCGCCCTGCGGGCGGACAGCACGTCCGGCCACAAGGGCGTGAGCTACCGGCGCGCCAAGAAGGTCTGGCGGGCCTACATCACAACCGACGGTCGGCAGCGGACCCTCGGGCACTTCCCCACCAGGGACGCGGCTATCGCCGCCTACCGTGCGGCCGCGCTGGCGCAGTTCGGGAGCTTCGCCGAGTTCAGGCGGGGTAGCGATCCCACGGCAGCTGCCAGTGCGGCCCGTCCTTGAAGGTCTTCCAGGAACCGCCCCACTCCACCGTCACGCCCAGCTCGTCCGCCGCCCGCTGCATGGCGAGGTTCAGCTTGCCGTAGAGCGGCCAGTCCCAGCGCACCGACCCGGCGACGAGGGCGGCCAGGTCCACCGCGTGGCCCGTCAGGTGCCGGCTCCGCATCGTCCGGCTGGCCCCGGCCGCCACCAGTTCGCGCTGCCGGGCGAGCGTCCGCCGGCCCTCGGTGACCGTGAAGTCGGTGTCCGTCACCTGGATGGCCCGCTTCACGACGCGCACCAGGTCGGGATGCACGCCTTCGAGGGCCTTCAGGGAGCGGGCGCCTAGAGCGAAAGCCACAGCCACACCCCCGCAGCGACGGCCAGCAGCAGGATCAGCCCGGGGATCGCCTTCACGGGCTCACACCCGACAGCGTGCGGTTGACCTCGCCGAAGGTCCGGAGGCACTGCCGGAGGACGTCTGTCGCGTCGACAGCAGCTTTTCCAGCTTCTCGATGATCTCCGGCGGGATCGGCGTCAGCGCCGGCGGCGGGCACGTCGGGGCGGTCGGCGTAGCAGCGCACCCGAGTACCGCGAGACAGGCGAGCGATACGGTCAGCGTCCTCAAGGCTCTGCTCCCTCAGTGATTGCATGGCGAGGTCCCGGCGCTTGGTCGCCTCGGCCCCGGCTTCGAGCATCTTCCGCAGCTCGGTCGCGTGCTTGGCGTTCAGCCGCCAACCGTTCGCTGACCAGCCCGCAGCGAAAACACACAGGGCGATGCCGACAATGGCAAGGGTCCGGTAGGAGACAGGTAGCCACGGGATCATGCCGTGTCGTCCGGCGGGTTGGTCGGGCCGTAGTACTCCTGCGCGTGCTTGCGGATGACGTGCTGGTGCTCGCGCTTGCTCATCCGGTCGGCCCACTGGGCGAACGCCGTCAGGATCGTGGTCAGCGCCGCGCCCTCGGCAGCCCCCATGGGGAACTTGGGCACCAAGGCATTCCACGCGAACAGGACCATCTGAGCGACGGCTCCGGCAATGACGCCGATGGTGAGGATATTCGGGCGGGTTGTCGGATCCATCAGGCCACCCCCATCAGCTTTTTGACGATGGTCGTCAGCGACGCGCCTAGAGACCCCGCAATGAGCATGATTCCCCACATCGCGCCCTTGCCCCTGTTGAGGGTCTCGGTGAGGTTGTTCACGGCGGCGTCCAGCTTGTCCACCGTGCCGCGCAGGTTCCGCAGCTCGCCGGCCAGTTCGGCGTTGCTTACCTTCAGGGCCACCACATCGCGCTCCAGGTCTCTCAGGATCTCGTCCGGCATCACGGGCTCCGCAGCCACAAACCAATCAGGACCGCCAGCACGAGGATGATGGCGGGGATGTACTTCACGGATCAGCCGCCGGCTTCGAGCATGATGCGGGCCTGCCCCGCGTGGATCGTGCTGGTGATGACGCGGCCAATGATCTCCTTGAGCCAGGCGACGTCCTCGGACGTGAGCTCGTGCTCACCGCAGACAAACAGCTTCTGGGCCATGCGGAAGCGCCGCTCCTTGGCACCGCCGTCGCCGGTCTCGTCGTTCACGAGAGCCACGGTGCAGAGCCGGCCGAGGGTCAGCGGTTCGCCCGCGTCCGCCAGAATGTTGGAGCCGTCGAGCTGCTTGAGGACTTGGCTGAAGTCGATCTTCACGGATTGCCTTTCGTGGTTGGATCAGTTGGCCCAGCAGGGGATCAGGTAGCGGGCGCCGCCGTAGCCGTCGTACACCCGAATCCACGTCGGCGCGCTGCTGGCAGGAGCGCCACCGCCGGGGAGGTTCGTCCAGCTCGGCGTAAACGAATTGCCGCCTGTGATCCGCTCGCTAGAGCCGACGATCAGGCGACCGTCCGCGCCCCACGCCCACGTCATCGTGCCGGTAGCGCCCGCGTCGGCGGTGCTCTGGACTTCGAACACGTTGGCGGTGTTGGCTGTCTGGCCGGATCGCTGGCCGGCCCGGATCACAAGGCCCTTCGTCCCGTTGACCGCGTTGCCGGTGTAGACGCCGAGGATGCAGTCCCGGCCGATGGGGTCCTTCGGGTTCAGGCCGTCATCGACGGAGAGGCCCAGGCAGAGCGTGCTGGCGTTGAAGTTGGTCCCCTGGAACGGCCGCGAGCCGAAGCCGGCGAAGGCATACGGCGGCGTGGTGTCCGAAGCGTCTGTGCCGGTGGCGTCGGTCAAGCCACCCTTGCCCAGCAGCAGGTCCACCCGGTATCGGGTGCTCTGCTTGATAATCATGTTGATATACGGGTAGTTGGTCCCGTCGTCGTAGTAGTAGAGCAGGTTGTTCTGGCGCACGGACTGGATGAAGCAGTCCTTGAGCTGACCAGACCGCCAGCCGAGGAAGTCGCAGCCCCGGGCGCCGCGGACGCCGCTGACCGCGATCCGGGCGTCAATGACAAACTCGCCCGTGGGGTGCGCACCCGTGCCCGTCGGCGCATTGCCAGCGCGAAAGCGGAACAGTTCCACCGTGGTCGTGCCGGGGCGGTCGATGAACACCGCCGAGAACTCGGTGCCGGCGGCGTTGGTGAACCCGGTGTCGTTGTAGTTGGCGTTGAAGTGCAGCGCCAGGCCGTGCTTCGCCGTGTCCACCCGAAAGTCGGAGCCGACCTCGACCGCCTTGCAGTTGAAGCCGATGGCGAGGCCGCTGTTGGAGTAGTTCTGCGTGCCGGCGTTGTTCCACGAGCCGATCGACAGGCGGAACGACGTGGCTTCCACCGACCCGGGGCTGGCCGAGAACCCGGCGTCGTTGTTCATAACCAGCGACTTGAACTCGGCGCTGTTGGCCGCGTTCTGGGTGTAGAGGAAGCCAGGCGGCAGGATGGCGCTCAGGTCGACGTGGCGCTTTACGCCACCGGCTCGCTCGACAGGGACCTTGTCCCCGGTGGTCTGGGACCCCGGCGCAATGGCCGATTGCGATGCAAATGCCGTACCCATGTCTAGCTACTCCAGTCCACAGAGGTTCCGTCCGACCAGTCGACCGAGGCGCCGCCCGTCCAGAGCATGGCGGTGGCGCCGACCGCCGCCAGCGCCACGCGCAGCGTGGAGCGCAGCGACCCCCGCAGCCCCCGACGCAGCGAGCCGCGCATCAGACGAACGCCCAGTTCAGGCTCGGGCTGCTCGAGCCCGACATCGTCAGCCGGTAGGTCGCGCCGGGCGGCAGGTTCACGCCGTAGGCGCCGTTTGAGGTCCAGGCGATCGCGGTGCCGCTGTCGTCCTTGCAATCCACCCAGTTGGTGTTGTCCACCGTCGTCTGCAGGGTGATGGTGCCGCTGCCCCAGGTGCCCCGCAGGACGACCATGAACGGCTCGGGGCCATCGCGCGGGCCCAGGGTGATGGCGGCGGTGCTGCCATCGACGGTGATTGGGGTGCTGCTGATAATCATGGTGGGCCTCTCGTGGAGTCAGAACGGTGGCGTCACGCCAGGATGCTGGGGTACGCCGTGAACGCCCCGAAGGGCGACGCCGGCAGGGCGTGGCCGCCGGGGTGGTTGATGGGCGAGTAGCTGGTGATCGCGTGATCCAGCCAGTGCACCAGCGGCGGCCGGCCGATCTCCGGCAGACCGTTGGTCCGGTAGAGGTGCAATGCCCACTCGACGTACCGATGGTTCTCCGCCGCGGTGAACTTGGGCGGCGAGTAAGGACCGAACTGCAGCTCGGTGAGCGGGTCCGCGGTGTCGATTAGGATTTTCGGCGGCGACCAATAGTCCGACGCCCACACGGTCAGGCGGGCCCGCCGGCCGGCCTGGTTGGCCACCTCCGTCGCGTTGGTGCCCGCCAAGGCAGTCGGCGCGCCGCCGGTTGTCGGGAACACGTCGGTCGGCGCCGGGTCGATCCGCGTCGTGATGACCAACCACTCATCGACGGGGATCAGCCAGCCGCCCGGGGCCAGCGCGTCAGCTGGCGGGTATCCGGCGCGGTCGCAGATGAGCGGCACGGCCGCGCCCAGGCTCCCGGCATTGCCGCCGGTGATGCCCCAGCCGAGGTTGCGCCGCTCGTGGCTGTATCGTTGGATGGCCTCCTGCAGGGTCGCCGGGTCCGCGCCGCCACCATCCACGCAGTTGTTCAGGAACCAGCGGTCGGCGCCAGCGATCCGGCGCTTCGCCCAGACCGTGTCACCGTTCGCCTGGTTGATGCCGAGGATGCCGTGCTGCGAGTTGCCACCGGTGAGATAGACCTGCCCCGAGCCCTCGTTTCGCTTCAGGTAGATGAGCTTGTTGCCCAGTCCGCCAGAGCCGGCGACCGGCGTCGCCCAACTGTGCGCGTTCCGGTCCATTCGAATGATCATCGTGTGGTAGAACGGCCGGTAGTCGTACACCGGGAAGCCGTAGGACCGGCCCCAGCCGCCCATCTGTTCGCCGGCGTACTGGTAGACCGTGTGGCGAAGCGCCTTGCCGCCGGTCAGGGACACCGCGGTGTCCAGCGCCTGCTCGTAGCGCAGGTTGCCGCTGCCGTCGTAGCCCGGGGCGTTGCCGGTGAAGTTGCTGCAGGCCGCCAGCATCTGCGCCGTGTTGGCGTACCCAGTAAGGTCGTCCCAACTGAGCGCCCCGACCTTGCGCGCGGCCAGGTCCGCCTCACGGGTCGCAAGGTCCGGGAAGCCGACCGGCGGGGGTGTCAGCACCGAGATGTGCCCGGAGAACACCACGGCGCCCGTGTCGGCGTCCATGGCCAGCGTGCGGGCCGGTGGCGTCGGCGTCGGCGTGTTGATGATCTGGCCGACCACAACCGGCGCGGCCGTCACCATCTGGCCGCCAAGGGTGCGAGGCTGCGGGGGCTCGACGATGATCCCCGGCATGGTGATCTGGACCTCGTTGCTCGGCGTGCTGCGGTTGCCCGCGTAGTCGACGGCCACGATCCGCACCGAGTAGGTCCGCCCCTGGGTCATTGCTCCGTACGACATCTCCGTGCCAGGGTGCAGGACGGCGGAGACTGACTGGTCGTCGATCTGCAGCTCGTACCACGCCACGCCGCTCTGCGTGTCGGTCGACCCGGTGAACTCCGCCGTGATGGTGGTGCTGTTATCGGCCACCACGCTGTCGAGGACGGGCGCCGACGGCGCCGTGGTGTCCTGCGGCGGGTCCACACCACCGCTGGCGTCTGTGGTGATCGTGATCGGGTCGGACAGCTCGGACTCCGCGCCGACCGTGTAGGACGACACCCGGATGCTGTAAGGGGTGCTGGGCTGGCGACCGAGCTTGATGAACTGCGGCTCGGGGAGCTGGCCGACGAGGACGCCGTTCTCGTAGAACCGATAGCCGAGGACCGGGTAATCGTCGTTCGACGTCGCCTCGTCACAGTAGGCTGCCCAGAAGTAGGCCCCCGACACCAGCGGGACCGGCGCCAGGTTGGCCGGCGTGTCCGGCTTCACATAGGTCGGGGCCGGCGGCGGCGGCGCGGGGCTCCTGCCCGCCACGGTGGCGGCGCGCAGGGTGGCGTTGACGTAGCCCGTCGTGCTCACGATCAGGGCCTCGCCGGCGGCTGCCAGAGCTGACAGGGCGTCATCGAGTTCCGTCGCCACACTACGGGTTCGCGTCCGTGATGGACATGGACCCCGGGGTGAGCGTGGCCCCGGCCACGACCGCGACGTTGTCCATGGTCAGGTCGCCCGACCCGCCAGCCACGCTGACGTCCAGGTCCATGACGAACGTGTTGTCCGACTTCAGGAGCCGCGCCCAGGTTGCCGTGCCGGTGTTGTCGGCGGCCGAGTCGGCGGCCACCGGGTTCAGGGTCAGCACCCCGCTGGCGGCAGCCCCGGCGAAGGGTGAGCCGCAGGTGAACTCACCGAGCAGCGTGGTCGCCGTACCGCCCGTGGCCGGACGGGTGCCGGCGTACAGCCGGAGCTTGCCCGCGCTGCCCACGGCCGACGTGATGGCGTCGAGGCGGGCGTTGCGGAGGGTGGTGGACATTCCGAGTGCCATGGGATGTTCCTTACAGGTTGGCAGTGGGCGTGAACGTGGCCGTACCGCCGACGCCGGCCGTGGTGCATATCCATCTATCCGGCGACCCGACGGACGGGGCGCTGTTCAGGACAGTGTCCCCGCGCTTCCAGTAGATCGCCGCGTCCGCCGGCGCCGCGCTGGCCGAGGCGATGAATTGGTCGCCGACGAACAGGCCGGCGCACGGCGACAGACTGAACCGTCCGGCCATGAGGTCTTGGTAACTCTGCGGGTTCGGGCAGAGCGCGAGGTCGGCAACATACATCGTGTAGTCGCTGTCCCATGCGTTCTCGTTGAGTCCGAGCGGCGCGAAGTATGGTCCGATGTAGCCGCCCGTGGTAGCGAACGTCTGCCACGCCACGAATTGCGTCCACTTGTCCGGCTGGATGTAGCTGCCGTAGCCGCCGCCACCACGGTACGACGCAGTGACGTTACCGTTGGAGTAGAAGCCGATGTACGGCCCCTTGCTCTGATCCCCGTACCCGGGGCATGAACTCGGCAGCAGGAGGTGTCCGGTCATGACCACGGTAGTGCCGTTGATGCCGAGCACATCCTGCCCGAACGGCTTTGCGAACCACCCGAGGCCCTGCCGAGGGTCGATGCGAAACGTGCCCGTGCCGGCGCTGGTGATGTCGATGATCCCTCCGCCGCTCGTCAACTGTAGCTGCAGCGTAGCGCCGGAGAGATTCTTGACGTAGTAGTCTGTGTCAGCCAGCAGGCCGCCCGGCAGCGTGCCGCCAGCGTCCGCTTTCACCCGGACAACCAGGTCGTTGCTCCATCCGGCAGCCTGCACGTCCGCGGAGACCGTAACCACGTCGGTGCCGGTGTTGACGGTAAACGTGCGCGCCCTTGATCGCGTAATCTTGAGCGACGACCCCTCGTTGCGGAACGTGGTGGTATCCACCCCGACCGTGATGTCGATGTGCCGCAGGCTCGCTTGGTAGCCGCGCACGGTGTTTCCCACCGCGCCGCGGTTGTTCGGGTTCGGAATGAAGGACTGCGCGCCCCGGCCCATGGCCCCGGACTCGTCAACCGGCACGAAGCCCATCTCGTAGCTCGTGGCGTCGCCCGGGTAGTACGACGACCGCCCCATGATGGCGCCCTCGATGTTCTTGCAGTGCTGGCTGATCACCACCTTGCCCAGCGGGGCGTCCAGTCCCTCGCCGATATGCAGGCCAGTCACGTTGCCGAAGTACACCTGGCCGCCCTTGGTGAGGTGCGTCATGGACGGGCCGCCGGTGAACACCGAGCGAGAGATGCCGAAGTTGTGGCAACCCCGCTGGCGGTAGGACACGCCGGTCAGGTCCTGTTGGAAGCCGCCAACGTCCAGGACGCCCACCCGCAGCGAGAACGTCGCGCGCTGTGGGTTCTGGAGCGTGCCGGTCGATCCGGCCTCGGTGCCCACCATGTTCTCGAAGTAGGCGGCCACATCGACGTCGCTGCAGCCCTCGGTGACGTCCAAGCCGTTGGCGTCCGCCACGCTGCTCTGGAACACGGTGCCACGGAACGACGTCACCGACGAGCCCTCGGTGGGGTAGAAGTACACCCCCGAACCGTTGGTCGTGATGTCGATGGCCGATCCGCCCGGCGTGGTGGACACTTGGAAGTGCGTCGAATCTGTGATGTTGGTTGGGTAGTAGTCCACACCAGCCGTCAGTCCGCTCGGCATTGAGCCGGTGGCGCCGAATCGGATCGTCCGATTGATGTGTAGGCCGTGCGCCCGAGCGGTCGTGATCCGATCAAGCGAGGATGTGACGGTGCAGAGGATCGGGACCTGCCCCTGCAGTCGCGCACCCCACGCTCCCTCGACGCCAGCGTCCAGCCAGCCGCCGAAAACAGTGACGGCGTTCGCCAGCGCAAGTTGCAGGCCGATGTCGCGGCAGCCCTTGGTCTGCGGGTTCATGACGATACCGGAGTAGCCGTAGAGCGACATCCCGATCTGGCAGTCCTTGGCGTAGAGATTGTCAATCCGGTACTGCGTCAGGGCGCCGACGTCCAGCATCCCGTAGGCCCGCAGGCCGATGCAGTTGAGCACCCCGGCGTCATAGCTGCCGTCGAAACCGATGTCACGGCAGGACCAGCCGTAGTAGCCGAACGAGCCTGTGTCCACCTCGACCAGGCCGCGAGTTGCCGAATTGATGCCGATGTTCTTGAACATCGTTCCGAACGTCGGGCCCCAGAAAGTATTGGGGGCCGCGCCACCGGCGCCAACCAGCGTGGTCTTGGCGATGAACGGCTGCGACAGGGCCACTACGCCCTGCGGGAAGATCAGCGGCGCCTTCTTGGCGCTCGCATCCTCGTTCACGTCGGACACGAGCGACCACATATCCGTGGTCCCGTCAGCGACGAAACCGGGGATGTCTGCCATGTGGATGCCCTTGGCCGGATTGATTTCCGGGATAGGGGAAATCACGATGTTCCACAAGCCTGCCTCCGTGCAGGCGAACACGTAGAGCCGGCGGTCCGTCAACACGCGGTTTCTGCCTGCCCGCAGTCCTGATATCTGGTCGAGTCCGTTGGTGACAACGTTGATGGGGAACGGCGACATCACCTGGAATGGAAATTCCATACCTGGAACGGCCGACGGCAGCGTGATGCTGATGGCCTGCGTCGCAGACATGTTAGTAATCAGCGCGCCGTCCTGCGGCGCTTGCAGTGCCGCGTCGTTCTGGTAGTGGTAGACCTTTCCGTAACCGGGGCCCGGGTCGACCCGGGCGAGCACGGCGGCGTGGCGCGCGTTCGTCATACGTCGGC
>CAYZBB010000142.1:0-15218 GCA_964476495.1 uncultured Actinomycetes bacterium | reverse complement strand
TGATCTTGCCGTTGCCGCGCACCGGGCCGTCCAGCCGCTGCAGGTTGCAGTTGATGACGTAGGTCAGGTTGTCCAGGCCGTCGATGGCGGCGATGTGGATCAGGCCGCGGGACTCGACCTCGTCGAGCTCGCCGTCACCCAGGAACGCCCACACGTGCTGGTCGGCGGTGTCCTTGATGCCGCGGTGGTGCAGGAACCGGTTCACCCGGGCCTGCTGGATCGCGTTCATCGGGCCCAGGCCCATGGACACGGTCGGAAACTCCCAGAAGGTCGGCATCAGCCGCGGATGCGGGTACGACGGGATGCCTCCGCCCGGGTGCGACTTCTCCTGCCGGAAGCCGTCCAGGTCGTGCTCGGACAGCCTGCCCTCCAGGAACGCCCGCGCGTACATGCCGGGGGACGCGTGACCCTGGAAGAACACCTGGTCGCCGCCGCCGGGATGATCCTTACCCCGCCAGAAGTGGTTGAAGCCGACCTCGTAGAGCGTGGCGGAGGAGGCGTAGGTGGAGATGTGTCCGCCGACGCCGATGCCGGGTCGCTGGGCGCGGTGGACCATCACGGCCGCGTTCCACCTGATGAACCTGCGGTACCGCCGTTCGATCGCCTCGTCGCCGGGGAAGAACGGTTCGGATTCGGTGGGGATGGTGTTGATGTAGTCGGTGGTGGTCAGCGCCGGCAACGCGATGTGCTGCTCCTTCGCCCGGTCCAGGAGCCGCAGCATCAGGTAGCGGGCGCGCTGGCTGCCTCCTGCCTCCAGCATCGCGTCGAACGAGGAGAGCCACTCACCCGTTTCCTCCGGGTCGATGTCATGCAATTGGGCGGCGATGCCGTCCTTGATCAGCGTCATCCTGGGCGCGGTGTGGTCGTTCACTGTGGTCAACGCAGACTCCCTCTTGGCGTTCGGCGGCCATCGACCGCATGGTGCGCCGCCCGGTCCTACCTCGACCCTCGGCGCTTTGAGCCATAGCCATCCTCCCGCATGCAGTGGTGCCAACGCTCGTCGGAGCGCGTATATCCGGGCCGACACCGGTGCCGCTGTCGGCATCCGAGGCGGATCGAATTAAGGTATGCGGCCAGGGAAAAGGACCGGTCGACCGAATCGGTCCGGTCACCGTCGCGAAGGGATGCGATACGGGTGAGTGACCTCGCAGGGTATGCGGTGGCCGCCGCTGCCCGACTCGGCCTCGATGCCGGGGACACGGTGGGGGAGTCCGGTTACGACGAGGATGTCGACCAGGACCTGCGGGACGCGATCGCCGACATCATCGACGCGGACCTGCTGGATGACGACGCGGACGAGGTGCTGGACGCGGTGGTCCTCTGGTGGCGCGACGGGGACGGTGATCTGACCGACGCGCTGATCAACGCCGTCCCGCTGCTCGCCGATGACGGGGTGATCTGGCTGGCCACGCCCAAGACCGGGCACGACGGCTACGTCGAACCCAGCGAGGTCGCGGAGGCCACCCAGACCGCCGGGCTGGCCCAGACCACGTCGGTGAACGGCGGGCCGGACTGGATGCTGGCCCGGCTGGCGCGACCACGATCGGGAAAGGTGCGTCGCTGATGGCTGCGCAGGGACTGACCGTCGGGAGCACGGCTCCCGACTTCACATTGCCGGACGCCAACAAGGCGCCGGTGGCGCTGTCCTCGTTCGTCGGCAAGCAGCCGGTGCTGCTGGTGTTCTACCCGTTTGCGTTCACCAGCGTGTGTACCGGCGAGCTGTGCCAGCTGCGGGACGATCTCTCGACGTTCACCGACGCCGGGGTCCAGGTGCTGGCGATCTCCACCGACACCTCGCAGTCGCTGCGCGCCTGGGCGGAGCAGCAGGGCTACCAGTTCCCACTGCTGTCGGATTTCTGGCCGCACGGCGCGGTGGCCAGGGCCTACGACGTGTTCTTCGAGAGGTCGGGGATGGCGCTGCGCGGCACGTTCCTGGTGGATGTCGACGGTGTCATCCGGTTCGCCGAGGTGAACCCCGCTGGGCAGGCCCGGGACCAGGCGGCCTGGCAGCGGGCGGTGAACGCGCTCGTCCCGGCCGGCTGACGGCAAGGTGGCCCGGGCCTCGGGCCGGTAGCCCGGATGGATCGGACCTGGGCAGGACCGGGATGGGATACTGTCCCGCGGCCCGTGTGCCGGTCGGCATGCGGTGCGTTTGGGGCGCGTAGCTCAGCGGGAGAGCACCCGGTTTACACCCGGGCGGTCGGCGGTTCGAACCCGTCCGCGCCCACCAAATGAGTTTCCGGCTGGCTCATTCGACCCTGGTGCGGACCAGCAACGCCCGCGCGGTCGCGATTACTCGGCTTTCCGGACCTTCGGCGATCGCACTCAGCTCCGCCTCGGCGAAAACCTGCCGGCGGCCGTTACGGACAATCCGGCCGCGAGCGATGAATACTTCGCCGTGCGCCGGATTGAGGAAATCGACGTCCAAGTGCGTCACCAGACCAGAGCCGTTGCGGATATTGTTCGCGTAACCGCAGGCCGTCTCCAGAAGGAGAGATCAGGCCGGCGTGCAGACCCTGGTGGACTTGGCCGAACTCGTCCCGCCAAGGCACACGCAGAACCGCCCGTCCGTCCGCTGCGGAAACCAATTCAATGCCTGCCCAGCGATGAAACGGTACCGAGTCGGTGTAACGCCGTAGCTCATCGAAGGTCAATGCATCGGGCACGGCCAACCCTAGCTTGCCGCTTGGTGCGTCCGGAGGAACATGAGCTACCCGTGTCGGGTGATCGGTGTCTTCGTTCGCCCAAATAGGGTCCGCGCCGATATCACAATGGTTCCGGCGAACGTTGCATACCCGACCGACCCAGTCTGTTGGCCGAGGCGGTCCGTCGGATCGGGTCCACCGTCCGGATCAATCCCGCGGGCGGCACCGGTGAGCACAGCGACCTGGACGAACACCCAGGTCGCGGTCGGCGGTCGGCCGCCCGGTCTCTCCGGACGCGCCGTCGCACACTCGCTCCGGCCTGCAGCACACCGTCACCATCGCGACCGCATCCCGACGGTAGCCGGCTCACCCTCGCCGTGACCGTGACCGGTCCGCTGTCCGGGGGGCCGGCTGGCTGAGGACCCGGTCGCTGACCAAGCGGTACGTCGACACCGAGGCCACCTCGATCAAGAGGACCGCCGAATCCTCGACGACGTAGTCGACGAGTGGCGCCCTTCCGGCGACGAGCGCAAGACCGGTGGAAGACCGCCGGTGGTGCGGACGTCAGCCCCGACGTGTGCAGGCCCAGGCGGGTCTTCCCGGCACTCAGAGTTGGCGGTACTGTGTGTAACATAAAATAGATGTCGGCGGAGGTCGTCGTGGTGCGCGAGTACCGGATGCAGGCACGGCAGGAAAACGTCGCCTCGACCCGGGAACGCATCCTCAGTGCGGCGTACGACCAGTGGAAGGAGCTGCCGTACGACCAGGTGTCGATCGGCTCAATCGCCAAGTCCGCCGGGGTGTCGCGGCAGACCGTCATCCGGCAGTTCGGCACGAAGGACGAGCTGGCGTATGCGGTCGTGGACTGGCAACGGCCGCAGGAGGAGGCGTTCCGCGCTGCAGAGCCCGGCGACATCGAGACCGCGATCACCCGTCTCGTCGACCGCTACGAGGTCATGGGCGACGCGAACGTGCGGATCGTCGAGCTCGAAGGTCGCTTCCCCGCGTTCGACTATCTGCTGGAGGTCTCCCGCACCAGCCACCGCGGGTGGGTCGAAACCACGCTGCTGCCCGACGGGGTCATCGATCGCGAGCACCTCGTGCTCGCCCTCTACGCCGCGACGGATGTGACGGTGTGGAAGCTGCTGCGCCGCGACCTTCGGCAGTCGCGACGGGCAACCGAAACCGTGATCCTCCACTTGGTCCGTGCGGCGCTGCGTGAGGCCGCCCCAGAAAGAGGCGAAAGACCATGAGCCGCTATCTGTTTGCGATGTGGGACGGCGGCGGTGCCGTCCCGCCGGAGCTGGGCGTCGCCCGACGCCTCATCGCCCGCGGGCACGCGGTCCGGGTGATCGCGGACCCGACCCTTCGCGAGGTGACCCTCGGCATCGGAGCCGAGTTCGCGCCATGGACGTCCGCGCCACACCGCTCCAGCACCGACCCATCCGAGGACATCATCAAGGACTGGGAGACGACGAATCCGCTCGAGATGCTGCGACGGATGCGCGACCGCCTCGTCAGTGGTCCGGCACCGTTCTTCGCCGCCGACACGGCCGGACAGGTCACTGCATGGCAGCCCGATGCGCTCGTCTCCGACTACCTCCTCTTCGGCGCGATGATCGCCGCCCAGGGTGCGGGACTGCCCGTGGCCGCGCTCGTGCCGAACGTCTGGACCCTCCCGGCGCGCGGCGTGCCACCGATCGGGGCGGGGTACCGGCTTGCCCGAGGTCCGCTCGGCCGGGCCCGGGACGCTGCCCTGGTCGGTCTGGTGAACCGCGTCTTCGCCAAGGGGCTGCCAGTGCTCAACGCCACGCGCGCCGACTACGGTTCGGCGCCGCTGACCTCGCTGTATGACCAGGTGCTCGGCTCCGACCGCATCCTGGTCCTCACCAGCCCGACCTTCGACTACGCCGCCCCCTTCGCCCCGCCGAACGCCCGCTACGTCGGACCGGTCCTCGACGAGCCCGCCTGGGCGCAGCCGTGGACCCACGAGTGGGTCGACGGCTCGGCACCGCTGGTGCTGGTCGGGCTCAGTTCGACCTACCAGGACCAGGCGGCGCTGCTCCGTCGCATCATCGACGCCCTGGCCACCCTGCCTGTGCGCGCCCTGGTGACGACCGGACCGTCGATCGACCCCGGTGGACTCACAGGCGCCGAGAACGTCCATGTCGTACGTTCCGCCCCGCACGGCCCGCTCATCGATCAAGCGGCCGTGGTCGTCACGCACTGCGGTCACGGCACGACGCTCAAGTCGCTGGCCGCCGGAGTCCCGATGGTGTGTCTCCCGATGGGACGCGATCAGGACGATACCGCCGCCCGTGTCGTCCACCACGGGGCCGGCCTGCGCCTGTCATCGAAAGCGCCCGCCGAGAAGATCGCCGCGGCCGTCACGAAGGTGCTGTCGCACAAGGAGTATCGGGCCTGCGCCCATCGACTGGCAATTGTCATCGCCGGCGAATGCCGGTCAAGCCCGCTCATCGCGGAACTCGAGGGTCTCGCCGGGAGGCGATAGGACCCGCAACCGCACCGGCCGACGACCCATCCCCGGCGGAAAAGACCGCCGGTGCTGCGGATGCCGGCGCGACGTGCACCCTGACCCGGCAGGCTCGGCACGATCACCCCGGCGAGCTGCTGTGCCATGGTGGTGGCGTGCACCAGGCCGACCCACCCACTGACACCGGCACCGGCACATCCGCCGCCGGTGAGACCAAAGCGGTGATAAGGGCTTTCGAGGACTCGCCGGCGATCCACGTCGCATTGGAGGGACCCGACCACAGGATCGTCGCGATCAACGCCGTGACCAGGCGACTGCTCGGCGACCGCGCGGTTCTTGGCCGGCCGTGCCGCGAGGCGATCCCGGAGCTGTCGGGTCAGCAGTTGCTGGAACGGATGGACGAGGTGTTCACGTCCGGGCAACCGATCAGCGCCCGCGACTGGCGGATCCAGTTGGACGCCGATGCCGACGGCGCAATCGACCTGGAGTGGTTCGTCACGTTCATCATGTCGCCCTGGCGCCATGACGACGGCTCGATGCGCGGGGTGATAGTGCAGGCGGTCGACACCACCTCGCAGGTCCAGGCCCGGCAGCGGGCCAATCGCCGCGGCAGTGAGTTCCGCCGCAGGTACCGGGCCGCGCTCGACGTCATCGACGATCTGCAACGCACCCTGCTGCCGACCAGCCTGCCGGTGCTGCCGCGGCTCGAACTTGCCGCCCGCTATCTGGTTGCCGACGTCGAGCATGCCGCCGGCGGCGACTGGTTCGACGGGTTCGTGCTGGACGACCGCCGGCTTGCGGTCATCGTCGGGGATGTCGTCGGGCACGGGGTCGCGGCTGCGGGTGTGATGAGCCAACTGCGGGCAGTGCTCTCGTACCTGCTGGACACGGGTATCCCGTTGGCGGAGGCGATGGTCCAGCTCGACCGGTTCGCCTCGCGGACCCCGGGCGGGTTCGCCGCGACGGTGTGCGTCGTGCTGATCGACCCGGACTCCGGTGGGCTGACCTACGTCACCTGTGGGCACCCGGCCCCGCTGGTGGTCGATCCGAGCGGGACTCCCCGGTTCCTGCCGCTGTCCGGGCATCGTCCTCTGGGTGCCGGCGGGTCGGCCGAGCCGGTGACGGGTGCGCTCGAGGTCGGTGAAGTCATGCTGCTGTACAGCGACGGCCTGGTGGAGCGCGGCGGCCGCACCTGGGAATCGGGCATGGCGATGCTCGCCACGATCGCCGGCGACGCTGTGCTCGGCCGGGGGCTGGCATTGGGTGCACCGGTGTCGGTGCCGGAGCGGGTCTGCGAACACACTGTGGAGCTGATGACCAGGCCCGGCCACGTCGATGACGTCACCGTGCTGGCTGCACAGCGGCGCGCGGTTCCGGTCACACCGTGGTACGCGCAGTACTCGGCCCACCCCGAGCACCTGGAATCCGTCCGCTCCGACCTTCGGGCATGGTTGCGCGAGCTGATGGTCGAGCAGGAGGACGAGACTGCGCTGACCCTCGCGGTCAGCGAGGCCGCAGCGAACAGCATCGAGCATGCCTACGGCGCCGGTCACGCCGGGAACCTGCGGATTCAGGCCAATCTGACCACCGACGGCGATGCCCTGGTTGTCGTCGCCGACGACGGGGGCTGGCGCCCGCCGATCACCAAGGCGGGCACACGTGGTCGGGGCCTTGCCATGGTGGCCGAAGCGGTCGACGACTTCTCGATCGACGCGGAGCCCGGCGGCACCGTCGTCCGGTTGCGCCGGCGGCTGCACCGCCCGATCGGAGTTCTGACATCCAGAGGATCCGTACCGATCCCGGAGGGAACGTTCAGCGCCGTACCGTCCGGACCCATCGGCGGTCGGGTGATCACGGTGTCCGGGCCGGTGGACCTTGCGTCGGTCGGTCCGCTGCGGCACGAGGTGCTGCGGGCCGGACGCGGGGGCGAGCTGCCGGTCACCATCGACCTGAACCAGGTGACCCATCTGGGCAGCGCCGGAGTCCAGATGTTGCACACCCTGTCCGCGTCCGACCGGCCGGGCGCGCTGCGGCATCCGCCGTTGCTCATTGCGGCCTCCGAGTCGCCGGCCGGCTTCGTGCTCGACCTGGCCGGGCTGCCGCGCCGGCCCACGCTGGCCGATTGACTCTCGCCGGCCGATCGATCAGCCGGCCGATCGATCAGCCGGCCACTGCGCTGACCACCGAGTCGAACACCGACAGCCCGGCGGAGCGGACGGACGGGAGCGTGGCAAGGGGGCCGAACACGACCCGCAGCGACGTGCCCTTGCCCGCACAGCGGCGGTGGAACTGGGTGAGAACCGCGAGTCCCACCGAGCCCAGGTGACCCAGGTCGGACAGATCGATCACCACGGGACGGGGCGGGTCGGCCTGGCCGACCACCGTCGCCAGCACCGCGGTGAACTGCGGCCCGGTGGACAGGTCCACGTCGCCGGTGACCCGCAGCACCGGCACCCCGTCGACCTGACTCAGCTCGGTCACCAACTCGCCGATGCCGGCCGCCGGTGCCGGTCCCACCGGCCCGCCGGTCAACCCGAAGAAGACCTCGTCGAGCCGGCGGCGGGTCTCGAGACCCATCGGCAGGCCCTGTGAGGCGGCGCCGACCAGCGTCTCGGCCAGATCCCGCAGCTTGACGTTCGACCGTTGCGAATACCACCGCAGGAGGTCGAACGCCGCATCGTCGTCCATCCCGTAGACCAGCATCAGGGCGCCCTTTGCCTGGTCGATCGCGGCCCGGGACGCCCCGGCCGCCTCCACCGCGGCGTGGGTGGACGCGGCCAGCGCACGGCGGAAGCTACCGGTGATGTCGATCATGAAGCCGAGGATGCGGCGGACCTGGCCGGCGCCGTCGCGGTCGGCCTGGCCGACGCTGATGATCACTCGCTCGGTCTGGCGACTGTCCAGGATGCGATGGCGGGAGGCGAACGGCTGTCCGCTGCGCAATGCGTCGAGCACCTCGCCGACCGTGCCGGTCCGGTCGTCGGGATGCTGGTGAGCAAGCATGAGCGCGGTCGTCGGCACCACCTCGTGGGGGGCGAAGCCGTGCATGAGGTAAATCTCGTCGGACCAGGTCCAGGAGTCGGTGGGAGCGTCGTAGGTGAACCTGCCGACCTGTTCGACCGCCGCGCCCGAGACAGCGGCAGCTGCCGCAGCTAGGGGTTCAGTCACGATCCGTCACCGCGCTTCGACATCAGGGGCCTGGCAGGTCGGTCGACCCCACGAGAAGCCACGCCGGTAGGTACTGCGAGCGGACCTATCATAGGAAACGTGATCTCCGTGATCACCCGACCGGCCAGGTACTGACACCGCCGGAAGCGGGTACTACGGGGTCAGGCGCGGATCCCGGGCCCGGGACCGCGGACCGCGCCAGGCCTGGCCGGTCAAGCAGCCGGCCGGTCAGGCCGCCCGACCAAGGGCACGACCTCGCCGCCGTCGTCGATCGAGCGCCCCTTTTACACCGAGGGGAAGAGCGGCACGCAGTCCGATCCGCAAGTGGTGCCGTCGGCTCCCGTCGGGTTCCCGCGACGGTGCAGCACGGCCCGGGTGACGGACACGGTCAGTCGCGGTCCACTGTCGCCGGTGGTGCCGTTGACGATCAGCGCGTAGCCGCTGGGGGAGTTGGGTGCGAAGAGCAGACTCACCGGCCTTGCCGCCGGGGTCCTTGCCGGTGATGGGCCGGCCGGCGGTGGGGGTGACTGTGCCCAGTGCCGGGGCGCCGGCACGATCAGCTGATCGGCCGTCCACTCGACCGGGACCGGGCTGCAATGCGGTTCACCATCGGCAGTCACCGTGAGCAGGAACGGATCGGCCAGGAATGCAGCGGCTTCGGCGCGCAGCGCTTCCATCGACGACTGCATCGACGTCGCCGCGGGTGCCTCGTCGGTTGCCGCACCGGAGCGGGGTGATGCCACGCCGCCTCCCATTTCTCCAAGCCGTTGTTGGACAAATCCTACGCCTTGGAGCCACCAGGTGTTCGAGGGCCGCGGCGCGTTCGTCCTCGATGGACAGCGGCACGAGGGCCAGCTCGGTTCGTACCGGTTCTGCCTGTCAGAACGCCAACAGCTTCGCCGGCTCGACCACGAGCGCCGAGGTCCAGATCGCGTGCTTCGGCGACCACGGCAGTCCGGATCGCGCTCTGAGCCGCGGATGTCCATGGCGGGTAGGGGCAGTCGTCCACAATCGGCATGAACTTCGCGCAGGTCAGGGCCTTTCACAGTCGGAGCCGATGCAACGCGTTGCGTAGCGGCCGCTGCTGAGGGTCGATCCAGGCAGGTGGAATGACCTCGGGTTGGCCATTTTTCGCCATCCGGACGACCCAGTCGCCCTGATGGATCAGGACGTGGTGCGCCGAACACAGTGAAGCCGCGTTGGCCAGGCTGGTGGGCCCGCCGTCAACCCAGAACCAGCAATGATGAATCTCGCACCAGCGGAAGGGTCGGTCGCAGCCGGGGAAAATGCATCCGCCGTCGCGCAACCCCACGGCTCGACGGATGGCGGCAGGCCAGACACGAGTCGCCCGCCCGATATCGAGTGGTTCGCCGGCCGAGCCGAGAACCGCTGGGATGACGTCACAGTCGCACAACAGCCGGCGGGCGACGGCTGGTCCGACGGTCACCCCGGTGGCGTCCAGCACCGCGGTCCCGAGCCGCCCGGCCAGGGCGTCGTACTCGACGGTCATCGTGACGTGCGGGCGTTCGCCGCCCCGCACCGGACCGTTGCCGGCAGCGAGGAATCCCTCCAGCGCCGTGGTCAGTGCTTGGGCGAGTCGGGTGGGAGCACCACGGGTGTCCTTGATGCCGTCGACTTCCGGGCGAGGCTTGGCGTGGGCGTCGGTGGCCGCGGTGAACACGCTGATTGCGTGATCGTCCAGACGCCCCCTGATGCTGGTCAGCCCCGTGCGGGCATCCCGAACGCCCAGGGTGAGTTCGGCCCTCTCGGCCGGATCCCTGGGTTCGAAGTCGCCGTCCGGATCCAAGGTGGCGATGAGCTTTTCGGCCACCCGACCCAGGTGCAGCGGGTCCATCGTGCGAGCATGCTCGACCAGCGTGGCCTCGGCCTGCTCGCGGACCTCGACCGGGACCTCGGCCGGAATGCGGCTCATGGTCTTGACGACCACCGCGATCTGCTCGGAGCCCAGGTCGCCATCGTTCAGAGCGTTGCCGAGAGTGGGTAGCTGGGGTGGTATCTCGCCGCCGCTGAGGGCATCCTGCGGCAGGATCTGCGCAGCGGCGCGCACCCGGTTACGGGCGTCACCCGAGCCGATGCCCAGAACATTGCGCAGCAGCACCGCCGTCGAGGTCTGCCCGTGGGTCTGGGCCAGGCGGGCCAGGTCGATCTCGCCAGCGACGGCGACCTGCGCCGCGAACACCCCTCGGCCGAGACGCTCGACAATGCGGGCGGTTTCGAGTAGATCGTCGCCCGTGAACTTCCAGTACTCGGCGTCCATCAGCTGCCGCAGTCCGGCCCAAACCTGCTCGGCGACGCGTTCGGCGTCGACTCGACAGGTCACGGTCCCGGTCATGCCAATACCGTCTCACATGGGTCTGACAGTGCCGATCGCCAGCGAAAGTGCCGGCACTGACAGGTCTTCGGTGATCGGCTGAATGTTCCGCAACCGGCCACGCCTGGATCGTCCAACGCGATCCGCTGTGAATGCCATCCGGCCGGCTGACGCCGCTGCACGAGGAGACCCGCGCGCACTTCGGGAGCGCGGAGAACACCCGGTGGCGTGGCGCGACTGGACGTTCCCGGGATGCCGAGCTTCGATCCGGGCGGCCACACCACGCCCGGACCAGTGAGCGAGCGCCTCGTCGAGCCCGCGTGTCTGGCTCGCGCCCATGCCACCCGCCGGTCCGATCGCTGCGGGCGCCACCGAGCCTACGGAACATGGGACGGACAGGGCCCAGCAGATCGTCCGCGGCAGGTTCGACTTCTGCACCGGGCGGGGTGGCAGGCCCGGAAGGCCGTCGACCCAACGAAACGGGTTCTTCAGCAGCGTGCCCCCGGCAGGATTCGAACCTGCGCACCCGCCTCCGGAGGGCGGTGCTCTATCCCCTGAGCTACGGGGGCGCGAGCAGCAACATTACCGCACCCGGCGGGTGCTTCCGAACCATCGGAGCGGCCAGGGGCGGGGTTACGCTGCGGTGGTCCGGCGTGTTCCGCAGCGGCCGAAGTCCGAGGTGAGTGCCGATGCCCTGGCCCCATCCGATGTGCCTGACCTGCGGCGTCCAGTACGAACTCGGCCCGGACCCCGGCCGGTGCCCGATCTGCGAAGACGACCGCCAGTACGTACCGGACGCGGGGCAGCAGTGGACGTCGATCGACCGATTGACCGACGCCGGCCACCGGAACCGCTTCGCGCAGGAGCACGCCGGCCTGTGGGGGATTGGCACCGAACCGAAGTTCGCGATCGGTCAGCGTGCGCTGCTGGTGCCGGGCGACGGTGGCAACCTGCTGTGGGACTGCGTCTCCCTGATCGACGACGACACCGTCGACCGGGTCCGCGAACTGGGTGGAATCGCGGCGATCGCCATCTCCCATCCGCACTACTACAGCTCGATGATCGCCTGGAGTGAGGCATTCGGCGGGGTCCCGGTCTTCGTGCACGAGCGGGACCGGCAGTGGGTGCAACGCGCCGGCTCCGTCGAGTTCTGGTCGGGGGACACCGTCCAGCCGCTGCCCGGCCGCATCCTGTACCGGGCAGGCATCCACTTCGCCGGGGGCACCATCCTGCATTGGCCGGCCGGTGCGGGCGGGCGCGGCGCACTGTGCACGGGCGACATCTTCCAGGTGGTCGAGGACCGCCGCTGGCTGTCGTTCATGTACAGCTACCCGAACTACATCCCCGAGCATCCGGACACCATCCGCCGGGCCGTGACGATGGTGGATCCGCTGGACTTTGCGGTCATCTACGGCGCCTGGTGGGGAAAGGTGCTGACCGAGGATGCCAAGGGTGCGGTGATCCGATCGGCGAGGCGCTACTTCGAGCACCTCGGCCTGGTGTACTGACCCGCGTCAGCGGCGTGTCGGGGGATCGCCTGACAGGGAGGGCCGGTGGATCAGAACAGCAGAACGGCGACACCGGCCGCGACCGCACCCAGTGCACCGATGGCTGCCGCCCACAGCCCGATCTTGGCCTGGGTGTCGAGCGCCGTCGACCAGCCCGCGCGGTCGAGTGTGGTCTTGATCAGGGCCTGCAACTCGCCGGAATCGAGGCGGTAGTCCACGACCTTGCGCACGCCGTCCGGGCCGAGCGCCCAGATCTGCTGCGAGCCGACCGACCACACCCGCCCGCCGACCGAGGCCGCCTGCCCGGTGAGCCGCGGGACCAGCCGACCGTCCGGACCTGCCGCCCACTCGAATTCGTTCTGCGCGTCCGCTCGCGCGGCCTTCGCCGCGCCGACGGGAGTCAATGTGGTCGAGTACGACGCGGTCAGGCCCTGGCGCTGCAGCAGTGCCCACCACCGGGCGTCGGCCAGGTCGACCCGGACGGTCACCGAGTGGCCGGCCCGATCCACCGCGTACGGAGTACCGGCCGTGCGGCGGACCAGATCGCCCACCACCTCGTCGAACGTCCACGGCCGGCCGATGTCGGCGGCGGCCCCGGGGTCATCGGCCACCGGACCGGTGAGGCTCGAGCCGGCGGCCACCGGCGGGGCGGAAGCAGGGCTACGGCGCAGCCCGAGGATCAGGATCACCGCTCCCAGCAGACCGAACAACAGACCGACGCCGAGCCCGATCCACAGCAGGATCCGGGCACCGCCCTCCACCGTGCTGGCCCAGACCGCCTGCTCAGGCTGACCGGGCGGGAACGCCACGACCACCACGTCGCCGGTCGACAGGTTGCCGCCCGAGCGCACGCCACCGATGTCCTCGACCCGGTAGGTCTGGCCGTCGACGGTGAACTGCACGTCATAGTCGGTCGTCGTGGCGGTCTTGCCCGACGAGTTCTTGGACGTGTGGACGTCGATATCGACCACGGTCGCGTTCGCGCGCGCCGTGTAGGCCGAGTAGTCCTCCGATCCGATGAGCACGGATACCGTGCCCAGGATCAAACCGACCGCCAGGAACACGGCGCCGACGGCGATCATCAGACGGTTTCGTCGCGTGGGTGCCAGTTGCATTGTTGTGATCATGATGGATATCCGGTGGGTGTGGGATGGGAGTCCTGATGTTCAGGGACAGGAACACCCACGCCCGCGGGCAATACAGGTCAACCCGCAGGCGCCGGCAGCGGCTCGGCTCCCCGTTCCTGGAGCATCTGCGTCATCACCGCGATCTCCGCGGACTGGGAGTCGGCCATCTTCTGGGCGAAGTTGCGCACGACCGGATTGGTCGCGTGCTCGGCGGCGTACTGCATCATCGGTGCACCGCCCTGGTGGTGCCGGATCATCAACTGCAGAAAGTAGATGTCGGACTCGGTGCCGCGCAGCGCCTGCAGCCGCGCCATCTCCTCGGTGGTGGCCATCCCGGGCATCAGCGGCGCCGGGTCGGCCGCCGGCGCCGATGCGCTCGGGTCGACGGCGGTGTGCCCGGAGTGATCGCCCTGCATCCAGCCCATCCGTGGCGCGTCGCTGAACTCGGGCAGGTCCCACAGCGACAACCAGCCCTGCATCTGGCCGATCTGGTCGGTCTGTGTGTACCCGATGTCGTAGGCCAGCACGCCGATCTCGGGATCCGTGGTGTTCTGTTCGGCGTAGTGCGCCATGAGCACGCCCTGGTCGTGGTGCACGATCATGTCGCGCGCGAATCCGGCATCCACCGATGAGCCGTCCGGCGAGGACGGGGCGGCGCGAAACGCCCCGCTCAGCGCGAGACCCAGCGTCGCCCCCACCAGCAGCAGGACCAGGGCGGCCGCGGACAGCATCAGGACCTTGCTCGCCCCAAGACTCGGCCCCGACTTCGACGGGACCGCCTCTTGGGCCGTGTCACCGGAGCGGCGCGCGGATGGGCCGGCCGGCTCCGTCGGGTCGGCCGGGCGGGACATCGTGATCAGCCCGTCGCCGAGGTCTCGACGGCGGGAGACGGGTTCGTCTGCTCCGCGGTGGTCACCGCAACGGAGGCGGTGGCGTCGACGGACTGGTCGCTGGCGGCGACGGACATCTCGGTGGAGTTCACCACACCACCGTCCCCGGACATCGGAATGGCGTCCGCCCCGGGCGGTGCCGGGTCGAAGGGCGGCGGATTGGTCACGTCGAACGACGGCTGCTGGCAGGTCGCCCCGGTTTCCGGGTACACCCAGCGGTTCTGCCGGAGCGCGGTGATGAACTGCTTGACCCGCTCGTCGGAGGCGGAGTCGAGCTTCAGCTGATGTGCCCACGCCTGTAGCGAGATGTTCTTGTCCAGGCCCGGGTACGGCGAGAGCGACATGAACGGCTGGCCCTCGACCAAGGAGGTGAGGATCTGCAGGTCGCCGCCGGCGATGGTGTCCGGGTTGTAGGTGATCCACACCGCACCGTGCTCGAGCGTGTGCACCATGTTCTCGTTCCGGACGGCGGTGGTGTAGACCACACCGTTGCAGTTGGCCCAGGTCCCGTCGTGTGGGCCGCCGACCGGCGGGAACCGGTTGTATGCCACTCGCTGGTCGGCGTTCACGTGGATCGCGGCCTTGTAGTCGACATAGGTGGCCGGGGTGTCGGCGCCGGCGGGCGTGTTCGCCCCCACGTAGATGTCCTGGATGTTGACGGACGGATCGGGGTTCTGCTCGGACGGCGTCCACGGCGCGAGCGCGTCGGCCGCGGCGTTCTTCTCCTGAGTCTTGTTGAACACCACGAAGAAGATCCCGGCCGCCAGCGCGACCACGACGGCGACCGCACCGATGGTGACCCACGGCACACCCTGTCGGCGGGTCACCACCGGGGCGGGAGTGCGGCTCTTCTTCGTGCTTTTGCCATTGGCCATGATGCGGTGCGGTCCTTGCTGGTCGGACGAGGCGGGTCAGGTCCGGCCGATGTGCCCACCTCGCGGCGGCACCGACGCCCGGGGGCCGACCGTCGAGTCTACGAGGCCGGGCCGTGGCATCCGTGTGAGACACCCTTTGTCAACCCCGGCGACCAAGGTCCTTCTGCCGCTGTTGATGG
>CAYZBB010000141.1:0-15231 GCA_964476495.1 uncultured Actinomycetes bacterium | reverse complement strand
TCCACCTGAACTTCGGCATCGACGTGATCAACCAGATCAAGATCGAGAACCCGCATTTGTGGTCGGCGCCGTTCCAGGCCGAGGTGCGCGACATGCTGGCCAGGGCCTGCGATCTGGAGATCGCCTACGGCCGGGACACCATGCCCACCGGCATGCTCGGGCTGACCGCGGCCCAGTGTGAGCAGTACATGCACTTCATCACCAACCGGCGCTGCGCGCAGATCGGCCTGGCCCCGCTGTATCCGGACACGGACAACCCGTTCCCCTGGATGAGCGAGGTGATGGACCTGCGCAAGGAGAAGAACTTCTTCGAGTCCCGGGTGATCGAGTACCAGACCGGTGGTGGGCTGTCCTGGGACTGAAGCGTCAGGGTCGACCAGTGGATGAAAGTGCCCGCTCAGCGGGCACTTTCATCCACTGGATCGGCCCGGCCGGCCAGCCGGACGCGGACTCAGCCGGACGCGGACTCAGCCGGGCGGACTCAGCCGGCGCGCACCCGGGCGGCGGCCTCGACCAGGTTCTCCAGCGACGCGAGGGTCTCCGGATAGCCGCGGGTCTTCAGCCCGCAGTCCGGGTTGACCCACAGCCGGTCCGCAGGGAAGGTGTCAACGGCCTCCCGCAGCCTGCTCTCGATCTCCGCCACCGAGGGCACCCGGGGCGAGTGGATGTCCCACACGCCCGGTCCGACCTCGTTCGGGTACTCGGCGGCGGTCAGCTCCCTGGTGATCGACATGTCCGATCGGGACGCCTCCAGACTGATCACGTCCGCGTCGAGATCGATGATGGCGGGCAGGATGTCGCCGAAATCGGCGTAGCACATGTGGGTGTGCAGCTGGGTGTGGTCGGCGACTCCGGAGGTGGCCAGCCGGAACGCGCGCGCCGCCCAGGCCAGGTACTCGGGCCGGTCGGCCCCTCGCAGCGGCAGGGTCTCGCGCAGCGCGGGTTCGTCGACCTGGATCACGGCCGTCCCCGCTGCCTCCAGGTCCCGCACCTCGTCCCGCAATGCCAACGCGACCTGCGCGGCGGTGTCCGCCAGCGGCTGGTCGTCGCGGACGAACGACCAGGCCAGCATGGTGACCGGACCGGTGAGCATGCCCTTCACCGGACGGTCGGTGAGGCTCTGCGCGTACCGCGTCCATTCGACCGTCATCGCCGCGGGACGGGACACGTCGCCGGCCAGGATCGGCGGCCGCACGTACCGGGTCCCGTACGACTGCACCCAGCCGTGCTGGGTCACCACGTACCCGGCGAGCTGCTCGGCGAAGTACTGCACCATGTCGTTGCGCTCGGGTTCGCCGTGCACCAGCACGTCCAGCCCCAGGCGCTCCTGTTCGGCGATGACCGAGCGGATCTCGGTGCGCATCGCCTCCCGATAGCCGGCCGCGTCCAGCCGTCCGGCGCGCAGCGCCGCGCGGGCCGCGCGGAGCGCCGCGGTCTGCGGGAACGACCCGATGGTGGTGGTCGGCAACGACGGCAGGTCCAGCCGGGCACGTTGCGCGGCGCGGCGGACCGGGTACCCGCCGGTCCGCACGGTGTCCGCGCCGGTCACCGCGGCCACCCGCTCGCGGACCGCCGGCACCGTGGTGATCAGCGACGACGACCGGGACGCCAGGGCCACCCGGTTGCGTTGCAGCTCGCCCGCGATCGCGTCCCGTCCCTCGGTCAGACCCCTGGCCAGCACGGCCAACTCGTCGATCTTCTGCCGGGCGAACGCGAACCAGGGCGCGATCTGCGGGTCGAGGTCCTTCTCGTCGGTGACGTCCAGCGGTACGTGCAGCAGCGAGCAGGAGGCCGCGACGTCCACCCGGCCGGCCAGGCCGAGCAGGGTGCCCAGGTTCGCCAGGGCCGCGGTCAGGTCGGTGCGCCACACGTTGCGGCCGTCCACCACACCGGCGACCAGCCGCTTGCCGCGCACCCCGCCGAGGGTGGCCAGGCCGGGCAGGTTCGCCGACGCGGGACCGGTGAAGTCCACCGCGAGGCCCTCGACCGGCGCGTCGACCAGGAGCGGCAGGGCGTCGCCGAGCCGGTCGAAGTACGAGGCGACCAGCAGCTTCGGACGGTGCGCCGAGTCGGCCAGCGTCCGGTAGGTGCGAGCGACCGCGTCCAGGACCTCCGCGGGCTGGTCCAGCACCAGTGCGGGCTCGTCCAGCTGCACCCATTCGGCGCCGCCGGCCCGCAGCTGCGCCAACAGGTCGACGTAGTGGGGGAGCAGCCGACCCAGCAGGGTCAGGGTGCGAAAGGTGCGGTCCGCACCGGGTTCGGGCTTGGCGAGCAGCAGGAACGTCACCGGTCCCAGGATCACCGGGCGGGTGGTGAACCCTGCCGACGACGCCTCGGCGAGTTCGGCGAGCGGCTTGCTCGCGTCCAGGACGAAGTCGGTGTCGGGCCCGAGTTCGGGAACCAGGTAGTGATAGTTCGTGTCGAACCACTTGGTCATCTCCAGCGGCGCGACGTCCGCGGTGCCCCGGGCCATGGCGAAGTACCGGGCCAGGGCCGACTCCGCCGATCCGTCGTCCGGTACGGCCGCCCGGTGCCGGGGCGGCACCGCACCCAGCATGACGGCCGTGTCCAGCACATGGTCGTACAGGCTGAAGTCGTTGCTGGGCAACTCGTCCAGCCCACGGTCGTGCATCTCCTGCCAGCGTCGGAGCCGCAGCTCCCGGGCGTCCTTCAGCAGGGCCGCGGCGTCGACGCGGCCGGCCCAGTGCGCCTCGACCAGCTTCTTGAGTCGCCGGTCGGGACCCTGCCGGGGATAGCCGAGAACGGTTGCGCTGCTCATCGCACTCCCTGCCGGGTTTCAACGGAGCGATGTGCCCCTGATCCGCTCGCAAGCTCGCTCATCGCGGGAACTCTCCTTCGCGAGTCCATGCCTCGCGCGGGATCGGCGGCGCGGCCCACCCGACGAACGCGGTGCGGGCACGGCCACGACCCACCCGCGAGGTCGGATGCCACCGGTCCGGCGGTCGCCGGCCCCGGGCAGCGGGCAGGTCTTCGGACTCGTGGGCCCGGCACTGCCTCGGCCACCCGAGACAGCACCACCTACCGGCCGTCGCTTCCCAGGCCCGGTCGGGCCCAGTGCTTGTCCCCGGTCACTATCCGGCGGACCGACGGCTGTCGTTCCCACTCACCGCTGCGGGGCAGTCCCGGAATCGCACCGGGTTCCCTCTTGCCTCGGCCACCCCCTGCTCACGCGGGGCCGGCCGAACCAGCTGCGCCGTCAGCCTAGCGGGCGGGCATCGGCGACCGGCCGGGCGCTGTGCGCGCGGGACGTGCATCGGCCGCCGGGGTTGCGCCGCATGGAGAAGGCTCACCGCGGCCTGCGCGAACCTAGGTGCGCCCGACGATCAAGGCATAGGCTCGCCGCACAGACAGGTCGCAGTGGCGCGTCACCCGGCGGGCGTCCGCGTGCGTCCGGAACTGGGAGACCAGCCATGACTCGGTCGGCCGATGACGCAGACTGAATCGCGTCCGCCGCTTGTCCACCACGTGGCCGCCACCGCCCACACCATCGACCCGGACGGCGCGGTCGGCCGGGCGATCGCGCAGCGCCCCGACCGTGCCTCGATGATCGAGGCGTACTTCCGGCATGTGCCGGTCGAGGACCAGCCCAAGACACCCCAGGACGTGCTGGGGATCGTCGAGGACCATTGGCGGGTCGGCCGGCGACGCCGCCAGGGTGAGGTCCACATCCGCGTGTTCAACCCGGCACAGGGCCCGGGGCAGTCGGAGACCGGCGGTCCGGGCTGGACCGACGCCAGGACCGTCATCGACATCGTCACCGACGACATGCCGTCCCTGGTCGAGTCCGTCATCGGCGCGTTGACCACCGCGAACGTCGTCGTGCACCGGGTGCTGCACCCCATCCTGATCGCCTGCCGGGACACCGACGGCGCACTGATCAGCGCCGTCGACGAGTCTGCCCGGGCCGACGAGTCCGGGCTCACCCTGCGCGAATCGTGGATGCATATCCTGATCGACCGGCTCTCCGACGCCGAGCGCGCCGAGGCAATCGAGGACAGCCTGCGGCTTGCGCTGGACTCGGTGCGCGCCGTCGTCGGGGACAGCGGGGCGTTGACCGCCGCGGTGGCCACCGCCGCCGGTGAGCTGCGCGGCACCTTCTCGCCCCGGTCGGCCCAGGAGGTGGCCGAGACGGCCGACTTCCTCTACTGGTTGATCAGCGGCCACATGACGTTCCTTGGGTACCGCCGGTACGACGAGAAGGCAGGCGGTCCCGGGCTCGAGCCCGTCCCTGGCTCCGGTCTGGGCATCCTGCGGCAGTCGGTTGCCGGCGCGGCCGGCGACGATCTGGTCGGCCAGTCGCCGACCGGCGAGCCGCACCACCTGCTGCTCACCCAGGCGTCCGTACGCTCCGCGCTCACCCGGGACGTGCCGCCGTTCGAGGTGCGGGTGCGGCTCCTCGGGGCGGACGGCCGCATCACCCGCGAACACCAATTCCTCGGCGTGCTCACGCCGAGGGCGCTGAACGCGGAGATCACCACCACCCCGGTGCTCCGGCTGACCGTGCAGGCCGTCCTCTCGACCCTCGGGGCCGCCCCGGACACCTACACGGGGCAGCGCGCACTCGACCTGCTGGCCACCTACCCGCGCGCCGAGCTGTTCTGGGCGGAACCGGATCTGGTCGTCGACGTGATCGGCAGCGTGCTGCAGCTGGCCAGCCGCCGGCGACTGCGCGCGTTCCTGCAACCAGACCCGTTCGGCCGGTTCGTCTCGGTGATGGTGTACCTGCCGCGGGACCGGTACACCACCGGCTGCCGGCTGGCCATGCAGCAGATCCTGGTCGACGCGTTCGGCGGGACCGGCATCCGCTACACCGCCCGGGTCGGTGACTCCCTCCTGGCCGCAGTGCATTTCACGGTCAGCACCGACCCCGACAACCGGATCGAACCGGACATCACCGCACTGACGAAGTCCCTCCGTGGCACCATCCGGACCTGGGAGGACCGGCTCGTTGCCGCGGTCGTCGGCGGTGGCGGTGGCGAGGACGACCTGGACACCGCCGGGGCCCTGTCCAGGTATGCCGACGCGTTCGACGAGGCCTACAAGGAGACCTACGAGGTCGAGGACGCGGTCGCCGACCTGCGCCTGCTGGACCAGCTGAGCGGGCCCGACGACCTGGCGCTGAAGATGACGCCGAGCGGACCGGACCAGGTCGGCGACTGGCGGCTCAAGCTGTACCTGACGCAGGGCGCGGTGACCCTGTCCCGGGCGCTGCCGGTGCTGCAGACCCTGGGCGCCGAGGTGCTGGACGAGCGGCCGTTCGAGGTGCGGCGCGGCGACGCCGAGCCCGCCCGGATCTATGACTTCGGCCTGTCGTTCCCCGGCGAGGCGGCCGCCAAGGGCGCCGCCGACGACGAGCTGCGGACCCGGATGTCCGAGGCGTTCATCGCCTCCTGGTCGGGTCGGGCCGAGGTCGACGGCTTCAACCAGCTGGTGCTGTCGGCCGGCTTGAACTGGCGTGAGGTGGCGGTCCTGCGCTCGTACTCGCACTACCTGCGGCAGATCGGAACCCCTTACACCGAACGTTATGTCGAGCAGGTGCTGGCTGCACACCCGGTGGTCACCGCGAACCTGGCCGCGTTGTTCGCGACCCAGTTCGATCCCGACCGGTTCGTCGACGATGCCGAGTCCCGGCAGCTGGAGGCCGAGCGGATCGTCGAGTCCGTTACCACGGCGCTGGACGCGGTGACCAGCCTGGATGCCGACCGCATCCTGCGCACCCTGCTCTCGGTGATCACCGCGACCGTGCGGACCAACGAGTACCGGATCGACGAGAACGGCAACCGGCGCGATTTCCTGTCCGTCAAGCTCGAGCCGGGCAAGGTCCCGGGAATGCCCAAACCCGTCCCCGCGCATGAGATCTGGGTGTATTCGCCGCGGCTGGAGGGGGTGCACCTGCGGTTCGGGGACGTGGCAAGGGGCGGATTGCGCTGGTCCGACCGACCCGAGGACTTCCGCACCGAGATCCTGGGTCTGGTCAAGGCGCAGGAGGTCAAGAACGCGGTCATCGTCCCCGTGGGCGCCAAGGGCGGATTCGTGGTCAGGCGGCCGCCGACGCCGACCGGTGTCGCGCAGGCGGACCGGGAACAGCAGATGGCCGAGGGCATCGCCTGCTACCGCATGTTCATCGCCGGCCTGCTGGACCTGACCGACAACCGGCAGGTCGGCGCCATCGTCGCGCCCGAGCGGGTGGTGCGCCGCGACGGTGACGACTCGTACCTGGTGGTGGCCGCCGACAAGGGGACCGCGACCTTCTCCGACATCGCCAACGGCGTCGCGCACGACTACGGCTTCTGGTTGGGCGACGCGTTCGCCTCGGGCGGCAGCGTCGGGTACGACCACAAGGCGATGGGCATCACCGCGCGTGGCGCCTGGGAATCGGTCAAGCACCACTTCCGGGAGCTCGGGATCGACACCCAGACAGAGGAATTCAGCTGCGTGGGCATCGGCGACATGTCCGGCGACGTGTTCGGCAACGGCATGCTGCTGTCCCAGCACATCGAGCTGGTGGCCGCGTTCGACCACCGGCACATCTTCATCGACCCGACCCCGGATGTGGGGGAGTCGTTCGTGGAGCGGCTGCGGTTGTTCGAGCTGCCGCGGTCGTCGTGGGCGGATTACAACGCCGAGCTGATCTCCACGGGCGGCGGGGTGTTCCCGCGGTCGGCCAAGTCGGTGGCGATCACGCCGCAGATGCGACAGGTGCTCGGCCTGGCCGGGGACGTGGACAAGCTCACCCCGACCGAGCTGATCCGGGCCATCCTGCTGGCCCCGGCCGACCTGTTGTGGAACGGCGGCATCGGTACCTACGTCAAGGCGTCCAGCGAGCAGAACTTCTCGGTCGGGGACAAGGCCAACGACGCGGTCCGGGTCGACGGTGCCGACCTGCGGGTGAAGGTGGTCGGCGAGGGCGGCAACCTGGGCGTCACCCAGCTCGGACGGATCGAGTTCGCCCGGGCCGGCGGGCGGATCAACACCGACGCCATCGACAACTCCGCGGGGGTGGACACCTCCGACCACGAGGTGAACATCAAGATCGCCCTGCAGTACCGGATGGAACGCAGCGACCTGGACGAGACCGGCCGGCTGGAACTGCTGTCGTCGATGACCGACGAGGTGGCCGAGCTGGTGCTGGCGGACAACAAGGGCCAGAACCGGGTGCTCGGCGCGTCCCGGTTGCACGCGCCGCAGATGCTGTCGGTGCATTCCCGGCTGATCGACGCACTCGTGGAATCCGGTCGACTGGACCGCGCCCTGGAGTTCCTGCCGAGCCACGCGCAGATCAACGCGCGGCTTGCCGACGGTGAGGGACTGGCGAGTCCGGAACTGTGCGTGCTGCTGGCCTACGTCAAGGCCGGTCTGTCGTCGGTGATGCTCAAGGGCAAGCTGCCCGACGACCCGGCCTTCGCGCGCCGGCTGGCCGAGTACTTCCCGATGGCGATGCGGAACGGGTCGGCGGTCGCCCGCGAGGCGATCACCGAGCATCCGCTGGCCAGGGAGATCATCACCACGCAGACCGTCAACGAGATGGTCAACCGGGCCGGGCTGACGTTCGCGTTCCGGCTCGAGGAGGAGATGGCGGCCACTCCGAACGACGCCATCCGGGCCTACACGATCGCCAGCACCGTCTTCGACCTGCCGTCCGTGTGGCGGCAGGTGGCCGAGCTGAACAACAAGGCGCCCGCCCTGACCCAGGACACCATCATCCTGCGGGCGCGCCGGCTGCTCGACCGAACCGCCCGGTGGCTGCTGAGCCAGCGGCCACAGCCGCTGGACGTGCGTGCCGAGATCGACCGGTACGCCGGCCCGATCGAACGGATGACGCCGATGCTGCCGACTCTCGTGCAGGGCGAGGACATGCGCTCGGTGCAGGCGGAGATCGTCGAGCTGACCGAGGGTGGCGCCCCGTTCGGGCTTGCCGAGACCGTCGCCTACGGCCTGCACACCTACAGCCTGTTGGACGCGGTGGACGTGGCCGCCGGAAGCGGGCGGGAGCTGCTCGAGTGCGCCCAACTGCTCTACGCGCTGTCCGCCCACCTGGACCTCGACCACCTGCTCACGTCGGTCAGCGCGCTGGACCGCGGCGACCGCTGGCACGCGCTGGCCAGGCAGGCGCTGCGCGACGACCTGTACCGGTCGCTGCGCCTGCTGACCGCGGATGTGTTGTCAACCACCTCCCCGGACCAGGACGCGCAGGCGAAGATCGAACAGTGGGAGAAGCAGAACAAGTCCCGGTTGGCCCGGGCGCGCCGGACCCTCGGCGAGATCGGCCGGGTGTCGATCACCGACCTGGCGGAGCTGTCGGTGGCCGCCCGCGAGATCCGTTCGATGATCCGCTGATCCGCTCGCGCCTGGCCGTGCGGCAGACTGCACGGGCGATGGATGGGAGCAGCTGGTGAGCCGATATGTGACACAGGTCCGGGTCCGCTGGTCGGACCTGGACGCCTTCCGGCACGTCAACAATGCCCGGACGGTGACGTTGATGGAGGAGGCCCGGGTCGACTGGTTGTTCACCGAGGCCGCCCGGCACGGCGTCGACCGTCTCACCGAGGGCATCGTGGTGGCTCGGTTGGAGATCGACTACAAGCGGCCGATCGGGATGGAGCTGCCGGTCACCGTGTCCATGGGCGTCACCAGGCTCGGTTCCGCGTCCTTCACCATCGACTACCTGCTCAGCCAGGCCGGTGCGCTCGCGGCAACCGGCTCGACGGTGCTCGTCCCGGTCGATCCGGTTACGTTCCGGCCGCGTCGGATGGACGAGCGGGAACGCGCCTTCCTGGGTCGCTATCACAGCGTCGCGCCGACCGGCACCGACAGCCCGAACGGACGGGCATGACGAGCCTGATCCCTGCCGATCGGGTGGACCGGGACGACGCCACGGCCTTCACCGGCCGGGTCGCCAGGTGGGATTCGGCCGGCCCGATCCGGTTGCGGGCCGACGGCGAGCTGGTCCGGTTGTGGGCGACCACGCCGTTCGACGCACTCGTCACCAGGGCCATCCGCGGCAAGATCGACCCGAGCGACGTGACGGTGCGCGCCGGCAACCTGCTGTCGGGGCTGGCGGTCGCCAGGTCCCCGGAGGTCGACCCGGGGCCGTCGATGGATGCGTCATGGCGCACGCAGCTGCCGCCGCCGGAGGGTTGGGTGACCGTTGACGAGGTGCCGGCCACCGTGTTGGCGGCACTGGCCGAGGAGGGGGCGACCGGGGCTCGGGAGCGTCCGGGACCGGCCGGCGCCGCGTCGACCGCCCTGCTGGACACCGAGGTGCTGACCGTCAGCGGCGCCGGGATGCGGGTTGTGATCAATCTGCGGATGGTGTTCGCGTTGTCCGGGATGGGGTTCGCCCCGTCGGTGCCGGGGGAGCAGGTGAAGGTCAGCGCGACCGACGCGTGGGCCCGCATCGACGCCCGGTACGGCACGGTGGTCCGCCGCCGGCACGCGCTGCTGCCGCTGCTGGTCTGATCGGGCCGATCCGGATGGGGTTCATCCAGCCGGGTCCGGCGGCAGCGGGAGCAGGGTGTAGCCGGCGGCCTGCAGACCGTCGATGATGCCGGGCAACGCGGCCAGGGTCTGCTCGCGATCGGTGCCGCCGGCGTCATGCACCAGGATGATCGCGCCCGGGCCCACCGCGCCGAGCACATTCGAGACGATCGTCGGGGCACCGGGTTTGGTCCAGTCCTTGGAGTCGACGGCCCATCCCAGCAGCAGGGTCCGGGCCTGCTGGGCCGCCTGGTGGACCGGGCCGGCGGCATCGCCGAAGCTGCCCTCCGGTGCTCGGAAGTACCGGGGGGTGTGGCCGGTCGCTGCGATGATCGCATCCTGCGTGCGGCCGATCTCGCCGGCGATGACGTCGGCGGGCAGGCCGGCGAAGCCGGATGGGTGGTCCCAGCTGTGATTGCAGAGGGTGTGCCCCTCGGCCACGATCCGGCGGGTCATCTCGGTGTTCTCCGAGACCCGCTGGCCGAGCACGCAGAACGTCGCCTTGACGCCCCTGGCCGCCAGGATGTCCAGGACCGATCCGGTGGCCGGGCCAGGGCCGTCGTCGAACGTCAGATAGGCGACCTTGCCCTCGCCGGTCCAGCCGAGCACCGTGGTGTACGGCGCGACCACCGGCGCCGCCGGTGGCGGTGGCGGTGGCGGGGTGTCCGGGGCCGGGGTATCGGGGGCGGGTTCCGGGACAGGGGCCTCGGGAGCAGGCGTCTCCGGGGGCGGTTCGGGTGCCGGGGCGGTCGCGTCGGTCGCAGGGTCCGGCCGGGTCGGATCGGTCTGCCCGGGGGGTGGCACGGTGACCGGAGCCATGAGGTTCGCGATCGTTCCGGCGATGGTCAGTTCGGGCACGGTCACCGGGGCCGGGCCGGTCGACGGGGCCGGGCCGGTCGATGGGGCGGCAGCGGATGTCGAGGTGACGCCGGCCGAGTTCGCGATCGCCGCCAGTCCGACCGTCTGGCCCGGCAAGGCGCGCTGATCGGACCCGGGGGCTGCGCATCCGGCGGTCACCACGGCGAGACCGGTGACGGCACCAGCCAGCAGCACCCGACAGACCCGTCGCATACCCCAATGGGAACATTCGCGGAGCGACAATCCGGGCCGCGCCACGCCGGGCGGATCGGGCTCCGGCCGAGCCGTCCGGAGTATCGCGGCCGGGACCGATCACCTAGTGCAGGGAATTCACCAGGCTGTCGGCGGCCATCTCCAAATAGGCCCAGAGTCGTTGCCGGTGCTCGTCGTCCAGCGTGGACTCGTCGACGGCCACCTTCATGGCCGCCAGCCAGTGGTCGCGTTCCCGCAAGCCGATGACGAACGGGGCGTGCCGCATCCGTAACCGCGGATGGCCTCGCTGCTCGGAGTAGGTCCGTGGGCCGCCCCAGTACTGCTCCAGGAACATCCGCAGCCGCACCTCGGCCGGCCCCAGGTCCTGCTCGGGATACAGCGGCCGCAGTACCGGATCGGCCGCCACCTGCTGGTAGAACCGGTGCACCAAGTCCGTGAACACGGGGTGGCCACCGACCTCGTCGTAGAACGTCGTCGCGCTGGTCACCGGCACATTCTTCCGCACCGGCGGGACGGGAAGCTCGCTCACGGCGCCCCCTCTCCTGACGTCGAGGCGGCGCCGTGGCGCCGACGGTTCACTCGGCAAGCCTCGCTCACAGCGCCCCCTCTCCTGACGTCGAGGCGGCGCCGTGGCGCCGACGGTTCACTCGGCAAGCCTCGCTCACGACGTGGGCTGCTTCGGATCGGTACCCGGTGCGCCGACCAGCACCGGTGGGCGGAAGTCGACGTCGGGATCGTCCCTGCGTGCTCGTTCGAACGCGGACCGGATCGCCGCCCGGACCGCGCGCGTGAATCCGTCCTTGTCGCTGGTCACCACGGTGGCCTGCAACCCAAGCGTGATGGTGCCGGGTGCGACGTCGGTGATGCCCAGCAGCGTCGGCGGTTCCACGACGGAGGCTTCGAACTCGGGCGCCTGCGCCACCGCGGTCGCCTGTTCCAGGGCTATCGCCGACGCCCGGTCGGTGTCCGCGTCGTAGGGAATGGTCACCGGGATCGTGACCACGGCCTGTCCCTGACTGGAGTTCCCGACCCGCAGCACCTCGCCGTTGCGCACATGCCAGATGGTGCCGTCGCCAGCTCGCACCGTGGTGGTGCGCAGGGTCACCCCGACCACCGTGCCGCTGGCCGAACCGAGATCGACCGTGTCCCCGACCCCGTACTGGTCCTCCATCGTCATGAAGATGCCGGAGAGGAAGTCCTTGACCAGGTTCTGCGCACCGAACGCCAGCGCGACGCCGGCGATGCCCGCTGATGCCAGGATCGGCGCGATGTCGAAGCCCAACTCGGCCAGGATGAGCACGGCAGCGACGCAGAACACCACGAACGAGGTGATCGACTTCAGCAGGGAACCGACCGCCCGGGTGCGTGCGGCGCGGCGTTCACCGTCCAGGCCGCCGGCCAGAGCAAGGCGAGCTCCCGCCCGCAGCGGTCGCAGGGCCGCGGACGCGTCGTCGTTGTTGCTCAACCGGGTCAACCGGTTGATCGCGCGGTACAGCAGGAACCGCACGACGAACGCGACCACCAGGATCAGCAGGATGTGCACGGTCGCCGACGCGACCTCGTCGCTGTTGCGGGCCAGCACGTCGGCCCCGGTGTTGTCCCAGACCCACTTGCACAGCGATCCGATGTCGTCAGCGCATTCCGGCGCGGTGATCTCCACTGTTGTTCAGGTCCCTCGGATGTCGGTTTCGGCTGAAGGTCGGCGGACGGCGCCCCGCCCACCGTCGCACGGCTGCGCGCCCGGACGCCGGATGCGCGCCGACCGGACGGGCCCGTCCGACCGACGCGCCGGGCGCGGGCGGGGATGCTCCGGTCGCCCGGTTATTCTCATCTCACACGTGACGTTGCGTCCCCGGGGCGCTGTTCCCTTCGGTCCGATGACCTGCGGGAGGTACCGATGAACCCTGCCGGTCACGCCGGCCGGCGCCCGGCGCCCGTGCGTCCTGCACAGGGCCCGAGTATGCACCGGGAGCCGGAATCGGCGCGGCCGGTCGGCGTCCTGCGGGTCCTGCTGCTCAACGCCAGCCACGAGCCGTTGGCGGTCGTCACGGGTCGGCGGGCTCTGGTCCTGGTGGTCGCCGGCAAGGCGGAATGCCTGGTGGAACGTCCCTGCGGCATGGTCCGCTCACCCTCGATGTCGTTGGCGGTGCCCGCCGTGGTCCGGCTGCGCCGCTACGTGCGCGTGCCCTATCCGGCGCCGCCCGCGGTGACCAGGTCCGGGGTGCTCAAACGGGACGGTCGGCGGTGCGCCTACTGCGAGGCGCGGGCGGACACCGTCGACCACGTGGTACCGCGCAGCCGCGGCGGCGGGCACACCTGGGAGAACTGCGTGGCCTGTTGCGTCCGGTGCAATGCCCGCAAGGCGGATCGGCTGGTTGAGGAGCTCGGCTGGGCGTTGTCGACCACCCCCGGTCCGCCGCGCCGCGGCGTGCTCGGCCGGATGTGGTCGACCGAGGAGTCCGATCCGGCATGGGAGCCATGGCTGCCGTCAGCGGCCTGACCTGGGCATCCGGCGCGGCGGGGCCACCCGGCCGAGCGGTGGAACGTCCGATACCGTAGGCGGGTGAGCATCCTTCAGACCATCGGGATCTTCGTCGGGATCCCCGTGCTGATCTACGGGACGATCTTCCTGTTGACGATGGTGCCCGGACCGCACAGGAAGCGCTATCGCCCCGGTCAGTCCTGGGACTATCCGCCGCAGTGGTGGGCCGGTGATCAGCCCGTGGTGGCCTCGGCCACCGCCGACAACCGGCTCGCACAGGGAGGCGGCGCACATGGCGAATGGTGAACTGGTCCCGGCGACGGCCGGTGTCATCAGCTGGAGCCGGCCTGTCGGGCCGACCGGCGCGGACGATCACCCGCTGAGCTCCAGCCAGCTCGAGCTGCTCGACGACGTGATCCGGGAGGCCGAGAGGTTCACCGGGCTCCGCTTTTCCGCCTACCTCGGCGACCTCGGCAGCAACACGGCGGCGTCGGCGAGGAGTCTGCTCGACGGACTCGGGCCGGATTCCTCGTACGCCGCACTGCTCGCCGTTTCACCCGGCCAGCGGGTGGTCGAGGTGGTCATCGGCGCCGAGGCGGCCCGCCGGGTCAGTGACCGGGCCGCCCGGCTGGCAGTGCTGGGCGTGGTGTCCTCCTGCACGGACGGTGACCTGGCCGGAGCGCTGATCACGGGCATCCGGATCCTTGCCGACCAGGCCGGCACCCTGCCCGAGCGTTCGACGTGGTGAGCTGATCAGCCGGCGTCGGCCGCCCTGGCCCGAAGGGCCCGCTCCACCCCCGCCCGTCCCTCCGACACCAGCCGCACGAGCGCGGTCGGATGGTTCTGGTCCGCCCAGGTCAATGCGCGGTCGACGGTGGACTGCTCCACCGCCCATCGCGGGAACAGCCCGACCGCAACCTTCTGCGCCACCTCGCTGGACCTGCGTTCCCAGACCTGCGCCACCACATCGAAGTACCGCTCGGTGTAGGGCCTCAACAGGTCGTGCTGGGCCGGGTGGGCGAACCCGGCGATCGCCGCATCCTGCAGCGCGTTGGCCATGCCGTCGTCGTTGATCAGCCGGTCCCACACCGCCGCCTTGTTCTCGGCGGTCGGCAGAAGCGCCCGCACCTGCGTCGCCCGACGTTGACCCGACGCGGTGGGGTCGGCCTGCTCGGCCGCCTCGATCTCGGGCACACCGGCGGCGCCGTGCGCGACCAGGGCACCCAGCAGGGTCCAGGACAGGTCGGTGTCCACGGTCAGCCCGGGCAGCGGCGCGGAACCGTCGCGCCAGCCGGCGATCTGCGCCAGCAACGCGTCGTCCAGCCTCGCCGCGCACAGCGCCTGAACGGCCGAGAGCTGGGTGTCGCTGCCCTCCGGTGCGCCGATGGCCAGCGCACGCAGGGTGGACGTGACCGCCGGCCAGCCGGTCTGCGCCGCCCACCCGGGTTCCGCGTACGACCCGACCGACACCTGCAGTTGCCCGAGAACCCTTTGCAGCACCCCGATCTGGTCCTCGGCGACCAAGCCTCGGGAGGCCAGGGCAATGAAGTCCCGTGCTCGCATCAGGGCGTCCCGGGTCATCTCCCACACCGCCGACCACAGCAGCGTGCGGGGCAGGGACTCGGCGACGTCCGCGATCGAGGCGATCGCGGTGTCCAGCGAGGCCGGATCCAGCCGTGCCTTGCAGTAGGTCAGGTCGTCGTCGTTGACCAGCACAAACGCACCCCGTTGACGGCCGACGAGGTCGGGCACCGGGGTGCGTTCACCGGTCAGGTCGAACTCCACCCGGTGGACCCGAGTCAGCTTCCCGTCCGAATCACGGTCGTACAGCCCGACGGCGAGCCGGTGCGGGCGGAGCTCCCCGGCGCCGGGGGCCGCACCGGATTGCACGAGCTCGAACCGGGTGAAGACTTCGATGCCGTCGACGACGGTGACATCGGTATCGGCGCTGATCGTGTTCAGCCCGGTGGTCTGCAGCCAGGCCTTCGACCACGCCGCAAGGTCTCGGCCGGACGTTCGCTCGAGCGCGTCGAGCAGGTCGGTCAGGGTGGCGTTGTCGAACGCGTGCGCCGCGAAGTAGTCGCGCAGTCCGGCCAGGAACTCCTCGTAGCCGACGTACGCGGCGAGCTGCTTGAGCACGCTGGCGCCCTTGGCGTAGGTGATGCCGTCGAAGTTCACCT
>CAYZBB010000140.1:0-15285 GCA_964476495.1 uncultured Actinomycetes bacterium | reverse complement strand
CCAACCTGTTCGGGGCGCTGCGCCGGGCGATGGCCAAGGCCGGGTACTCGGACCTGAAGGAGTTCCAGAAGGTCGGGTTGACCGTCCGGCCCTGAAAGGCCCGGTCTGCTCGTCGGTTCCCGTCGGTCCGACACTCACTCGATCCCGTGCCGCGGCCTACCCTCTGCACCGTGACCGTGCTGATCGATCCGCCACGTTGGCCCGCCCACGGCCGACTGTGGTCGCACCTGGTCAGCGACCATTCCTACGCCGAATTGCATGCCTTCGCGGCCGTCAACGGGATCCCCGAGCGGGGCTTCGACCACGACCACTACGACGTGCCCGACGAGCGCTATCGCGCGCTGATCGCGGCCGGCGCGGTGCCGGTCGAGTCCCGCGAGCTGGTCCGCCGGCTGGCCGCCGCCGGGCTGCGGCGACCCAAGCGGGACCGCCGGATCACCTGACCCGCCAACGGGCTTGGGTAGACTCCGCCGGTGCCTGAGCAGCCCGGACCCATCCACCCGAACCCTGTGCTGGTGGTCGACTACGGCGCGCAGTACGCCCAGCTGATCGCCCGCCGGGTCCGTGAGGCCAACGTGTACTCCGAGATCGTGCCGTCGACCGCCTCGGTCGCCCAGATCGCGGCGCGACAGCCGTCGGCGGTGATCCTGTCCGGCGGGCCGTCGTCGGTGTACGCCGACGGTGCCCCGGGGGTCGACCCGGCCCTGTTCGACACCGGCATCCCGGTGCTGGGCATCTGCTACGGCTTCCAGACCATGGCCCAGGCATTGGGTGGTGCGGTGGCCCGGACCGGCCGCCGGGAGTACGGGGCCACCGACCTCACCCGCGCCGACACCCCGTCCACCCTGCTGCAGGACCTACCCGGGCAGTTGCGGGTGTGGATGAGCCACGGCGACGCGGTGTCCAGCGCGCCGGGCGGGTTCGCCGTCACCGCCAGCACCCCGGACACCCCGATCGCCGCGTTCGAGAACGTCGACCGGCGGTTGGCCGGGGTGCAGTACCACCCCGAGGTGGTGCACACCGAGGGCGGCCAGTACGTGCTGCGCCGGTTCCTCTACGAGATCGCCGGCATCACCCCGGACTGGAACCCGCAGAGCATCCTGCACGAGCAGGTCGAGGCGATCCGGGCGGTTGTCGGCGACGAGAAGGTGATCTGCGGGCTGTCCGGCGGGGTGGACTCGGCGGTCGCCGCCGCGCTCGTGCACCGGGCCGTGGGCGATCAGCTGACCTGCGTGTTCGTCGACCACGGGCTGCTGCGGGCGGGGGAGCGGGAGCAGGTCGAGCGGGACTACGTGGCGGCCACCGGCATCCGGCTGGTGACCATCGACGCGGCCGCCCGGTTCCTGGCCGCGCTGGACGGTATCACCGAGCCGGAGACCAAGCGCAAGATCATCGGACGGGAGTTCATCCGGGTCTTCGAGACCGCCGCGGCCCAGGTCAACGAGGCCGAGGGCGGGGTGAAGTTCCTGGTCCAGGGCACCCTGTACCCCGACGTGGTGGAATCCGGCGGCGGCACCGGCACGGCCACCATCAAGTCGCACCACAATGTCGGCGGGCTGCCCGATGACCTGCAGTTCCAGCTGGTCGAGCCGCTGCGCGCGCTGTTCAAGGACGAGGTGCGGGCGCTGGGCACCGAACTCGGCTTGCCCGCGGCGATGGTGGCGCGGCACCCGTTCCCGGGGCCGGGCCTTGGCATTCGGATCATCGGCGCCGTCGACGCGCACCGCCTGGAGGTCCTGCGGGCCGCCGATGCGATCGTCCGCGAGGAGATGACCGCGGCCGGTGTCGACGACCAGATATGGCAGTGCCCGGTCGTGCTGCTGGCCGACGTCCGCTCGGTGGGTGTGCAGGGCGACGGACGCACCTACGGTCACCCGATCGTGCTGCGCCCGGTCAGCAGCGAGGACGCGATGACGGCCGACTGGTCGCGACTTCCCTACGACCTGATCGCCCGGATCTCCAACCGGATCACCGGTGAGGTGCCGGACGTGAACCGGGTGGTGCTGGACGTCACCAGCAAACCGCCGGGCACGATCGAGTGGGAGTGAGCACCGGGGAGTGAGCGCGGACCGATCCCGGGTCTGGCTCGTCGTCGCGCTGGGTGCGCTGTCCGCGTTCGGTCCGCTGTGCCTGGACATGTATCTTCCGGCCCTGCCGGAGCTGGCAGGCGATCTGACCTCTACGACTTCGTCCGCCCAGCTCACACTGTCCGCGTGCATCGTCGGACTGGCCGTGGGTCAACTGATCACCGGTCCGCTGTCCGACCGGTTCGGCCGGCGCGGCCCCCTCCTGGTCGGGATCGCGGTGTTCGTCGTGTCGTCGGCGCTGTGTGCCGTGACCGCGTCGATGACCCTGTTGATCGTCCTTCGGCTGGTGCAGGGCGCGGCCGGCGCCGCGGGCATCGTCATCGGACGGGCCGTCATCGCGGACCTGTTCACCGGCCGGGCCGCCGCGTCGTTCTTCGCCGCCGTGGCCTCGATCAACGGGATGGCGCCGATCTTGGCGCCGGTCATCGGTGGTCAGGTGGTGCGTGTGGGCACCTGGCGCACGGTGTTCTGGGTGCTGGCCGGCATCGGCGTCGTGCTGCTGGTGCTGGCCGCGCTGGTCGTCCGGGAGTCATTGCCGCCGGACCGCCGGACCGGCGGCGGCTTCGGGGCTACCAGGGCCGCCTTCGCGACGCTGCTGCGTGACCGCGGCTACATCGGCTGCGTGTTGGCCGGGACCCTGGTCACCGCAGCCATGTTCGGGTACATCTCGGCATCGCCGTTCGTGTTGCAGGACCGATTCGGTTTGTCCCCGCAGTGGTTCAGTGCCTGCTTCGCGCTCAATGCCCTCGGCATCATCGCGGCCACCCAGCTCGGGCGGCTGCTGCTGCGTCGGGTGACGTCGTTGACGCTGCTCACGGTCGGCGTGGTCCAGGCGCTGGCCGGGGCGGTCCTGCTGGCGGTGACCGTGCTCGCCGGGTGGGGCCTGGCGATGGTGCTGGTCTCGTTGTTCGTGATGGTGTCGGCGGTCGGGTTCGCGCTGCCGCACGCGTCGGCGATCTCGATGGACCGGCATCGTCGGATCGCGGGCTCCGCGTCAGCGCTGCTCGGCCTGACCCAGTTCGCTCTGGGGGCGGTGACCGCCCCGTTGGTCGGGCTCGGCGACCCGGCCTCGGGGTTGGCGCTTGCCGTGACTGCGGTCGTGGCCACGGTGCTCGGCACGGTGGCGCTGCTGGTGGGACGCCCGGCGGTCCGGCCCGGCCCGACGTACCGGCGGGTGGCGGCTGGGTGATGCCCCACGCGCGACGTGGCACGTGGGGCATCGATGGTCGGGTCGTCTCGGCGTCAGCCCGAGCCCCGGCGGCCGCGACCCGGCAGGGCGGTGAGCAGGAGCCCGACGCCGATTGCCGCCACGACTCCGGCGACCGCCCACTTGGCCGCATCGCTGAACAGCCACCAGGCGTCCCCGCGGAATCCCGCCGTCGCCACGCTCAGGAAGACCAGCGAGAACAGCAGGCCGATCCAGTACACGCCGCGCCGCTGTCCCGTGCTCGTGTCAGCCATTGCGCACCTGTCCTTGTCCGGCACCGACGTGCACGGTGAGATTGATGGTTCCCTGGTCGGAGGAACCGGTCTGGCTCTCCCGGATCTCCTGCTGCAGGCCGCTCTTGCGGATACCGAGGCAGTCGACCTCGCCCGCGTTGGCAGTGCAGGTGACGTCAACGTTGGCGTCACTCGGGACGATGACGGTGGCCTGGCCGGCCCGCACGGTGACCTCGGCGTCGACGGTCTGTCCGACCTTCACGTCCAGCTGCCGCAGATCCAGGGTCCCCTGCCCGCCGTTGAGCACGAACGGCTGCTCGGCCGCGGCCACCGTGGTCGGCGTCCAGGTCTGCTGGCCGAACGCGGCGGTGCCGTTGATCCCGGTGACGGTCAGCGCCAGCGTCAGCAGCGACAGGAAGATGCCTGGCCCGATCAGCGAGCGGCCCTGGCCGCGCAGCGACCCGATCAGTAGGCCGACCGCGACCACGGTGAGCGCCAGCGCGGATACCCCGGCCCAGGTCAGTGCCCACCAGCCCTGGACGATCCCGACCGTCGCCAGGCCGCCGACCAGCAACACCATGCCAAGCGTGATCCGTCCGATCACCCTGCGCTGCGGTCGAACCGCCGGCGGCGGGTCGGCGGGCGACGGTTCCGGTAGGTCCCAGGCGAACGGGGCCACGCCGAGCGGGTCCCACGCGGGCGGGGTCGGTGCCACCGGCTCGTCCCCGTCAGGCTTGCCGGCCGATGGGTCGGGTCGGGGATCCTTGCGGAGATTGATCCGGCCGGGGTCGCCCTGGGCTTGCCCGGTGGCCGACGGTTCCTCCCAGAAGGCCGGTTTGTCGAAGGGTGACCGGGACTGCTCCGAGGACTGCTCCTGGCGCGAACCGGAGCCACCTGCTCCGGCCCACGGCTGGTTGGCGATCCACTGCTCGGCCTGTTGCCCCCACGACCGGCCCGCGTCGGCCGCCCGGGACGACCACTGGTCCACCCACGGCGTTTGACAGGTGGCGCTGCCCTGCCCCTTCCTGCGGGCGAGGAGGACCAGGACGCAGCCGACGATCACCAGGGGCAGGAACGGCAGTCCCCAGGAGAACAGGGACAGGATGCTGATCAGCGCGACGATCGCCAACCCGACGGTGACGATCGGCGGGGTCGCGGACCGGCCGCGGCCAAGCAGGGACTCGACGGGGGACACCTCGTCGCCGTCAGCCGGCAGCAGCAGCCAGCTGGTGACGTACAGCAGGATGCCCGAGCCGCCGAGGACGGTCAGGATCACGAACGCGACGCGGATGAGGACGGGATCGATGCCGAAGACGCGGCCGATGCCACCGGCCACGCCCGCGATCTTGCGGTCGGTGCCGGAGCGGCGGGGGCGCCGGGACCACCAGTCCGGGCCGGGTGCGCCGGGCCCGGCCGGAATGTCGTGCTGGGTGCTCATGTCGTCGTCCTTCCCGGACGCCTCGGGGACCCGGGAGTCCGGTCGAGGACACCCGCTCCAAGCTGTCGGTGCCGGCGGGACGAGCGCTGCAGCTGCGGCCCTGCCGATGCCATCGAGCGTGCGCCGTCGGGCGTGTGACGCACCATCGGGGATGACCCTGGTTCCCTGATCCAGGGTGATCCCGCATTCCACTGAGCGTCCGGACGTGTGACTCTGGAGAGGTGAAAACGTTGCCTGGGCTGCGTCGCGCGTCCCGGCCGGATCAGTCCCCGGCCGCGGTGGCCGGTGCCCCCGCCCCGGCGTCGGATGACGCCGACGGCCCGCCGACCAGCCCGATCCCGGTGCTCGCCGCGCCGGTGGTCGCGGATCGGACCGACGCCCATCCCGGGACCGCCCCCTCGGACACCGGGGCGGCCGACACGGCAGCGCCACGTTCCGTCCCTGCCTTCACCGTCGACGGCGTGCCCAAACTGACCAGGCGCCGCGAGTACTACATCCTCGGCGGGGTCGCCGGCGGCATCGCCGACCACCTGCACGTGCGCGTGCTGTGGGTTCGGGTGGCCTTCGTGCTGCTCACACTCATGGCCGGCGCCGGTGTGCTCGCCTACGGGCTGCTGTGGATCTTCGTGCCGCAGGCGTCGGCGGACTCGCCCGCTCCGCGCCCGGCCAGCCCGATCGAGCGCCGGCAGGCGATGGGCATCGCCGCCGTCGGCGTCGCGATCCTGATCGTGGTGGCCGGCCTCGGGCTGGGTGATTCCCTCGGGGCCGTGCTCGGCCCGCTCGGCCTGGCCACCATCGGTGCCGCGTTCATCTGGCGGGAGGCCGACGAGGCTCGCCGGGCCCGGTGGCGGCGGACCGCCGCCGGGATCGTCGGGCCGTCCCGCGGCTCCTGGCTCCGCTTGATCGGAGGTTGCCTGCTGGTGATCGGCGGGCTGTCGGTGTTCGCGCTCGGCCAGCTCGACTTCACCGCGGTGCGTTCGGCGCTGCTGGCCGTGGTGTTGACCCTGGTCGGCGTCGCGGTCATCACCATCCCGTGGTGGGTGCGCCTGGTCCGTGACCTCGGGGACGAGCGGCAGGGCCGGATCCGGGAGCGGGAACGTGCCGAGATCGCTGCCCACCTGCACGATTCGGTGCTGCAGACGCTTGCGTTGATCCAGCGCCAGGCCGGTGACGGCAAGGAGGTGCAACGGCTGGCGCGCAGCCAGGAACGGCAGCTGCGCACCTGGCTGTACGGCCCGGCCGGGTACGCGGCCGGACATGGCGCCGCGGACTCGCCGGCTCCGGTCGACCAGACCTTCGCGGCCAGTCTGGCCGAGGCGGCCGGAGAGGTGGAGGACACCTACAACAAGTCGGTGACGCCGGTGATCGTCGGCGACGCCGCCATGGACCAGCACCTGAACGCGCTGGTGGCCGCGGCGCGGGAGGCGATGGTGAACGCCGCCAAGCATGCCCAGGTCGAGGAGATCAGCGTGTACGCCGAGATCGAGGACGGGACCGCGAGTGTGTTCGTGCGGGACCGCGGTGTCGGATTCGACCCGGCCGTGGTGGGATCGGACCGGCGTGGACTGGTGGAGTCGATTCGTGGTCGGATGGAGCGGCACGGCGGCACCGCGACAGTGCGGTCGTCGCCGGGCAACGGTACCGAGGTCGAATTGACCATCCCGGTTCGGCGGGACGATACGGCGGGGGTGGCGGCCGCGGTGCCCCCAGCCCAGACGAGCCAGCAAGGGATCAACGGATGAGTCAGCCGGTCACCGTGTTCGTCGTCGACGACCACGCCCTCTTCCGGACCGGGGTCAAGGCGGAACTGGCCGGCCTGCACGACGAGCGGATCTCGGTGGTCGGCGAGGCCGGCTCGGTGGGGGAGGCGGTCGTGCGGATCAGCTCCGACCCGCCGGACGTGGTGTTGCTTGATGTGCACATGCCGGACGGCGGCGGTCGTGCGGTGCTCGAGCGGGTGCACGCGAAGCTGCCGGACGTGGTGTTCCTGGCGCTGTCCGTGTCGGACGCCGCGGAGGACGTCATCGCCGTGATCCGGGCCGGCGCCCGCGGCTACGTCACCAAGACGATCTCCGGGCGCGAGTTGGCGGACGCGATCGTGCGGGTGTCCGCCGGCGACGCGGTATTCAGCCCACGCTTGGCAGGGTTCGTGCTCGATGCGTTCTCCGATCGCGGGGGCCCGGCGCCGGTGGGCGACCCGGAACTCGACCTGCTGTCGCCGCGCGAGCGTGAGGTGCTCAAACTGCTGGCCCGCGGATACGCCTACAAGGAGATCGCGGCGCAGTTGTTCATCTCCATCAAGACCGTGGAGACCCACGTGTCCAGCGTGCTGCGCAAGACCCAGAAGTCGAACCGTTACGAGCTGTCGCGCTGGGCCTCGGACCGGCGGCTCGTCTGAGCCGTCACTTGCGGCCGAGCTTGCCCCGCCCCATCGCCAGCAGCATCATCCCGAGGTCCGTGCCCGACGGGCCGAGCGCGCGGAAGCGTTCCAGCACGGCCATCTCCCGGCTGTAGACGATCCGGGGCCCGCCGAGGCTCTTGCGTGCCTGGCCGATCGCATGGGAGATCGCAGTGCGGCGCAGGATCAGCTCGACGAGCTTGGCGTCGATGTCGTCGATCTCCAGTCGCAGCTCGTCGATCCCGTCCTGGCTGTCCGGGACGGGCACTTCATCGGGTGTTCCACTGGCGTCGATGGCCGGCTCCGTGATGGTCGATCTGGTTCGCAGGTGCACCGGGAGCTTCGTCACGGTCGGCTGCGGGGCGGTCAGGGCACTGGTCATGATGATCCTCCTTGCCCCCGTCCGCGATCCGGGGCATGGAAAACGCCCCGGGTCTTCGCGGACCTCGGGGCGTCGTCGTGGCGGGTTGCTCAGCCTCGGACGGGCACCGGGATCCGGTACCCATAGAAAAACTCGGGCCGTGCAGGCGCGCGGCGGCCGTCGATGTGGCTGGACACGCGCCCAGTAGAACACACCCGGCCGGGCCGCGTCATCCTCGGGGCGGCGGCTCGGGGGCCGGCCCGAACAGGTGATCGAGGCGGGGGCCGCGCGGCGCGGCGGAGCTGTCGGCGTCGGCGGGTAGCGTGAGCACCGTCATGACGAGCCTGTTCGATCCTCCAGCGATGTTCGGTATCCCCGAGCCCGAGACGCCGGCGGCCGAGTTCGCACGGCAGCGTGCGGAGCGGGCGCGGCAACGGGCCGACGAGTTGCTGGAGGGGCTGAATCAGCCTCAGCGGCAGGCGGTGGAACACCGCGGCGCGCCGCTGCTGGTGGTCGCGGGGGCCGGTTCGGGCAAGACCCGGGTGTTGACCCGCCGCATCGCCTACCTGCTGGCGGTCGGCGACGCCCAGCCGGGGGAGATCCTGGCGATCACCTTCACCAACAAGGCCGCCCGGGAGATGAAGGAACGGGTCACCGACCTGATCGGCGGCCGGGCGCGCTCCATGTGGGTGTCCACGTTCCACTCGATGTGTGTGCGGATCCTGCGTGCCGAGGCATCCCATCTCGGCCTGAAGACCACGTTCACCATCTACGACCAGGCCGACTCGCAACGGCTGGCCCAGCTCGTGGCGAACGGGCTGAACATCGACGGCAAGAAGTACCCGGCCCGGATGCTGGCCGCCGCCATCTCCAACCTGAAGAACGAGCTCACCGACGCCGACACCGCGCTCGCCGAGGCCCAGACGGACAACCAGAAGATCGTCGCGCAGGTCTACCAGGGATACCAGGAGCGGCTGCGGGCAGCCTCGGCGCTGGACTTCGACGATCTGATCATGCAGACGGTGTTCCTGCTGCAGGAGTATCCGGCGGTGGCCGAGCACTACCGGCGACGCTTCCGGCACGTGCTGGTGGACGAGTACCAGGACACCAACCACGCGCAGTATCTCCTGGTGAGGACGCTGGTCGGGGACCGCGGCGACGTCGACGGAAAGGTCCCACCGGCCGAACTGGTGGTGGTCGGCGACGCCGACCAGTCCATCTATGCGTTCCGCGGCGCGACCATTCGCAACATCGTCGAGTTCGAACGGGATTATCCGGACGCCCGGACCATCCTGCTGGAACAGAACTATCGATCCACCCAGACCATCCTGTCCGCGGCGAACTCGGTGATCGCGCGCAACGCCGGGCGCAAGGCCAAGAACCTGTGGACCGCCCAGGGCGGCGGCACCCGGATCGTCGGCTACGTCGGCGACAACGAGCACGACGAGGCCCAGTTCGTCGGCAGGGAGATCGACGCCCTGGTCGACGCCGGTGAGGCGGTGTTCGGCGACGTCGCGGTGTTCTACCGGACCAATTCGGCGTCACGAGCGCTGGAGGACGTGTTCATCCGCAACGGGATGCCGTACCGGATCGTCGGTGGAGTGCGCTTCTACGAGCGCAAGGAGGTCAAGGACGCCCTTGCCTACCTGCGTGCCATCGCCAACCCGGACGACGAGATCAACCTGCGCCGCATCCTGAACACTCCGCGCCGGGGCATCGGTGACCGCGCGGAGGCGACGGTGTCGGTGTACGCAGAGCGGGAGCGGATCGGCTTCGGCGAGGCGCTGCAGCTCATCGACGACATCCCGGGACTCGCGCCCAGATCGGCGAACTCGCTGAGGTCGTTCGCGGAGCTGTTGTCGGGCCTGCGTTCCGAGGTCGGATTCGGCATGCATCCGGCCGACCTGCTCACCGCGGTGCTGGAGCGCACCGGATACCGGGCCGAGCTGGAGGACTCGCAGGATCCGCAGGACGGCTCACGGCTGGACAATTTGAACCAGTTGGTCAGCGTGCTGCGGGAGACCACCGAGACACTGCTGGCCGGCGGCGGTCTCGCCGCGCAGGGTACCGGGGACGATGAGATCGCCGACGACGACGTGCCGCCCGATGCCGGCGATCTGCTCCTGGCCGTGCTGGAGCAGATCTCGCTGGTCGCGGACGCCGACTCGGTGCCGGACTCGGCCGAGGGCATGGTCACCCTGATGACCCTGCACACCGCAAAGGGCCTGGAGTTCCCGGTGGCGTTCCTGACCGGCTGGGAGGACGGCATCTTCCCGCACCAGCGGGCCCTGGGCGACGAAACCGAGCTGGCCGAGGAGCGGCGACTGGCGTACGTGGGGATCACCCGGGCGATGAAGCGGTTGTACGTGACACGCGCGATCATGCGCTCGGCGTGGGGGCAGCCGAACGCCAACCCGGCGTCCAGGTTCCTCGGCGACATCCCCACCGAACTGATCGAATGGCGCCGCACGGAAGCAGATGCTCGGGCCGGCGGATTCATCGGTGACAGCGACTTCGAGGGTGATTTCAGCTACGGCCGGATGGGCGGCCGACCGGGGTCGCGATTCGGCTCGGGCGGCTTCGCGGGCAGGTCGGCACCGGTCACGGCCAGCCGGTTCGGTGCCGGCTCACCCCCCCGGACCGGTATGCGGCGAGCCCCGACGCTCGGGTCCAAGCCGACCCTCGAGCTGGCCGTCGGGGACCGGGTGTCCCACGACAAATACGGACTGGGCAAGGTTCTCGCCGTCGACGGGGTCGGCCAGCGGGCTACCGCGACCATCGACTTCGGCGCGTCCGGCAAGGTGCGGCTGATGCTCATCGGCGGCGTGCCGATGACCAAGCTCTGACGATCAGCGGATCAGGTCGGCCGGGACGATGGTTGCCGGGAATGGCTTGTCGACGGTCAGTGGCTGGTCGCCGGCGGCCTGGGCGACGGTGACGTAGCGGCCGTCGCGCAGTTCCAGGACGGTGATGGACGGCTCGTCGGGGTCGACGATCCAGTAGCTCGGCAGGCCCTCGTCCTCGTACTTGGATCGCTTGTACACGGCGTCCTTGCGGCGGCTGGACGGGGCGAACACCTCGACCGCCAGGATCATCGCGTCGGCGATGCTGCTGGACAGGTCGCGGTCGGCCAACACGACGACGTCGGGTTGCAGGGAGGTGCGGCCGTCGGGCTGCCAGTCAAGGGGTGCCACAACGACCTCCAGACCGGGCGGACATGCACGGCGCAGCAGGTGCCCCAGTTCGAAGGCGGCGCGTTGATGGATTCGGCTCGGCGCGGGACTCACCAGCAGGATCCCGTCGAGCAGTTCGTACCGCAGCCCGTCGTCGGGCAGCCGGTCGAGGTCCTCGACCGTCCACTCCGTGTGCTCACGCGGCATCACTGTCATGGTTGTCATGGTCCCCTCCGGCACCGACCGATGTCAGGCCCACGACAATGACAGATTCTCGGGGAAGACCCGAGGGTTGTCCACAATGCCCTGGTCAGGAGCGGATCAGTCGCGCGGCGCTCCCGGCCGGGTGTGCCAGAGCCACATCAACCCCAGCACCGGCAGGATGATCGGCACATAGCCGTAGCCGGCGCCGAAGCGGGACCAGACGGTGTCGTGCGGGAAGGCCTCCTGGTCGAAGACGGACAGCAGCCCGATCACCACCACTCCGACCATTTCGGTGCCAACGGCGGCCCAGGCCAGGGGCCGGGACCAGCGGCGGTCGGTGACCAGCCCGACGGCGGCCGCGATGTAGACGATGCCGGAGAACAGGGACAGCAAGTATGCCAACGGGGCCTGGTCGAACTTGGTGGCGATCTGCACGACGCCCCGGGCCGTGGCGGCAACCGCGAACACCAGGTACAGGGCTATCAGGATGCGACGCGGACCCGTGGGCGGAGCGGCGTCGTCCTCGGTGGCGGCCGGCCGGGTCGCGGGCTGCTCAGCCAACGGGCGCCTGCCAGAGTTGCAGGAGCCTGAGCACCATCACCGCGACCACCACAGCAGTGAAACACAGGCACAGCGATCCCCAGCGCGTGCGCTCCTCCCGGGCGAGGTAGAAGCCCAGCGGCAGCGCGAGCAGCACACCCACCGCGTAGGCGACGAACGTCACCGGCTCGGCGAGCCGGTGCCCCCCGACGAGTTGCACGATCGCGATGATCACCTGCACCAGCAGGGCGCCCTCGACGACGATCGAGCCGATCATCTGCGCGTCGGTGGTCGGCCGACGACGGGCGGACTGGATGCCGGTCCACAGGGCAAGCACGAGTGCGGCGCCGATGAGGACGTAACCGAGCGCGGGGATCACCGCCCGATCATCGCCCACCCGACGGTCCCCCGGCAGGCGGTGGGCCACTCGGCCGGCTCACCGAGCCGGAGTTGTCGGACCGAGTTGCTACGGTCGGAACCGTGATGCAGCCTGCTCCCGACGCACTCGAAAAGGGATGCGCCTTGACCCGCTCGACGGTGGGCCCAGCGTCGTGACCAGCACAGATCCAGGAGCCGGACGGGCCGGCCGCACAGCGGTCATGCTGGCCGCGGCGCTTGTGGTCGCCGGGGTGATCGCGGCCGTCGGCCCGTGGTTCGGTGTCGTCCACGCGGCCGACGGGGCGTCGGTGTCGGCGTTCTCCGTCGCACGCTGGGTCGCCGTGGCACCCGGTGTCCTGGCTTTGATCCTGGCCGGCGTCCGGGCGGAGCTCGGACTGGCCGCGACCGCCGGGGCGGGGCTGGTGGGGGCCGCTCACCTGCTGGCCGACGTGGCGGTGGTCACCGAGACGGATCGGGTGTCCCGTCCCGAGCTGTTCGTCGAGACCACCGAGCAGGCCAGGCCGTTCGGCGTCGCTGCAGGTGGCTGGGTGTTGCTGGCCGCGGATGCGGCGATGGTTGTGGTCGGGGTGCTCGCGGCCAGGCTGCTGGCGACCCGTGTGAGCATCGGGAACGGGCCGCCTGACGACGTGTTGTTCGGCTCGACGCCACCCGAGAACCGGGAGCCGACCGATGGTGGGGGTGACGCGGCGGCCGTGGTCGCCATGACCCCGCCGACGGGCCGTCGCCGGCTCGATCTACCGATGGTCGGCACGGGTCTGGCCGGTGCAGTCCTCCTGCTCGTAGGGAGCCTCGACATCCCTTACACCGGAGGCTATCTGGATCTGCGTCTGCTTCCGTTCGGGACGAGTCTGAGCGGGCTCGCGGCCGCCGTGCTGCTCGCATCCATCGTGTCGGGCATCGTCCTGGTCGCGGCCGGGCTGCCCCGGGACGTGGCGCAGGCGATGCTCGGCGGCACCGGCATGGCCGCTGCCGTGCCGTCGCTGACCGCGGTGGTGGCGGTGGCCGCCGGTGCGCCGACGGGATTGTCGGGCGTGGTCTGGTGGAGTCTGGCCGGCTCGGCGATCCTCGCCGCGTCCGGATTGCTCGCCCGGCGCGGGCCGACGCATGTTCGCGCGTCGATCGATGCCCCTTCGCCCCGGGTGCCGACCCTGGTCGCGTCGATCTGCGCATTGGCTGCGGCGGCGTCGCTCGCCGGCGCGTCCTCGACGTCGCTGCTGTACCTGGACGGCGCACCGCCCGATGAGGTCGCCGGGGGGTTGCTCGTTCCGGCCGCGCTGCCATTGCTGGTCTCGGCGGTTCCGTTGGCGTTGGCCGGAGCGTTGACGCTCCTGCCGGCGACGGCACTCGCCGGTCGGGCGGCCTTGTGGGTGGTGTGGGCCGGCGCCGGCTACGCGCTCGGCCGGGCGTTCTGGGCGACGTCGTTGGTCACGGCCACCTCGACCGGCTCGACGAGCGGCATCACGCATGCCTGGACGATCGGCCCGGGCGGGTGGTTGATGGGGCTGGGCGCCCTCCTCGCGATCGTGGCCGCGGTGCTGGCCGTCGTCGGACACCGGCGGGCGGCCGAGGCATCGCCCGAGATCGTCGACGACGAGAGCCTGGCACTTTCGCGTGGGCGGCGGCGGTGGATCGCCCTCGCCCTGTCCGCGGCCATCCCGGTCGTCCTCGCCCTGCCCGTGTACGGCGGGCTCGGAGTGTCGTCCGCGCCGGGCCTGATCCACGGCGTCGACCTGGACACGTGGGCGTTCTGGGCACTGGCGGTGGGCGGATGGACCGGTTTGTGGCTCGGCGCGTCGACGCGCTACCCGCAGGTCGCCGCGGCGGGTCCGGTGGCCGCGGCGGCGGTGCTCGTCCAACCGGTGATGGTGCCCGGTGCGGTTCGGGCACTCCCCGGTTTCACGCTTTCGGCAGGGTTCTGGGCGATCCTTGTGTTGTCGGGGGTCCTGGTGGTGGTCGCCGTGCCGTTCGTCCGGTCGTCCTCGGGCATTCTGACGAGGCCGCCCTGGTCGGGCGGCGGCGCCCCGGCGGGACCCGCCGTGAACGCGGAGTCGAAGGGCGGCAAGCGATGACCGAACCCGTAACCGAACCCTCGGCCCACGCGGACGGCGACCAGATCCGGGTGGTGGTCGCCAAACCCGGCCTGGACGGCCACGACCGGGGGATCAAGATCGTCGCCAGGGCACTTCGTGACGCCGGGATGGAGGTCATCTACACGGGCCTGCACCAGACACCCGAACAGATCGTCGCCGCCGCGCTCGCCGAGGACGCGGACGCCGTCGGCCTGTCCGTGCTCTCCGGTGCCCACATGACCCAGTTCCGCCGTGTCGTGGAGTTGCTGCAGGAGGCCGACGCGGAGGACATCATCGTGTTCGGCGGCGGCATCATCCCCGTCGAGGACCTCGACGAACTCGCCGCACTGGGCATCACCGGCGTCTTCACCCCTGGTGCGCCGACCAGGGACATCGTCGCCTGGTTGCGCACCGCGGTGGCCGCCCGACGTGGCCGGTTCGACTAGCCGACGGGGTCGCTTCCGCCGGCCAGCCGGCGAAGCAGCATGTCGATCGACGTCGGCACGAGCGACAGCGTGGGCAACTCGCCGACGTCGTCCAACCGCACCCAACGGGCCTCGTCCGAGGATCCACCGACCTCGTGGGCCAGCTCGCCGCCGACGATCCGAGCCAGATACACCACCCGCAGCGCGTGCAACGGGCCTGCTCCCGGCACCGTCCGGTCCTGCGGCTCCAGGAACAGCGAATCCACGCCCAGCAGCGTGCGCAGTTGCACCTGGTAGCCGGTCTCCTCGCGAACCTCCCGGATCGCCGCCTGTTCGGTGGTCTCGTACTCCTCGAGGCCGCCGCCCGGCAACGTCCACCCGGTGCGGCCGTTCTCGTTCCAGTGGGTCAGCAACAGGTCTCCGTTCTGCACGATGACCGCGTACGCGCCGATCCGGACGTCCACGGCCGTCACGATACGTCCGGGGACCCGACTGAGTGGCCCAGGCGCAACCGTTCGAACGTGGGGGAACGAACGTGGGAGAGGTCTCACCGGCGCCGCGCCAAGGCACCCGGCCCGATCGCTAGGGTGACTGCGACGGTCTCCGGCGCCGGGTCCCCGGATCCGCGCCGGGCCATGACAATCCGCCCCCGGCGAGGGAGACGACGTGGATCTGTACGAGTATCAGGCGAAGGAGCTCTTCGTCGCTCATGGTGTGCCTGCGCCGGTCGGCCGGGTCGCGCGGACGGTGG
>CAYZBB010000139.1:0-15313 GCA_964476495.1 uncultured Actinomycetes bacterium | reverse complement strand
CGGGTTCTCGTAGCGCATGTCGATCACGCCGGTGCCGATCTCGATCCGGCTGGTGCGCGCGCCGATGGCCGCCAGCAGCGGGAACGGCGACGCGAGCTGGCGGGCGTAATGGTGCACCCGGAAGTAGGCGCCGTCGGCACCCAGTTCCTCGGCGGCAACGGCGAGCTCGATGGACTGCAGCAGGACATCCGAGGCCGACCGCGCCTGCGAGTGCGGCGAGGCGGACCAGTGTCCGAAGGACAGGAATCCGATCTTCTTCACAGGTAGTTGAACCTTCAATATTGTGGGGTATTCCCTGGGGGCCGGGTTGGTGGCGGCGGCGTGCCAGACGATTGTCGTCCGGCCGTCAACCCCGGGGCGGGTGCCGCGCGGGGAAACCTCGGCACGCCGCATGCGTTCGTGAACGTCGCACGGTGCCGGGGAACGTCGCACGCCGTATGCGTGGTGCGACGTTCCCTCGCGCGATGCGACGTCCCGCCGGAAGCGGGCCTGCTTTCACCGGCCGCCGGCCCATCCGTGCCCGTCGGGGCAGTCCGGACCGACGATCGGGCAGACCGCGCGGTCACCAGTTGCCAGGGCGCGGTCCGGACTGGGACAGTCCGGGGATGCGTTTCGCGCACGACGATGCGCCGCGCACCGTCGACGACACCCGCAGGCAAAGGGTCAACCGCCCCGATCCCGCCGGGGCGGCCGCCGACCTCGCCAGGTGGCAGCGCACGGTCGGAAATCGTGCTGTGGCAGACCATCTCGACCGTCTGGCGGTGCAGCGCCATCCGGAGCCGACCACACCCGCCGAGGTCGGTGAGCCGGCGGCGGCGGACCCGAGCCTGGCGTCGCCGTCCCCGCAGAACACCCCCAAGACCGGCACCGAACCAGGCACCGAGCCGGGCACCGGGACCGGAACCGGCACCGGCACTCCGGCGCCGGCGACGCCGAGCCGGCAGGCGCAGGTCTACGCGAAGCTGAACACGACCGACACCGGGCGCTGGGCCCTGGGCATCATCGACAAGTGGAAGATCCCGGTGGACTACAACTTCGCCGGTGTCGGGTCGTTCCACCAGGCCGGCAAGATCTTCGTCAACCGATCCCTTTCGATCGACGCCGCAACGCTGGTCACCATGCATGAGGCGCAGCACGCCAACACGTTCAAGTCCGGCCTGGCCGCGGACGTGGACAAGCTGTCCCGCGCCGACTACATCGCCAAGAAGATCGCCGACGAGGCCGAGGCGGTCGTCCGGCAGATCGAGGGCTCGGTGCCGATGGTCGCGAAGGGGGCCAGCCTGGTCGGGTCGGGCATCACCCAGGGGCTGGTGGACAAGTACCGTGCGGCGTTCTACGCCAAGCGGGACGAGCTGGAGGCGGCAAACCCGACCATGACACGAGCCGAGATCAACAACCGATGCCGGGTGCACGCCAGGGACACCGAGGTGACCAACTGGTTCACCGACGGCACCTTCGTGACCTCGACGGGAGGGGCTGCCAACGTGACCTACTCGCAGCACTACGGCAAGCAGTGGGACGACGCGCACAACCCGCCGGCCGGGGGCGGGAAGTGAACGGCCGGCCGATCCTCGCCGAGGGGGTCGCCGACGCGGTCGGGCCGGGCCTGGGTGCGGGCGTGCGCAGCGGCGCGGCCCAGCTGCTGCCCGTCGAGGTGCCGGGCGTGGACGGGTCGGCCGTCTGGCTCGTCCGGGACGAGCGTCTCGACCACCCGCTGCAGGCGTACGTCGGACGGTGGCCGGACGGCACGGTGCGGGTGCTGAGCGACGACCAGGACGCCTGGGCGTGGCTGATCGAGCAGGTCGGCGCGCACATCGACGATCCGGCAACGGCTCTGGGCTACGTGCGGCAGTTCCTGGAGATCACCAGGGGGCCGTCGGTGCTCGTCCGGGAGGTGACCGGACCCGAGGACGTGCCCTGGCGGCGGGGTTCGGCGGCCGAGGAGCGGCGCCGTGCGGCGTTGCTGTCCGGACCCGATCTGGAGGGGCCGGTCGCCGAGTCCACGGCGTCGGGTTTCCACGTCGAGCTCACGCTCGTCGTCGGGCAGCGGATCCAGCGCAACCTGTTCGACGTGGCCGCCGACGGCCGGATCGGTGCCTCGTTCCGGGTGCTGGCGGAGGATCTTCCGTTGCCGATCGTGCGTTGACCCGCCCGCTCCGCTTCGGCCCGAACCGCGGTGGGTGGCGGCTACCGTCGGTGGCATGTCCGATCCCGTGATCGACTGGCTGCTCGCCGGTGACCCGGCGATCCGCTGGCAGGTGATGCGTGACGTGCTCGGCGTGCCGGCGGCCGAATGGGCGTCCGAGCGTGCCCGCGTCGAGACCGACGGCTGGGGCGCCCGGCTGCTGTCGCGGGAGGACGACGACGGTCAGTGGGCCGGAGGTGCGTTCGTGCCCAATGGCTTTCGGATGCGCGAATGGGAACTCGTCGGCCAACCCTGGACGGCCACCACCTACGCGTTGACCCAGCTGCGAGAGCTCGGCCTTGACCCGACGTCGCAGCGCGCGCTGCGTGCGGCCGAACTGGTCGGCGTGAACTCGCGCTGGGACCACGACGGGCAGCCCTACTGGGAGGGCGAGGTCGAGGAGTGCATCAACGGGCGAACCGTCGCCGACGGCGCCTACTTCGGTGTCGACGTCTCCCCCATCGTCGCTCGGTTGCTTGGTGAGACGCAGCCGGACGGCGGCTGGAACTGCGAGCGGGTGAACGGTTCGGTCCGCTCGTCGTTCGACACCACCATCAACGTGCTGGAGGGCTTGCTCGAGTTCGAGCGTCGGACCGGCGGGACGGCGCGGTCGAGGGCGGCCCGCGAGGCCGGTGAGGGTTTCCTGCTCGAGCGCCACCTGTTCCGCCGGCGGAGCAGCAGCGAGCCGGTCGACGAGCACTACCTGTCGCTGACCTATCCGAACCGGTGGCGCTATGACGTGCTGCGGGCGCTGGACCACTTTCGGGCGGCCGGCGTCGTCACCGGTCGTGAGCCGGATCCTCGGCTGAACGAGGCGATCGACCACGTGCGTTCCAGACGACTGGCCGACGGGCGCTGGGCCCTCGACCGCACGCTGCCGGGGCGGACCTGGTTCCAGATGGACGACGGGCCGGGACTGCCGTCCCGGTGGATCACCCTGCGCGCGCTGCGGGTGTTGCGCTGGTGGGAGTCGGGCTGAGCGCTCAGCCCGCGCCATCCGGTTCGGCAGGTCCGCCGCCGACGCCGATCTCGTTGCCGTCCGGGTCGCTGTAGATGATCTTCCGGACGCCGTTGTCGTAGGTCTCGCGTGTCGTCGGCTCGATCCCCCGGCCGGACGCGGCGTCCACGAAGGCCTCCAGGTCGTCGACGAACACGGTCACCATCGAATGCCCGGCGTGCGCGGGTGCGAGCACGACGTAGACGTGCCGCCGGTCGGCCAGCGTCCACACGCATTCCGTCTCGTGGGCGTGGAAGGTCGCCGGCTCGCCCAGGAGCAGCTCGTACCACGCGCACGCCCGGGGATAGTCGCTGACCGCGATGCCGGCGAAGAGTTCGAGGGTCATGGCGTCAGTCCTCTCGTTCGGTCCGAGGACCGACCGTCACCAGCGCCCGAATTCATCGCCGGCATTCCCGGTCGTCGTCAGCCGGCCGGCAGGATCTCCAGCACCCGCCCGAAGTCGGGAACCCACACACCCTGGTCGAGCAGCCAGTCCACCGCCTCGGACGGGTTGCCGCCGTGCTGTTGGACGCGCCAGGCGATGGTGCCGGCCACCTGAGGCGCGGCGAACGAGGTCCCGGTCCAGACCGCCCACGGGTCGTCGTCGAGCCATTCGTCCGGCGCCGGATCCATTTCCGGGGTCTCGCGACCCTTGGCGAACGTGGACAGGACCCCGTTGGCCAAGGTCGAGAAGGTGATCCAGAAGCCCCGGGTGGAAAAGTCTGCCGGTTCGAAGTCGGTCGTGAGCCCGGCCACCGACACCACCCGCACGCCTGGGGTGTCGACCGCGCTGAACGCCGCCGGCCAGACCGGACGGGTATTCCAGTTGTTCCCGGCCGCCGCGACGAGCACCACGTCGGTACCGATCGCCTCCCGCATCTCGGCGAGCATCTCCAGCGCCACGAGCGTTGCCAGAGGTGGCTGATCGCCGTCAGTTTCACCGCCCAGGGACAGGTTCAGGATGCGGGCGCCGCCACGGACGGCGAGCAGGATGCCGATCGCCACCTCGACATCACCGCCGATGCCGTCGGCGCCGAGCACCTTGATCACCCTGATGTCCGCCGTCGGATCGACCTGCTGCACCACCCCGGCAACGAACGTCCCGTGTCCGGCGCCCAGATCGAATTCCGGCGCACCTGCGATGTCGTAGAGCCGGTCGACGTTGTCGTCGAAGCCGCCAGAGGCATCGCGGGCGATGTTCTCGAGCCAGCCGTCCGTACGCGGTTGATCCGTGATGCCGGTGTCCAGGATCGCGACCGTGGCTCCGGTCGGCGCACCGCCGGGATACTTGGGTTTGTCCCGGGTCGCTGGCTCGGGCCCGACCTCACCGGCTACCGACTTGACGATGGGGCCGAGCGGGAGGCAGTAGTTCATGCTGGCCTGGTAGCCGTTGTCGCGCAGCCGCGCGCCGATCGCGGCCAATTGCGCGGTCGGCATGCCCTCGCGGCGCAGCCGGGTGACCCGGTTGTCGAGCAGTTCGACCCGGGTCGCCGCCAACCCGAACGGGGCCAGCAGCTCACGCATCGGGATGCGGCGGAAACTCTTGTCGTCGCCCTCATAGTCACTGGTGCGGACCAGCAACTCGTCCATGGTCAGCAGCGGGAGCCCGGTGTCGTCCTCGAAGTACGACAGCCGTGCCCCGGACGGCGCCCGTCCCCCCTCGTCCCGGCCCGCTCGCCGTTCGATCAACCGGTCATAGACCTGCCGCAGTTGCTTGGGATCCTTTCGCCGGCCGAGTCGCCCGGCTTGTTGGGCCGCGGCCAGCAACTCTTCCCGGGTGGCCGGGGGGTACTCGTCGAAGCTCGGACCCATCGGCCGACCGGGACGCCCTCGTCTCACCATGATTCTCCGATCCATTCGTCGTGTGCCGTGACCTCAGATAGCAGTGTGGGGTCCGCGAATACAGTTCGGCGGAAGGTCATTCGAATGCTCATGCCGCGCCGTATGCGTTGAACGCGCACCAGTTGACGAACTGGTGCGAATCGTCCGGATCGAGTGCCGCTCGGGCGCGAAACAGAGCCTGTCCCAGGTTGTCTCCAGCGCGGACGCGCCGGTGGAGCTCGTTCATCAACGCTACCGAGGCGGCGTCGGGAATCACCACGAGGCTCGCCACCAATCCGTCGGTGCCGCGCGCCATCAGCGCGCTGACGAAGCCGAGTACCTCGTTGCCCTCGTAGGCGGTGCCGACCGCCGACTCGCACGTGGCCAGCACCATCCGGCGCGGGGCGACGCGCCGCAGATCCAGTTCGTGCAAGGTGAGCAGGCCGTCCTGCAATTGAAGGGAAGAGAACGCCGGATTGTCCGTGCGCAGCCGGCCGTGGCACGCCATGTGCGCCAGATCGGCCGCGGCCAGCTCCGGGAGCACCGCGTCGATGGTGCTCTCCGGTGGCATCAAGACCGTCGGTTCCACGTGCAGCTCGCGCAATTGCTCCACCTCCAGGGTGGCGCCGGGCAGGCCGGGCCCGGCCACGAGCAGTACCCGCCCGCCGCGGCGATCCGGACGCGCGGTGCGCCGCCAGAACGATGCCGCCGGGACGACGAAGACCGGCCCGCCGTGCAGCGCGGACCAGGGCACCCGGCGCAGGGCACCGGTCGGGCTGACCACCACGGGTGCATCGACGGGCAGGGGCAGGGGTTCGATGAGGAGCCGGCGCAGGTTCCGCAGGCAGTGCTCGACCCCCGACCGGGCCGCTTGCCGGGCTGGTCCGGTCCCGCGCGCCCGGGCCAGCCGGCGCAGCCCGAACAGGACCTTCTCGACCTCGCCGCGGACGTCCGACAGTGCACCCAGCCGAACGACGGTGGACCGTCGTGGATCGAGCACGACCGCGACCACTGACCCGTCGAGCACCTCATATTCGACCAGCACCCGCCCATCAAGGGAGCGGCGCAGCTCCCCGGGCGACATTGCTCCGGCCCCGTTGGCCCCGGCTGCGGTGCTCTCGCCGCTCCAGGTGAGCCGGCGGATGCGTTCCTCAATGCGGCGTTGCCGCTCGACCAGCGCCGCGGCCCCCTCCGGATCGGTCTCCTGCGCGCCCACGAGTTCGACCTGGACCGACCGCAACTCGGCCAGTTCGTCGTCGATGCCGGGTTCGCCCACCGGCTCGACCCCGATCAGCGCCGCGGCCCTCGTCCGCTCCATCCAGGCCAGCACCTGCGCCGGCGTGCCGTGCCGGACCAGCTCTCGCAGTCCCAACCGACCCAGTTCGGCGCCGTGCCCGGACGCCCGCACTCGCACCTCGAGCGAGGCGAACGCGGCCCGGTGCCGGGCCAGATCGCGCAGCCCGGCCTGGCAATGCCGCAGCCGATCCCGATCCGTGGCAAGCAGGGCGGCGGCCAGATGGCCCTTGAGTCGCGGCAGCACCGGTGCCCCGATTGCCAAGTCGGCCGCCCGCCGCAGGTTGTGCGCCGCGGCCAGTCGGCGGTTCAGCAGCAGGGCGGTGCGACCCGCGGTCAGGTGCGCGTCGATGGCATCGGCTACCAGGCCCAGCCGGTCCAGCGTGGCGGCGGCGCGGCGCACCTGGGCCAGGGTCGCGGGGTCGGCGGTGCCGACGCGTACATGAACGTCCGCGATGATCACGTCGGCGCGGGCTCGCCACGACATCCGGTGCTGGGCGGTGAACCGATCCCGAGCGGTCTGAGCCGCGGTCATGGCCGCCACGTGGTCGTCCAGCAGGCTCGCCAGGCGGGCCACCCGGAGCAGGCCCTCGCCCGCCATTAACTGCACTTTGTGCCTGGTCAGTTCCTCGGCCGCCCTGGTCGCGACGTCGTACGCCTCGGGCAACAGGCGCAGGTCGGTCAGCGCGTCGACGTACTCCAGGTAGTGCTCGGCGAGCGGAAGCCCGGCGGCCGTGTACAGCCGGGCGGCCTCGGCGAACTCGTCCAGCCCACGGGTCAAGCGGCCCTGCTGGGTGCTCACCCAAGCGCGGGTGGAGGCCACTGCCGCGACCAGGTGGGGGCCGGCGCCGTCGGCGAGGGCGCGGCCGCGATCGATCATTCGATCCGCGGCCTCGGTGCGGCCCTGCTGGACGAGCAGGATCGCGTAGTTGTTGGCCGTCTTGGTGCGTAGCACCGTCGAGGTGTCGCCGTCGCCCAGGACGCCCGCGTACAGAGCATCGGCCGCGGCCAGCCGGCCCAGGTTGTGATACAGCACGGCCTGCTGGAACGCTCGCTCGCCGTGGCCGTGCCGGCGGTCTAGGCGCTCGGCCGAGTCGAGGTCGCGCTGGGCCGGGATGAGCCGTCCCAGTTCGAGATTGACCGCGGCGCGGGTGGTCAGGACGTCGCTGAGGTCCTCGTCCAGGCGGTGCCGGCGAGCGGTCCGAGCGGCCTCGTCGAGCAGGGCCTTCGCACGTTCGTTGTCCAGTTGGGAACGCTCGAACCAGGCCTGCGCGCGCAGGGCGTGCACCAGTGCCTCCGGCGCGTCGACCGATCTGGCCAGCTCCACCAGGCCAGACGCGGACGGGCCGAACGAGGCCGGATCGGCGGCCACGTCCCGGTACAACTGCCGGGCCCGCTGCGTCAGCTCGTCCGCCGAGGGTTGCGCCGTGCGAGTTGGCATCCCAGCGCCTCAGTGGTCGGTTGTCCGTTCGACGGCCCGACCCTACCCGACGATACTTGGCCCGTCCGGGCAGGAACGGACGTGCAGCCGACTCGAAGGAGGCCGACAACGATGACCGGTGTCACCGACGCGGACCGGCACAGGATCGAGGAGCGACGGGAGCAGCTGCGGAGCAGGTACCTGCGGCCGGCCGAGTCGCGACCGCCCTCGTCCGCCCGCGGGCTGCATCACACTGCGCTGGTCAGCAGCGACGTCGAGCGCACCGTGCGCTTCTATTCCGAGCTGCTCGAGTTCCCGCTGACCGAATTGATCGAGAATCGGGACTACGCGGGTTCGTCGCACTTCTTCTTCGACATCGGCAACGGGAACCTGTTGGCGTTCTTCGACTTTCCCGGGCTCGGTGTCGGCCCATACCAGGAGGTGCTTGGCGGGCTGCATCACATCGCGATCAGCGTCGAACCCGAGAAATGGGAACGGCTGCGCGGCAAGCTGACCGACGCCGGCGTGCCGCTGGTCGAGCACAGCGAGGTGTCCCTGTACTTCAGCGATCCCGACGGTGCCAGGATCGAGCTCATCGCCGACCCGCTCGGCGAGATGTATGGCTCCAAGGTCCTCTGACACCGCACCTCTCCGTGTCAGCCTCAGGGGCTGAGGGGAGGCGGAGTCAGAGGAGTCAGAGGAGTCAGATGCGGCGGAGTCAGAGGCGAAGGTGCTCGAACGCCCCCGCCGCGTCCGCGCCGGCCGCGGCCGCGGCGAACTGGGCCAGGCACCGGTCCACGGTCAGAACGTTGCCGTACACCAGCCCCCGCAGCAGCTCCTCGGTCACTGCGGCGCCGTGGGTAAGGAACACCATGGTGCGGAACACGAGCTCGCCCGAGTCCAGGTCGAGCTGGAACGCACCGGTGAGCAGGCGCCAGTTCACCCGCACCGTCAGCTCCATCACGGCGGGGCGGTGCTCGGCCGGCACGGTGGCGGGCAGCACCGACTCGAAGGCCAGCTGACCGAACGGGTCGTACGGGCGGGCCCGGCAGTCCCACGCCGCGTCAGTACCGATGAACCTGGTGTCGATGCACGGCAGTCCGTCGTACTGGCCCGGGGCGACCGGCCACCCGTCGGCGGACAGGAACGCGAGCGTCTCGGCGAACATCAAGCCTCCCAACCGGAACCGAGTTCCTCCAGGAGCACCGCGCGCAGTGCGCGGGCCTGTGAGAAGCCCGGCTCGACGTCCAACGCCCGCTGCGCCCACTCCAGGGCGACCCCAAGGTCACGCAGCCCGCGCCTGGCCACCGCCATCGCGAACGCCGCCGGTGCGCTGTCCGGATGTTCCTTGACGGACAGCTCCAGGAAGTCCACCGCCCGCACGTACCGATCCATCGCGGAGAACGCCAGCCCCAGGCACAACGCCATGTCGATCGGCTCGCCGATCGGGAACCAGTTGTCCCACACCCGCAGCAGCACCCGCTCGACCTCGCCTCGCATCGAGTCGGGAACGGTGGGCAGCACATCCAGCAGCCTCGGCAGGAGTTCGATCAGCAGGGTCGGTTCGAATCGGGACAGCCGCAGGCCGGCCAGCATGGTCTCGATCGACGGCTCAGCCGCGCCGCCCAGCAACGGGCGGAGGGTGAAGTAGTTGTCGGGGCCGGTGTCGACCAGCTGATCCTGCACCACGCGCTCGAACCCGACGGGATCGACCAGCTTGCCGCGGGCGAACGCGGCGACCACCAGGCTCCGGGCGGGCTCCTGCGGCAGCACGGCGACGCCACCCTGCCGCCGCACGTACCTGGCCAGCAGATCGAAGTTGACCATGAGCGAGAACCCGCTGCCGTGCGTGACGACCGACGGTGCCGGTTGGGAGCACAGTTCCACCGGCGTGCAGTGGCCCTTGTCGGCGGCAAGCACGCAGGTCGGCCCCGACGTCAACGAGGCCACGAAGTCCAGGCACCGCAACCCGCCGGTCGGTACGAGAACTGTGGTGTCGTCGAGGGTGTCGCGGTAGTGGTGCAGGATCGGGCGCAGTTCGACTGGCAGCTCTCCGCAGGGCGCGGTGTCCCAGGCCAGGTCGCCGAGCACCTCCGGGGCATACCCCGACCGGTCCCCCGTCCCGTCCCGCGCCCCGTCCCGCGCCCCGTCCCGCGCCCCGTCCGGTAGCGCGACACGACACTCCAGCAGTTCGCCGGCACGGACCACGTAGCCGTCGTGGCGCAGGGTGTCGAACACGTAGTTCGCGACGCCCACCACCGGCCCCTGCAGGGACCCCGCCTCGATCCGCCGTCCGGAGGCGACCAGCTCGAGCGGTCCGGGCCGATCCGCGTCCAGCACGGCGAAGTCGATCAGGCCACGGTCGACCAGCGGGCGGTAGAACGGGTGGGCGACCCAGGTCGCCACCCGGTCTGCGGAGAAGTCGGTGAGGACGTAGGTGAACCGAAGGCCCGGTGCCAGTTCGGTGAGCTGCCGCACCAGCAGATAGGCGAAACGCCCGGAACCGCCGCCGAACTCGACCAGGTGCGGCGGGTCCGGCTCGACCTGCGCTGCCGAACCTGCCGCGCTGCGCAGGAACTCCAGGATCAGCCGGGCGTAGGTGTTGGCGATGCGCGGGTTACCGGTGATGCCGTGCGGCACCATCGCGGTCCCCCACAGGGTTTCGGCGCCGCGCCGGTAGAAGCGTCGCTGCAGTTCCCACAGGCCGGAGTCGCCCAGCCGGTCGGGCGGGCCCGGTGGGTGATGCCGCAGCAGCGAGGAGATCGACTTGCCGACAGGTGGGGCGTTCGTCGAGGTCATTGGCTCGTCCATCCGAATTCGACGGGACGAAGGACCCCGTCGCCCAGCACATCCAGTTCGGCGCCGCCGACCGTGACGGTGGCGAACCCTGCCGGCGGGATCGCCGGCAGGCCCAGGTCCCCGGCGAGCGACAACCGCCATCCGGGTTTCAGCCGGTCGCCCACCCCCGCGGCGTCGACGGTCTCGTCGGCGCTGTACACGATCGCGCTGCCGTCGTCGAAGACGGTGGCTCGCACGGTCAGCGCACCGATCCGCACGTCGACCGGCTCGTCGCCGACGTGCCGCAGCGCCGCCCCCGGCGGGCTCCCGACAATCTCGAGTTCGACTGCGGCCAGCGGATTTTCGGCCAGAACCTCCAGCAACCTGCGCAGGTGGTCGACCAGTTTGCCGAACCCGGCAGGCGGGGTCCCGGTGACGATCAGATCGGGCAGGCCGTCCGCGGTGACCTGCTCGGTGCTCCCACCCGGGCGTCGCGCTCCCGCCGGGGCTGTGGCCGGGGTGGCCTTCCGTGCCGCCCGCAGCGCGCGATCCAGCCGTGCCCGCTCCTTGACCGACAGCGGGCGGCCGAACCGGCCGACCCGATGGCCGGCCGTCTGCCAGGCGAAGGCGGTGGCCTCGTCGTCGATCTCGACGCCGGCGAACCTCCCGGGCGCCGTGCTCGTGTACCGGACGGTCATCGGCGCTCGGGCCTCCACTTGTCGGCCTTGCCGGTCTGCAACGCCCATTCCTTGGCCAGCAGGTTGACGAACGGTTGGATGTGCCGCGGCTCGATCGGGTGCTCATGCGGCGGGGCGCCCTTGCCGCCGCCGCCCTTGGCCGGCGTCGTCTCCATCGTGCCCATCAGGCTCTTGTTCGAGTACAGGAACGGGGTCACGCAGGCCGACTGGTTGGCCTGGAAACCCGTGACACCCTTGTCGTTGAAAGCCTTCTGGATGTCGGTGTACACCGTTGCGCCTGCGTTGGCCTTGGCGTACTCCTGGGCCACGAAGCGGGAGAAGCCGCCCTGCTTGGTGCCGAGCTTCGGGGTGATCACCGCAGCGAGGTTGGTGCCCCACCCGGGATCGTCGACGGCCGCCGGCGCGGCGATCTTGTCGTCCAGCGGGAGCTTGGCCTTGATGTCGCCGGCCAGTTTGGTGGCGTCGGCGGCGACGCCGGTCGGGTCGCCGACCGACGGCTCCTCGCCGGTGACGTCCAGGTAGTGCTCCTCGGTGCGGTTGTACTCGTCGGCCAACCCGATGAGATGGCCGAACTCGTGCGGGGCCATGGACCGCCGTGAGTCGATGGTGTACCAGGTGCCGGAGTCGGACCTGCTCAAGGCGCGGTCCTTCTTGGGCAGCTTCGGGTCGAACTGGAACACGTCGACGTCGTGCCCCTTGCCGCGCTTGGCCTCGAAGTTCAGGTCCATGCTCTTGGCCTTCGGGTCGCTGTCGTTGACCGCCTTGAAGGTGCTCCAGATCTCCTTGATGTCGGCCAGCCACTGGCCGATCCGCCCGTCGACGTTCTTCTGCTTCTTGCGGAAGTTGATGCCCAGGCTGATCGACAAGGCCGTCTTGGACAGCTTCCAGTCGTACGCCGCGGTCAGGCCGACGCCCTTGACACCCTCCACCTCCTCCAGCCAGTCGAACTCGACGTGGCCCTGGGTGGCGGCGCCCGCGGTCTCCAGCTTGGCCCAGGTGGCCGGATCGGCGATGCCGGTCGCGCCCAGCGGCACGGTGGCCTGGAACGCCTTCAGGCCGGCGTCCGTCTTCGGTCCGAAAACGCCGTCCACGACGAGCTTCTTGCCGGCCACACCGCTGTTGTTCAGCCGCTCCTGCAACTCCTTGACGGCCACACCCTTGGAGCCGACCTGCAACTGGCTGTGCGTGCCGGCCGCCGGGTTCGACGGGACCTGGGTGTTTCCGGGCCCGTTCACCACGGTGTCGTTGTTGCTGACGTTCACCGATGGTGCCCTGGCCTTGAGCTGCGTGTGGGTGACCCCGTCGACGATGCCGTCCTCGGCGACACCGGCGATCCCCTCGCCGATCAGCTTCTTCTGGAACGCCTTTGTCGCGGTGGTGGTCGCGGTGTCGAACCGGCCGGTGATGGCCAGCCGCGGCGTGGCACCCACGTGATTGAGCTGCTGCTGGATGATGCCGATGTCCTTGGTCGGGCCGTCGCCCTCCTTGACCCGCTGCACGCCCAGCGCCTGCACGTACTCGGCCACCACGCGGTTGCCGACCTGCCGCTGCAGCTGGGCGATGCGGTGTTCGGGCACGTGGTGCTGTGGCCCGGCCGTCGGCTCGGACGGGCGGGTATGCGGGACGTGGCGGGCCCGGTCGGCCATTCGTCCACGGTAGGTCGGTCCCGGCTCGCGGCGCACCGGACGGGGTGAAGCGTGCCCGAAAGGGAAGGCAGTTATGCACAGGTGGGACCTGCTGCCCGGTCCGCTCGGGTCCGGCCGGTCGGGCCGGTCGGGCCGGATGGTCAGCGCCGAGAGACCTGGATCGGACCGAGCGTGCGCAGCAGCGCGGCGGCCAGCCGGCCCCGCTCTGCCGCGGTCAGGCCGTCCGTCATCGGGGCTAGTTCGCGGGTGACCTGGGCGTGCCCCTGTGCCGCGAGTTCGCTCCCGGCCGCCGTGAGGAACACGTCGACCGACCGTCCGTCGCCCGGGTGCGGCGCGCGTTGCACCAGGCCGCGCTTCTCGGCGCGGGCGACGAGTCCGGACATCGTCGACTTCTCCAGGCCCAGCACGTCGGCGAGGTCGATCATCCGCACGCGCCGGTCCCGCAGGATGCCGAGCACGCGCAACTGGGTCAGCGACAGGTCGTGCTCCGCGGCGACCCGGGTCAGCACGGCCATCGTGGCGAAGGCGGACTGGACCAGCGCGTCGACCAACTCCGTCCCACTACCGTCCACCGGTCGTCCCACGCTCCCATCGTAGCTTGACCTAGTTCGTATCACCAACTATCGTTGGTTGGTAATACGAACCTTATTTGGAGGTCGAGATGAAGGCTGTCGTCGTATCCGCGTTCGACACCCCGCCCCGTTATCAGGATGTCCCAGAGCCGGTAACCGCCGGTGAGCACGAGACGCTCATCGACGTGCGGGCATCCGCGCTGCATCCGCGCGTCCGTTCACAGGCCGACGGTTCGCACTACACCAGCACCGGGATCCTGCCGCTGGTTCCCGGCATCGACGGCGTCGGAACCGACCCCGCCGGGAACCTGCGCTACTTCATCCTTCCCGACACCCGGCTGGGCGCGATGGCCGAACGCACCGTCATCGACGATCGGCGCAGCGTCCTGCTGCCCTCGGACTGCGATCCGGTGGTCATCGCCGCGGGCATGAACCCAGCCATGTCGTCCTGGCTGGCCCTTCGGCGGCGGATCCAGTTCGATTCGGGTGCCCAGGTTCTGGTACTTGGCGCCACCGGCAGTGCCGGGCGGATGGCCGTCCAGGTCGCCAGGCTGCTCGGCGCCGGTCGGATCGTCGCCGCCGGACGCAACCAGGATCGGCTGGCCGACCTGGCCGCGGCCGGTGCCGACGTGACCGTCACCTTGGACCCGGCCGAGGTGGCACGGGTCGCCGCCGAGGTGGATGTGGTGATCGACTATCTCTGGGGCGAGCCGGCGGCCGCCGCGATGGTCGCGACGATCACTGCCCGGGCCGACCGGGGCCGACCGTTGAGGTGGGTGCAGATCGGGTCGGTGGCCGGTCCGACCGCGCCGATCCCTTCCGCCGCCCTGCGGGCGGCGCGGCTGCAGATCGTCGGCAGCGGCCAGGGGTCGGTGCCCACCGACGCGATCATCGCCGAGCTGCCGGTGCTGGCCGAGGAGATAACCGCCCGCAGGCTCACCGTCGACGCGTGGCCGATGCCGCTGGCCGAGGTCGGACCGGCCTGGGACCGTGCGGGCGAGACGGCGCGGCGCATCGTACTGATCCCCTAGTGCGACAGGCCCGGCTGCGATGATCGACGGACCGGAAAGGGGCTGCCATGGCCGACTGGGACGGCGAAGGCTATGCCAGGATCAGCGGGCTGCAACACCATCTGGCCCGGAAGACGCTGTCACACCTGGACTTCCGCGCCGACGAACGGGTGCTCGACGTCGGCTGCGGAGACGGCTGGGTCACCAGGGGGATCGCGGTACGGCTGCCCGCCGGGTCGATCGTCGGGGTGGACGCGTCGCCGCGGATGATCGAGGCGGCCCGGTCGCACCCGGATCCACCGGGCACCCGCGTGGTCTTCCTGGTGGCGGACGTCCTGGACCTGGCGTTCGCGGCCGAGTTCGACACGGTGGTGTCGTTCAACGCCCTGCACTGGGTGAGCGACCAGCGTGCCGCGCTCGGTGCGATCGCCCGGGCGACCCGCTCGGACGGTCGGGTCATCGTGCAACAGGTGTGCGCGGGTCCGCGGCGCAGCCTTGAGGCGACCGCGATGCTCGTGTGCGCCCGGGGCCCATGGTCGGAACTCTTCGCGGGCTTCGAGGCCCCGTTCGTACATGTGGATCCCGAACAGTATCCGGACCTGGCGCGGAATGCCGGTCTGCGCGTGGCGGATCTGCGCGTCGAGGACATCCGCTGGGATTTCGGTTCACGCGAGGCGTTCACCGATTGGTGCACGGTCGGTTTCGTGGACTGGACCGCTCGGTTGCCGTCCGAGATGGCGGCGGCCTGGGTCGACGAGGTGGTCGACGCCTATCAGGCGGTCGGCGAGCCCGGGGTGTTCCGGTTCCTGCAGCTTCGTGCGGAAATGACGCCGGTGGTGCCGTGAGACACCCTTTGTCAACCCCGGCGACCAAGGTCCTTCTGCCGCTGTTGA
>CAYZBB010000138.1:1166-15391 GCA_964476495.1 uncultured Actinomycetes bacterium | reverse complement strand
TCGACCTCACCGGTTTTGAAGACCGAGGGGACCACCAGGAACCCACACGCCTCCCTGCTGCACCAGCCTGGCCAACCTACTTCACGCACGGCCACACCCGTGCGCTCACCCTCGGGCTCGGGCCGGGGGCGGACCGTGCCCGGTCGGCGGCGGACCGTGCTGGGCCGGGGGTCGGATGGAACCGCGGTTGCGCGGCGTCGGATCGCGCTGGGCCGGGGTCGAGGGAACCGCCGTTGCGCGGCGTCCATCGGAACGGGCAATGGCGGTTCTGTGGACCTGGGGTGGCTGGCACCGGGCCCGGGCAGGGCCGAAGCGATCGACAACCTGCTCTCGCTACTCTCGCAGGGTGACCGCAACCGGCGTGACGACGGCGTCCGACAGCAAGACCGGCCCGATTCGGCTGACCGCGTATGCGCACGGCGGTGGCTGTGCCTGCAAGATCCCGCCCGGCGAGCTGGAGGACGCGGTCCGCGGTCTGGTCGGACAGACCGGCGAGGACGTGTTGGTCGGGCTGGACAGCGGGGACGACGCCGCGGTGGTGCGGATCCGCTCGGGAAGCGGTGACGACCTTGCCGTCGTGTCGACCGCCGACTTCTTCACGCCGGTCGTCGACGACGCCTACGACTGGGGCCGGATCGCCGCCGCCAACGCGCTGTCGGACGTGTACGCGATGGGCGGGCGCCCGATCGTCGCGATCAACCTGGTCGGCTGGCCGCGGGGGGTGTTGCCGATGGAGCTGATGACGGAGGTGCTCCGCGGCGGCGTCGACGTCGGCGCCGAGGCTGGCTGCCCGGTGATCGGCGGGCACACCATCGACGATCCGGAACCCAAGTACGGCATGGCCGTGACCGGGGTAGCTGACCCGAATCGATTGCTGCGCAACGATTCTGCTGTTGCCGGCCTACCGTTGACGCTGACCAAGCCGCTGGGCCTCGGGTTGTTGAACAACCGGCACAAGCAGACCGGCGAGGTATTCCCGGAGGCAATCGACACCATGACGGCGCTCAACCGGGACGCGTCGGAGGCGGCCCTGGCGGCGGGCGTGCGGGCCGCAACCGACGTCACCGGCTTCGGGCTGCTCGGCCACCTGTACAAGATGTGCCGGGCGTCCGGCGTCGGCGCGGTCATCGACCGGCGGGCGGTACCCGTCCTCGACGCGGCTCGATTGGCCCTGCGCGACGGTTTCATCCCCGGCGGGTCTCGCCGCAACCTCGACTGGGTGCGCCCGCATCTGCGCACCGCGTCCGACGTCACCGAGGACGACCTGATCGTGCTGGCCGATGCTCAGACCTCCGGCGGGTTGTTGGTCGTCGGGGAACTGCCCGGCTACCCGGTCATCGGGCACACCGTGGCGGGCGCCGGCATCGAGGTGCGTTGACCAACCCGTCCGACCAACCACCTGCGCCTGACAGCCCGCGTCTTCCTCGTTCGTTCGCCACATTCGGCCCCGGATCGGCGGATCGGCGGGCCGAACGTGGCAAACGAACGAGGAGGAAGGACGTCGAGGTGCGCTGATTCCGGCATCGAGGGCGCTGCCGGCAGCGCCGCGATCTCCTGGTAGCTCGCCGCGGGCGCTTCGCGCCGGGATTGATCGGGTCGCGCCGGCAATTGCCGGCGCGCCCCCAGCATTGGTGGCGCGAAGCGAAGGGGCCAGCCTTGAGCGGAGGCGATCCGGCCGAACGAGGCGATCCGGCCGAACGGATCAGCCGACCGTGGTGATCGAGTCGTCGGTGATCCCCGCCGCTCGTCGGGCGGCGAGGCGACGCTTCTGCGGCTCGATCGTGTATTTCGGGTCCTTGACCGAGTGCATGCCGGCGTCGAACACGCCGAACCGGGTCAACGCCGACGCGGCCATCAGGGTCACTCCGGACACGACCGCGATCGCGCGGTGCTTCCCGGACAGCAGTGCCCCGAGACCGCCGGCGATGGTGCAGATCTCGGCTGCCTTCAGCATCTTCCCGGCAGGCCCGTGGTGCATGGTCTCGGCGATCGTCGGGTCCATCCGGCGGTGCATCACCTGGGTCGCAACGGTCTCGACCGCCGCACCGATCACCGCGAGCGCCCGAGCCGGACCTGCCTCGGCGACGGGTGTGGTGACCATGGCCAGGCCACCGGAGGCCAGGGTGGCCGAGCTGACGAACACGAACGGCAGCTCTTCGCGGGCGTCGTTCCAGGTCGGGTTGGCGGTGTCACCCAGCAGCACCGCGGTGTAGGCGGCCAGCGGCGGGGCGAACGCGGCCGCCCACAACCCGGCGCCGACCTCGACGAACGGCAACAGTCGGCGCACCGGACCCAGCGGGAATCGCTGGCCGGTCATCTTGTCCACCTCGATGGCCGTGGTGACTCCGGCCCCCGCGGCGTACAGCGACAGGATCCACGAACCGATGCTCATCGGCGAGGTGACCTTGATGGTCCGCAGCATGTTCAGGAACCGTTCGGGCCGCCCCAGGTCGAGAACGAGGGCGACGCTGCCCAGACCGACCGCGGCCATCGCACCGAGCCGGCTGTTGCGCCGGAGCTTAGGTCGTTTGCTGAACTGCGCACCGGCCGCGATCATGCCGGACCCGGCGGCGAGGCCTCCGAGAAACAGATACGCGGGGATCTCGTGCCCCCAGGGCGGCGCCTTGACCACGGGTCGGCCGTAGTACGAGGTGAACTCTGCCTCGGGCACCATCGGCATTTCGCGGGAGCCGTCGGCTCCGCCGTTGTGGCCGCCGTGGCCACCGTGTCCGCCGCCTCCGCCCTTGCGTCGGGCACCCTTGCGCCGGCCGCCCGTCGAGGGCGGTCGCACACCGTCGAACTCGGAGGTGCTCACCTCGCACCTCGGTTCCGGCGCCCAAGCACGAACGAGGCGACCGTGGCCGCGATCATGCCGAGGGCCGCGAAGCCGGCCCGGTTGAACATCGTCGGCAGGTCCGCGGTCGGCACCCGGGGGTCGGGCGGCAGCCCGTACACCTCGGGTTCGTCCAGCAGCAGGAACACCGACCCGGTGCCGCCGACGCCGTCCTTCTCGTTGGCGCCGTACAGGCGGGCCTCGGTCATGCCCTGCTCATGCAGTTCGGCCACTCGCCGCTTGGCCTGGGCGACCAGTTCGTGATGGTCGCCGTACTTGATCGAGGTGGTCGGGCAGGTCTGGGCGCACGCCGGGGTCTGCCCTTCGACGATCCGGTCGTAGCACAGGGTGCACTTCTGGGCGACGCCCTTGTTGCGCACCGGCTCGTCGTGACGGGAACCGGTCGCGTAGGTCCCGTCGGAACGCCGCTCGATGACACCGAACGGGCAGCCGGCCACGCAGGTACCGCAGCCGTTGCACACGTCGGCCTGCACGACCACCGTGCCGAACTCGCTGCGGAACAGCGCCCCGGTGGGGCAGACGTCCAGGCAGCCCGCGTGCGTGCAGTGCTTGCACACGTCCGAGGACATCAGCCAACGGAATTCGGCGGTGTCCGGCGGTGCGACGTCGATCGGCTGCGGAGCCTGGGTCGTCGTGGTGGACGACCCGTTCCTGTCCCGCCCGCCCATCCCCGGCATGCCCAGGCTGACCAGCGCGCGCCCGGACTCCCTGGCCTGCTCGATGCGGTCCCGGCCCTGCTCGATGAACGCGACATGCCGCCACGTGCTGGCGCCAAGTGATCCGGTGTTGTCGTACGAGGACCCGAGCAGCTCCAGGTCGCCGTCGCGCGGGTTGCGGTTCCATTCCTTGCAGGCGACCTCGCAGGCCTTGCAGCCGATACAGATCGAGGTGTCGGTGAAGAAGCCGGTGCGGTTCTCCCGGTTGACCGACCAACGGGCGGCGAACGCCGGATCGATCGGGCCGCTGAGCTGATGGGTGATCTGCAGGCCTTCGACGGTCGTGGGTGGCGGCGCGGCCGTCGACCTCGCCCGTGCCTGACCCGTCATCGGGCGTTCACCATCACGGACCGTCCCTTTCAACCTTGACATAGCTCAGGTGCTCGCCGTCGGTATGTACGGTGGTGCCGGACCGGGACTGGTACTCGGCGACCAGCCGCAACAGGTCGGGTCCTTGCGGCCGGCGGCCCGGCCGGATGTCGCAGGAGCCGGCCTTGGCCTCCTGGATCTCGACGTTCGGGTCCATCGCGATGCCGAGCAGGTCGTTGGCCGCGTCGCCGCTGACCACCGCGTCACCGCCGACCCCCCAGTGGTACGGCAGGCCGATCTGGTGCACGGTGTGCCCGCCGACGACCAGCGGGGTCAACCGTTCCGTGACCAGCACCTTCGCCTCGATCGCGGTGCGTGGCGAGATGATGGTGGCCCAGCCGTAGTTCTCCAGGCCCCGCTCCTGCGCGAGCTCGGGCGAGACCTCGCAGAACATCTCCGGCTGCAGCTCGGCCAGGAACGGCAGCCAGCGGCTCATCCCGCCGGCGGTGTGGTGCTCGGTCAGCCGGTAGGTGGTGAACACGTAGGGGTACACGTCGGCACCGGGCTCGCCGGCGCTGGGCGCGAACATGTTGTCCTTGTCCGGCAGCATCAACCGGGACGGGCTCTGCTGCAACGGATAGAGGGCGTTCGCGACCGGGGACTCGTGCGGCTCGTAGTGGGTCGGTAGCGGCCCGTCGAGCAGCCCGGACGGCGCGAACAACCAGGCCTTGCCGTCGGGCTGCATGATGAACGCGTCGTCGCCGGCCAGCGCGGCGCCCCCGCCCACTGCCGGATCGGGCCGGGCGTGCGGAGCCCGGTCGGCCACGAAGTCGGGGATGTCGTTGCCCACCCAGCGTTGCTGGTCCTCGTCCCACCAGACGAGCTTCTTGCGCTCGCTCCACGGTTTGCCGTCCGGGTCGGCGGACGCCCGGTTGTACAGCACCCGGCGATTCGCCGGCCAGGCCCAGCCCCACTCGGTCAGGTCGGCGCCACCGCCCGGCACCTTGACGGCTGCCTGGTTGACGCCGTCGGCGTACACCCCTGCATAGATCCAGCAGCCGCTCACGGTGGATCCGTCGGCCCGCAGCTGGGTGAAACCGGACACCGGTTTGCCGGCGTCCGGCCCGGTCAGGTGATAGCCGTTGATCTCCCGCAGGATCGACTCGGGCTCCGGCTCGCCGTGCGAGTCAACCGGGTAGTCCCAGGTCAGGTCCAGCAGCGGGCGGTCCCGCTCGTCGGTCGAGCCGGCCAGCTTCTCCCGGATCCGCTTGCCCAGCTCGTAGAAGAAGTCCAGCTCCGCCTGTGCCTGGCCGGGTGGGTGGACCGCCTTCTCCCGCCATTGGACCAGACGATGGGTCTGGGTGAAGGAGCCGGCCTTCTCCACATGGGTGGCCGCAGGCATGAAGAAGACCTCGGTCCCGATGTCCTCGGTGCGCAGCTCCCCGGTGGCGATCTCCGGGCCGTCCTTCCACCAGGTCGCCGACTCGATCATGGCGAAGTCGCGGACCACCAACCACTTGAGGTGGGCCATGCCCAGCCGCTGCATCCGGCCGTTGGCGGACCCGATGGCCGGGTTCTGGCCGAGGATGAAGTAGCCCTCGACCTTGTCCTCGAGCATGTCGTGGACGGTCTGATAGGTGCCGTGCGGCCCCGAGATCTTGGGCAGGTAGTCGTAGGCCCAGTTGTTCTCGGCGGTGGCCGCGTCGCCCCACCACGCCTTGAGCAGGCTCACCACGTACGACTCGGCGGCCGCCCAGTAGCCCTTCTGCTGCGTCGAGGCGACGGCGTCCAGGTAGTCGCGGTAGGTGTCTTGCTTGCCGACCACCGGCATCGGCAGGTACCCGGGAAGCAGGTTGTACAGCGTCGGGATGTCCGAGGCGCCCTGGATGCTGGCATGCCCACGCAACGCCATGATCCCGCCGCCGGGGCGACCCATGTTGCCCAACAGCAACTGCAGGATCGCCGAGGTGCGGATGAACTGGGCGCCCAGTGTGTGCTGGGTCCAGCCGACGGCATAGGCAAAACACGTGGTGCGTTCCCGGCCCGAGTTCTCGGTGATGGAGCGGGCCAGATAGGCGAAGTCGTCCGGAGACATCCCACAGACCTCGCGCACCATCGTCGGGGTGTACCTGGCGTAGTGCCGTTTCAGGATCTGGAACACCGTCCTGGGGTGCTGCAGCGTCTCGTCACGGTCGGGCACGGACGGGGTGGAGCCTTCCCCTTCCGTCGCGTACGCCCAGGTGGAGTTGTCGTACTTGCCGGTCTGCGGGTCGTATCCGGAGAACAACCCGCCGAGGTCCTCGGTGTCGCGGAAGTTCTCGTTGATGATCGAGGCGGCGTTGGTGTAATGCAGGACGTAGTCGTGGAACCACAGGTCGTTGTCGATGACGTGCTTGATCAACGCGCCGAGCAGCACGACATCGGATCCGGCCCGGATCGGGATGTGCCGATCCGCGATGGACGAGGTCCGGGTGAACCGCGGGTCGACGTGGATGATCCGCGCACCGCGGGCCTTGGCCTCGACCACCCACTGGAAGCCCACAGGATGGCATTCGGCCATGTTCGAGCCCTGGATGACGATGCAGTCGGCGTTGGCCATGTCCTGGATCGGTTGCGTCGCGCCGCCGCGTCCGAACGAGGTTCCCAAACTGGGAACCGTCGCGGAGTGTCAAATACGGGCCTGGTTCTCGACCTGGATCGCGCCGGCCGCCGTGAACAGCTTCTTGATCAGGTAGTTCTCTTCGTTGTCCAGGGTGGCGCCGCCGAGCGAGGCGATGCCCATCGTGCGGCGAAGCGCCCGACCCTGCTCATCGTGGTCCTGCCAGCCGTTGCGCCGCGACTCGATGAACCGGTCCGCCACCATGTCGATGGCGGTGTCCAGGTCGAGGGGCTGCCACTCGGTGCCGTGGGGCGGGCGGTAGAGGATCGTGGTCTGCCGACCGGGGGAGTTGACCAGTTGCTCGCTGGCCGAACCCTTGGGGCACAGGCGCCCGCGGGAGATCGGCGAGTTCGGGTCGCCCTCGATCTGGATGACCTTCTCGTCCTTGACGAACACCCGCTGGCCGCAGCCGACCGCGCAGTACGGGCACACGCTGCGCGCGACCCGGTCGGCGGTGGTGGTGCGGGGCGTCATCTGCCTCGTGCGGGCCGACATGACCGCCGGTCCGCGGCCGAAGACGTCGCCGGAGCGGAACTGCCGGACGACCGGCCACTCCAGAACACTCAACCGGCCCATGGCGCATACGGTAGCCCTGACGAGCGTCATCGGCAGCAAATGCTCCCACGTCTTTCCCGTCCTCCGGAACGTCCGGGTCCGGCGGAAGATGGGTCGTGGACCGACAGGAGGACAACGATGACGCAGGAATCCGACATCCCGGGCGTGACGGTGCCGCCGGCCGATTACTCGGAGCAGGGCGTGCCCAGCCTGGACTTCGTGCGGGACAAGATCGAGGGGCGCTTTGCGCGGTCGCAGGGGTCGGCGGAGCTGGCCGATGAGACCCCGGAGGCGCGTTCGGCGGCCGAGCAGCGACAGGAGCGGGAGAAGGCCGCCAAGGACAGGCTCGAGGCGATCCGGCAGTCGCTGCACGGCGGCGCGAGTTCCTGACGCGTGCTGGCGTGTGCCGCACTGCCCGGCGGCCTTTACTCGGTGGCGCGGCTGACCGATGAGGGCGAGTTCGTCGGTGACCGCAGGACGGTCAATGCGGTCGAGCTGCGAACGACGTCGACCGGCGAACGTTGGCTGTGGGCCTCGACCGCGGACGACTACCCATCGCTGCTTGCTGCCGGCGTGCGGGTGGCCAGATGCCACGACATCGCCGTGGTGGAACGGATTCTGCTCGGCCGTGCCGGCGTGTTCGATCAGGCGGTGTGGCCCGGAGCGGTGCTGGCCCGGGGGCGCGGACGGCCGGTCCCTCGCGCGCGCAAGCCAGCGTCGGACGATGCGCCGACGTTGTTCGACCTGGATGAAGCAGCGTTCGACCTGGATGAAGCAGCGTTCGACCTGGATGAAGCAGCGTTCGACCTGCATGGACCGGCGTTCGACCCGGATGAACCGGCCGCCGTCGAGGAGGCCGACCCGGTCGACTCGCTACGAGCGGCGTACGTGGATCAGCGGCGCCGGGCGGGGGTCGATCGCCCGCTGAATCTCCTGTTGGCCGCGGAGAACGCCTCCGCGCTGGCGGCTGCGGAGATGGGCGCCGCCGGCCTGCCGTGGCGCCGGGACATCCACCTGAGCGTCCTGGCCGAGCTGCTCGGACCGCGACCGGCGGCCGGCGGCCGACCGCGGACGCTCGCGACGCTGGCGGCCGACATCGATGGCGCCTTCGGCTTCCCGGTCAACCCCGACTCGGCGGTTGACCTGCGGGCCGCGTTCCGCCGGGTCGGGTTCGACATCGACAGCACCCGCTCCCGGGTGATCAAGGTGCTGGACCACCCGGCCGTCGACCCCCTGCTGACGTACAAGGAGCTGTCCCGGCTACACAACGCCAACGGGTGGGCCTGGCTGGACCAGTGGGTCCGTGACGACCGGTTTCACGCCGAGTACCTGTCCGGCGCGGTGGTGTCCGGTCGGTGGGCGTCCCGCGGCGGCGGGGCGTTGCAGATTCCGCGAGTCCTGCGGCAGGCCGTCGTCGCCGATCCCGGGCATCGGCTGGTGGTCGCCGACGCCGCTCAGCTGGAGCCGCGCGTGCTCGCCGCCATCGCCGGAGACGTCGCGTTGCAGGCCGTGTCGTCCGACGACGACCTGTACGCCGGTCTCGCAGCGGACGGGTTCGGTGGCAACCGGGCGGCCGCCAAGGTGGCCATGCTCGGCGCGATGTACGGGCAGACCACCGGCGAGGGAGGACGCCTCGTCGGCACGCTGCGGTCCCGGTATCCGGTGGCGATGGCCTACGTGGACGGCGCGGCCCGGGCCGGGGAACGCGGCGATGTGGTCCACTCGGTGCTGGGCCGCGCCTGCCCGCCACCGGGCGAGAACTGGGAGGCGGTCCGGATCGGCCGGCAGCAGGATGCGACCTCGGATGAGCGCAGCGCAGCGACCCGCATCGCCGGGGACCGTGGACGGTTCACCCGCAACTTCGTCGTCCAGGCGTCCGCCGCCGACTGGGCCGCGGTATGGCTGGCCGGGCTCCGCACCTCGCTGGCGGAGGTCGTCGGGGCCGAGCTGGTGTTCTTCCAGCACGACGAGCTGATCGTGCATGCGCCGACGGCCGTTGCGGCGGATGTGGCGGGACTGATCGAACGAGCGGCCGAGGCCGCCCGTCGGCTGGTCTTTCCCGGGTCGGCCGTGGCGACACCGGTCCGGCCGTTGATCGTCGGCCGATATGCGGACGCCAAGTAGGCTTCGCCGCGTCGTTCGACGTCACTCCTCGTGCCGCCCACCGGGACGGTCAGCGGTTGTGCTCCTGCTCAACGGAGTCGATCCCGACGGCCGCGGCGATGGCCAGCACCGGGTCGATCCCGTTCGCCTGGACGGCGAAGGCGTCGGTGATCGAGATCCACCGACGGGTGGTCGTTCCGACGTTCTGCCCTCCCCGCTCGAAGGTGAACTCGTGGTTCAGCACGTCCCCGCGGATGTCGACGTCGCCGTCCTCGGCCCCTTCGATCCGCCAGGTCTCCAGTACGGGGGCGAAGTTGGCCTTGCGGATGACGACGTCGGCGCGGCCGGGCCGGGAAACCGTGAAGGTGGGGTGGATGTGCAGCGGCGGGCGAACGAGGGCGGCCACCTCAGCGCCGCCGCCGTCGAGCATGCTCCACCGCTGCCCGGGGAAGGCCAGGTGCCCCTTGAAGTGGTAGACCTGCGCGCCGGTGTCGTCATCGACCAGGTAACCCTCCAGGCTGGACAGCTTGCGTCGCACCAGGTACGCCCCGGTGGGCAGGTCCGAGACGACGGGCGCGGACTGATGGTGGAACACCGGACCTCCAAGGGCGGCAGGGTGATCGACTCGTGGACGCGCGGCTGGCCGGCGCGGATTCAGCAAAGCACCGTGCGATGTCGGGCAGCGAAGGCTCGGCACGCATCCACTCGATGGGGACCGGCATTGCACTCCGCCGAGCGCGCCGGGCCGCGACGGTTGCAGTGCGCGACCACCCTCGACGAGTTCCCGGCCGGTCTGGCCGGGGTGGTGACGACCGGCCCCGACCGTGGCCGGGCAGACTTGGGCATGAGGATTCCGGCGACACAGGCGCGTAAGAGGTTCCTGGCGGCGTCGGTGGCGCGGCTGGCGACCGCCGACGCCGCGGGTGTGCCGCACCTGGTCCCGGTCACCTTCGCGGTCGTCTCCGATGGCGGCGACTGGATCGTGGTCGCCGTCGACCACAAGCCCAAGTCCACCACCCGACTTCGGCGGTTGACCAATATCCAAACCAATCCGTCGGTGTGCTTGCTGGTCGACGAGTACGACGACGACTGGTCGCGACTCTGGTGGGTGCGGGCCGACGCACAGGCCCGGGTGATCGACGGCGCTCTCCGCGATCGTGCGGTGAGGGCCTTGCAGCGCAGATACCTGCCGTACCAGAAGCGGGTCCCGGCCGGCCCGGTGGTCGGCGCGCGGGTCACCCGCTGGTCGGGCTGGTCGGCAGCCGACATGGCGCCCCTATGACCTGCCCGCGTCCGGACTGCTTGCTGGCGGCTCGCCCTCGAAATTGATCGGTTCGTCAGTAGTGACGAATCCATCATCGTGTGGCTCCCCGTGTCCTTCATGACGGTGGAGTCGCAGGTCGGCCGCGGTGACCGGAGACGGGGGCACCAGGACCTCACGGACGAGGCGGACGGCGGGCTCGGCTCCTTCTGGCCGACACCGGAGGCGCTGATCGACGCGGGGATCGGCCGTGACCTCGACCCGTGGGTCACCGAAAGCCCGTGCCTTTGGGGGCGCCGCTGTGGTGCGGCGACAGCTGACAGGAGGTGGAGCGGGCGACGAGAATCGAACTCGCGCTATCAGCTTGGGAAGCTGAAGTTCTACCACTGAACTACGCCCGCAAGGCGCGTTCACTATAGCCGCACCGGGTCAGCGCCGGACCATCTCGGCCCGCCAGCGAGCGTCCGGCAACTCCTCGACCCGAACGGGTTGCACGCCGCCGGTCTCCAGCAACCGCAGGTCAGCCCTGGTCAGCGGGAACGGTGGCGGCTTCGAGGGAACACCGGAGTCGCGGAACGCGACAACGACCAGGGTCGCGGCGGGCGCGAGCAGCGCCGCGATACCGCGCGCAGCGGCCTCCCGTGGCGGGTTCGGCATGGCCTGCAGCGTCGATACCTCCACCACCAGGTCGAAGGCGCCGATCAGGTCGGGTGGCAGGTCGAGCAGGTCGGCCACCCGATAGGCGACCGTCGAGCCCGGATGACGTGCGATCGCCTGGCTGATCGCCGTCGGCGACAGGTCGAACCCAGTGGTGGTCCAGCCGTGACCGGTCAGGAACTCGGCGTCGGCGCCCAGCCCGCAACCCACCACGCACGCCCGCCCGGGCACCCGCCCGATCGCCCAGGCGTCGTACCACTCCCGCAGCAGCGGATTCGGATCGGTGCGGTCCCAGGGCATGTCGATCGTGCCCGCCGTGCCCTCCGCGTAGAGCCGCTCGAACCAGGCCGTCGGCTCGCCGGCGCTGTAGGCCTGTTCGGCGAGCTGGTCCGCGCGCCGAGCCCAGTCTCGATTCGTCACCCGCCCGAACCTACGCGCGTCGGATTTCCTCGAACGTGTGACATCGGCACGCTCGGAGCGGACCTTTCTTCCACAATGTGGGCGGGCCGGCGTCCTGTGCGGTCTCAACGACGATCAGCAGGCGACGCGCTGACGAGGAGCCGTCCATGACCACCCGTTTCACCACGGCGACCACTCGCCTCGCCATGGCGACCCACCCCGTCGTGTACGAGATCAACACCTGGCCCTGGCTGCAACAGCTCGGCCGGTCCGAGGGCCGTGCCGTCGACCTCGGTTCCGTCCCGGCGCCGACCTGGGACGAGCTGGGCTCGCTCGGCATCGACGCCGTCTGGCTGATGGGGGTGTGGCGACGCAGCTCGGCGGGGATCGCGATCGCCCTGGCGGACCCGGACCTGACAGCGTCCTTCGACGCGGCCCTGCCCGGCTGGCAACCGGACGACGTGGTCGGGTCGCCGTACTGCGTTCGCGAGTACGTCGTCGATGATCATCTGGGCGGTCCCGGTGGCCTGGCCGCGGCCCGTGCCGCGCTGGCCGACCGCGGCATCGGCCTGATCCTGGACTTCGTGCCGAACCACGTCGCCCCGGACCATCCCTGGGCCACCGACGATCCGGAGCTGTTCGTCCGGGGCACCGGCGAGGAGCTGGCCACGGACCCGAAGTCGTTCGTCCGGGTCGGCGCGAACGTGCTGGCGAACGGCCGTGACCCTGCCTTCCCGGCCTGGCCGGACGTCGTGCAGCTCAACGCCTTTGCGCCGGCCCTGCGGGCGGCGGTGATCGACACGCTCCGGGACGTCGCCGCCCGTTGCGACGGCGTGCGCTGTGACATGGCGATGCTTGTGATGAACGACGTATTCGCCCGCACCTGGGGCGACCGGGTCGGCCAGGCGCCGGAGGAGGACTACTGGCCGACCATCATCAACGCCGTCCGCGACACCCACCCGGGTTTCATGTTCCTGGCCGAGGCGTACTGGGACACCGAGTGGGCGTTGCAGCAGCAGGGTTTCGACTACTGCTACGACAAACGGCTCTACGACCGGATCGAGCACAGTCCCGCTGAGCAGGTGCGGGCCCACCTGTCCGGCGACGTCGGTTACCAGTCGAAGCTGGTTCGATTCGTGGAGAACCATGACGAGCCCAGGGCGATGGCGGCGTTCGGGCCGGCGCGCGCGTCCGTCGCTGCGGTCGCCGCACTCACCCAGACCGGTGCCCGGCTGATCCATCACGGTCAGCTCCAGGGATGGCGGATCAGGCTCCCGGTGTTCCTCGGCCGCTATCCCGACGAGCCGACCGACCCGGACCTGGCTGCGTTCTACCGATCGTTCCTGGGTGTGCTGGCCGATCCGACGTTCCACCGGGGCCGGTGGCGGCTCGCCGAGCAATCCGGCTGGGCAGGCTCGGGTGCGGAGAACCTGGTCGCCTGGTGCTGGGACGGGGACCCTCGGTGGCTGGTCGTGGTCAATCTGAGCGCCGGGACAGTGACCGGCCAGGTCCGGGTGCCGCTCGACGGCCTGCGGGGTCGGATGTGGCGTCTGGTGGACCCCACCCACGACGTCGTCTACGAGCGCAGCGGGCACGACCTTGTCGAGGGGCTGTTCGTCCGCCTCGGCGGATGGGACTGGCACCTGCTGCGCATCGAACCGCGCGCGGGCTGACGCAGGCGCAGCGAATAGAGTTCCGGCATGTTGCTGTCCGATCGGGACCTGTTGGCCGAGATCGACGCGGGGTCGCTGGCCCTCGATCCTTTCGACGCCTCGCTGATCCAGCCGTCCAGCATCGACGTGCGGCTGGACCGCTTCTTCCGGGTGTTCAACAACTCCCGGTACACCCACATCGACCCCAAGGTGCAGCAGGACGACCTGACCAGCCTGGTCGAGGTGGACGGCGATGACGCGTTCGTGTTGCATCCCGGCGAGTTCGTCCTCGGGTCCACGTTCGAGACGGTCACGCTCTCGGATTCGTTGGCCGGGCGGCTGGAGGGCAAGTCGTCGCTCGGCCGGCTCGGTCTGCTGACGCATTCGACCGCCGGCTTCATCGACCCGGGCTTCACCGGTCACATCACCCTCGAACTGTCCAACGTGGCCAACCTGCCGATCACCCTGTGGCCGGGGATGAAGATCGGGCAGCTCTGCCTGTTCCGGCTCACCTCACCCGCCTTGCACCCCTACGGCTCGGCCGAAGCCGGCTCCCGGTACCAGGGTCAACGTGGGCCGACGCCCTCGCGGGCCTACCTGAACTTCCGCCGAGACGAGACCAGGCGCTGACCCGGCGCACAGTCGCTCTATGGGAGCCCATCCACATTGACGTCAACGGAGCCGTCGTCGGAGCCCGGTCGCCGGCCGGCAATCATGAGAAGCGGAAAACCCTTGATACGGCTGACGTCCTTGTCGACGAGCACAATTCGGCTCGCGAGGTCACGAGCGTCGTCCAGGTCGAGCGAACGCCCGGCGATCCAGGTGCGAAAGAGAGCGAGATTGGGGGCCCTGAGAAGCCGTGGACTCGTGTAATTCGCAATGAAGCTCTGAGAGTCTTCGAAGGTCGCACTGCGGTCCGCGTCGGTGATCAGCAATGGGCCACCAGGCTTGAGGACGCGTAAGCACTCGGCGAGGCCGGCGTCCTGTGACGTCCAATGCTTTATGGAGCCGTAGCTGATCACGCCATCGAAGCTGGAGTCCGGGAAGGCCAGCTGCGTCG
>CAYZBB010000138.1:0-1066 GCA_964476495.1 uncultured Actinomycetes bacterium | reverse complement strand
CGGGTGGCGACTGCCGACCCGCTCCCGGTTGCACGAGACGACATCCCACTCCTGCCACCAGGACGCGTAGGTTTCGCGGGCATTCCTACATGAGGCACGGAGAACGCATCGCGGGCGGTCTGCATGAGTCTCACCGTCCACTGGACGGCCGTGCCAGATCGCCGAACAATTGAGGCTCGGCTGCACTTTGTCCGACTGGAGGCCACATGACAAGCTCGGCTAGAGACGGAGCCAACGATCTGTACCGCCGCGCACAGGATGCGTTCGGGGAACGCGTTCGCGCTGTCGCCGGCGACCAATGGTCGAAGGCGACGCCGTGCGCGGACTGGGACGTGCGCGCACTTGTCAATCACGTGCTGTCGGAGGTGCGGTGGGTGGTGCCGCTGTTCGCCGGCCGGACCATCGCCGAGGTCGGTGACCGCTTCGACGGCGACCTGCTGGGCGACGATCCGGTCGCCAGGTGGGACGAGGCCGCGGGCGAGGCGCTCGTCGCGGTCGGCGGGGATGGGGCGATGGAGCGCACGGTGCATCTTTCGTTCGGGGATTTCCCCGGCCGGCTCTACGCGATGCAGCTGTTCGCCGACCTGCTCGTGCACGGCTGGGATCTGAGCGTGGCCACCGGACAGGATCCGCGGCTGGATCCGCAGCTGGTCAACGAGTGTGCATCGTGGTTCGTCGACTGGGCCGACGGCTATCGGGCGGCCGGTGTGGTGGCCGCCCGGCCGGAGGTGCCGGCCGACGCCGATCCCCAGACGCGCCTGCTGGCCGACTTCGGCCGTATCGCTTCTCCTTGAATCTGCCGATGATCATGCAGCAGGTGTCGTTATGCCTCCGGCCTTGTCAAGGGGTCGACGCAACATCCGTGGTCAGGCGGCCTGTTGCATGATCAACTCCTGACGGTCGGGGACGACGCCGGCGAATCGCGTGGGTTACTCGTCGGTAACGTGTTCTCACGGGCACCGAGCCGTGCGATGACGGTGACTCGGCGACGCGATGGGAGAAGAGGCTCCGCATGACGTGGTGGTCGGTCACGTTCGGTGTGATCGCGGCGGCGTTCCTGGTGGTC
>CAYZBB010000137.1:0-15519 GCA_964476495.1 uncultured Actinomycetes bacterium | reverse complement strand
ACGCCGACGGCCTCTCGTGGGGCGTCTGGCTCCCCCGCTGGGTCGCCACCCTGGTGATCCGCGACATGCTCCACGCCCCCCGGTACAACCCGACCTTCGAGGAGCTGGTCGTCACCCGCGCCGAGATCGACCGGCTGTTCCGTCGGGCCGGCTTCAACGTCCACTGGACGATGGACTCGGCTTCCTCGTGGGAGTCGATCGGCACGCAGGGCGCCGGTGCGCTCGAGGCGCTGCCGACCCGGGTCGACATGCTCATCGCACTCGAGGGCAACTTCCAGCGCCTCGACAAGGGCACCCTGACCGTGGGTGTCACGAACCGGAACCCGTGGGACAAGGACGACATGGCCCGCAACCAGTTCACGATGTTCTGGGAGTCGTTCGAGGGCATCTACGACGCCGGCTGCCCGTCCTACACCCTGAGCATCGACCCGCTCTGCCCGAACGGCCTGTCGCACTTCGCGCCGCAGGCCGCCGGCGAGTGCGTGTCCACCGGCTCCTGATCCGCTGAGGAGGCCCCCCGGCTCCGGTCGGGGGGGCAACTTCCGTACACAGGGAGTAGGTCGATAGAATGGCAGGAGGCCGCGGTGCTCGCCGCGGCCTCCGATGCCAGACCTTTCAAGGAGGTCCAACATGGCGCAGCGTATATGCACTGTCGATGGATGCGAGGGTCCTCACCGTGCTCGCGGGTTGTGCCACAAGCACTATCAGCGAGCGAAGAAGCAGGGAGACTTCGCTCCTGGCGGTTGCCTGCCATTCCCCGAGAACCTGCTGCAACGGATGGAGCCGCAGCCGAACGGGTGCATCCACTACACCGGATACATCAATCCGAAAGGGTACGGGGAGGTCTGGAACGGCTCCCGCCTCGTAGGCGCCCACCGCTCGTCCTATGAACTCGCGGTCGGTCCGATCTCCGAGGGCATGACCATCGACCACGAGTGTCACAACCGGGACGAGACGTGTGCCGGTGGCCCGACCTGCCTACATCGGCGGTGCGTGAACTGGGAGCACCTCGCCGCCAAATCGAAAGGGGAGAACACGCTCGCCAGCCCGAACACGCCAGCATCCATCAACGCCGCCAAGACCCACTGCAAGCGCGGGCACGAGTTCACGCCCGAGAACACCTACCGAGACCCCAAGGGGAGCCGATACTGCCGGGTATGCAAGGCGGCGGATGCCAGCGCTTACTACCGGGGCCGACAAGTGGGCTAGGGTCGTGTCAGAATGAGTCCCATGGCCTCCGACAACCCCCTTCCCACGGTCGAGGTGCGGGCCCCGCGCCTGCGCCGTCGGCCCCGTGGTCTGCTGCTCGACGTCACCGAGCCGATCGACGAGTCGGCCCTGCGGCCGTCCGACGAGGGCACCCGTGACTTCTCGGTGGCGGAGCGCATCGTGGGGGGCGTCAACTTCGTCGGCGTCGGGTGCTCCGTTCTCGACACCTACGAGAACCAGTGGTGCGAGGAGGTCACTCTCCCGGATGACGAGTCGACGTGCGAGGTGCACGAGTTCTCGTCGTTCGTGGCGATCGACCGGGAGAACGCCCCCGCCTACTTCCACGTGCCGTGGATGGAGGACCGCATCCGCCAGCGGTTCGGGGTGATGACCTCCGCGCAGGTCGCCCGGGAGTTGCAGACCGGCGCGCTGACCGGCAACCCGAACATGCAGGACAACGCCACCGAGGTGGTCGACGACCTCACCCCCGTGGACGAGGCGCTGTTCGTGGTGAACGAGATCGCCGCGGATCTCGACGGCGCCGAGGTGACGATCCACACGTCCCCCGGCCTGTTCGAGTTGCTCGTCGCCGAGTACGACATCAGCCAGGACGAGCGCACCGACGAGAACGATCCGACGGCGCTGCCGTTCCGCACCGCCACCGGCCATGTCCTCGTGGGCGACGCCGGCCACGACGGCTCCGCCGCCCCGGACGGGTACACGACCGAGGCTGGCGGTTCGTGGCTGTACGCCACCCTGCCGGTCATGACGTGGCTGGGGGAGGTCGAGCCGGTCGGCCAGTTCAACGCCCGCTTCGACCACGAGCGCGACGCCCTCGACTCCATCTTCATCCGCCAAGCCATCGTCGGCTTCGACCCGTGCTGGCTCCTAGCCGTGCAGGTGCAGGTGCCGACGCTCGCTGTCGGGTCATGACTGCCCGTCGCTGGGACCTGACGCCGATCCCTGACCTCCCAGACGCGGAGGAGCTGGCGGCCCTCCTCGAAGCCGAGGAAGTCGTCATCGTCGAGGCCGACCGGTTCCAGGCGATCTCGGGTACGACCATGCCGGGCACTGGAAACTGTGTGCTGGCGTTCGACAAAGACGCCGACGAGGGCGCTTGCGCGTTCATCACGCTGCCCCCATCGTGGAACACGGCCAGCCTGTACGTCGCCACCTACAACGCCTTCGGGTCGGGCCTGTCGGGCGATGTCCGATGGACGCTCAAGGCGTACCCGGGCGGCGCCCCGGTGACCACGAACATCACCGTGGCCATGCCCGCGGCCGGCGTCCAGGGCACCGACCTGCTCGCCACCATCACCCCGGTGGACTTCGCCGGGCCGGGTGGGCAGGGCTGCCGGGTCGACCTGATCCGCGACGCCGACGGCACCGGATTCGGTGGCGACGCCTTCGTGATGGCGCTCATCGCAGTCAAGGCCACGTAGGGGCGCCGACGTGGCCCGCCGCTTCATCCGCCCCCGACTGGTAGACCTCTCGGGGAACGTCCTACGTGACGGCTGGCTGCGCGTTCTCGACCCGGATACCGCAGCCGAGGTTGAGGTGTTCGCGGCGTCGGCCGGTGGGTCGGCGCTGACGCAGCCGCTCACCACTGACGTACGCGGCGAGGTCGAGTGCTGGCTGGACGCCAGCGCGAGCGTGGACCTCGAGTGGTCCGATTCTGGTGCGACCAAGATCGCTGCCACCGGCCGGACAGTGTCGTTCGCCACGTTCACGGAGTTCGCGGAGGCCGCCAGCGGTGGGGCGTCGACCCATGCCGACCTGCCCGATCTGGCAACCTCTGGACACCCGGCGTCGGTCATCTCGGGCCTCGGGTCGGCGGCCCTGCAATCTGCATCGGCGTTCGACTCGGCTGGTGCCGCTGCGGCAGCTCAGGCATCTTCCCAGCCGCTCGACTCGGACCTGTCCGCTATCGCAGCGTTGTCGACCACGACCTACGGGCGTGCGTTGCTGACTCTGGCCGACGCCGCCGCGGCCCGCACCGCTCTGGCTCTCGGCGGCGCTGCGACCCTCAACGTGGGCACGTCGGCCGGGACAGTCGCTGCGGGTGACGACTCACGCATCGGGTCGGGGCCGCTGACGAACCCTGCCGCTGCCGGCATCGGCACCAGCGTCTACAACCTCCCCGGCGTGACTATCACCACGGTCGCGACGACCTTCGGCCCGGCAGGGAACCGGATCTACTACGCGCCGATCGTGGTGACCAAGCCCATCACCGTCACCGCCATGTACATCTCGGTGGCGGGTGGCGGCGCCGGGACGAACGTGGCTGTCGGCCTGTTCGCCGCGACCTCAGCGATGCAGCCGACCGGGAGCGCGCTGATCTCCGCGGCTGTGTCGACGGCGACGACCGGGCTCAAGACCGTTGCCGTGCCGTCGGTGGTGCTACAACCGGGCGTGTATCTGACCGCCATCAACCCCTCCGCCGGCGGCCTGGCGTTCGATGTCGTGCAGGGCCGTACCCCGTACGCGTCGGGAGGCTGGCATTCGGCGACGTTCTCGGCTCCGACGCTGGTCTCCGCGGTCCGCACCTACGACGGCGCCCTGAGCGCGGTGGCGTGGGATGCGGTCTCCACGGGGTCCGCTGGCCTGTCCTACCCGGTCACGTTCGCTTGGACGGTGAACTAATGGCTGACGTACTCGCCTCTGACGTCGTGCAGGACCTCGACGGGACGGTCCTGTCGGAGGCCCGTTGGCTGGCCGACGGCACCGTGGAGCTCTACGAGGCCGGCGCCCTGGTGGAGTCCCGCCGCCAGACCGCCGACGAGGCCGAACGGTTCGCCCCCCGCCCCCCCTCCGACGCCGAGCGCCTGGCGGTGCTCGAGGCGCAGAACGCCGTCTTGCTCGAAGCCTTGGCGAAGGCCACCACCGTCGCACAGATCCGAGACGCAGCGACCAAGGCCGCCGAGTCGTGAGATGATGGCGGCATGAGCGATACCCAAGGCGTCGCCGAAATCAGCGCAGTCGTCCCGACCAGCGACGGGCCTCTGCTCACCTGTGGGCCGTGGGCAACGCTTGACGACCTCCCTGAGGGGTGCCCTTGCCGGACCGCCGAGTCAGGCGGTGACCTGCCTGACGACGGCACCCTCACCGAACTGATCGACGACGCCACCGACGCGCTGTTCGTCCTGCTCGGTCGCCCCGCCATCGGGGTGTGCGAACTCACGATCTACCCATGCTCCAACATGGCGATGCCGTTCCTCGGCCCCCGCCATCCGTCGGTGCTCGGCTACACGGGGATGCCGTGCACCGACTGCGGCCACGAGTTCGACGTGTGGCTCGACGGGCCCGTCCACGACGTGCTCGCCGTGGTGATCGACGGGGTCACGCTCGACCCGTCCGAGTACCACCTCGAGGACGGCAACTGGCTGGTGCGGCGCGACGGGACGTGGCCCGCCGGCGGCGACCCGGAGGACGACCTGTTCTCGATCACGTTCGAGCGGGGCGTCCCACCGTCGCGACTGGTGCGATCGTCGATCGCCGAGATCGTCAACGAGATGTGGCTCGACGAGTGCGGCAACCAGGGCCAGAAGTTCTCCGCTGCGGTGAAGTCGATGTCCACCGGTGGCACCCAGTACAGCTACGAGGACGTGGCCGCGGCTCTGCCGAAGATGCCACAGACCCGCAAGCTGGTGGCGCAGTACAACCCGACGAACGAGGCGATGCAGCCCTTCGCCTACTCGCCAGATTTCCGATACAAGAACGCCACTGTGCGTTTGTTCACCTAGAATGGCGGGAGGCCACGGCGGTAACCGTGGCCTCCGATGCCAGACCTGTTGAGGAGGTCCAACAATGGCGAAGCGTACATGCTCGGTCGAGGGATGCGAGAAGCCAACCGTCACTCGTGGGTGGTGCCAGATGCACTATGTGAGATGGAGGCGTCATGGCGACCCCGAGGCGCTGGGGTGGAACCCAGTGGAGGGGTCGTGCTCGGTCGATGGGTGCGACGACCCCGCCAAGTCGCGAGGATGGTGCAACCGCCACTACCATCGGTGGGCCAAGCATGGCGATCCGATGGGGGGCGGGAAGGTCCGACGTCGTCGCCTGCCATGGCCCGAATCCCTCCTGCAACGCATGGAGCCCCAGCCCAACGGGTGCATCTACTTCACGGGGTACCTCGACGACCACGGATACGGAGTGGTTGCGACCGATGATGGGCAACGCAAGGCCCACCGCGCCGCCTACGAGCACTTCGTCGGCCCGATCCCCGAGGGCATGACGCTCGACCACGAGTGTCACAACGGCTCCGGCTGCACCGGCGGGGACACGGACTGCCTTCACCGACGCTGCGTGAACGTCGAGCACCTGAAACCCAAACCCACCGGGGAGAACCAGGCTGCCAGCCACAACTCCAACGCCGCCAAGACCCACTGCCCGCAGGGCCATGCGTACGACGAGAAGAACACGTACCTGTGGGGAGGTGGCCGCAGGTGCCGCCTGTGCGCCGCCGCCGCACAGGCGCGGCGCCGGGCCAAACGAAGGGCGCGGGCCGAGTAGCCCCTGTATCACAAGTGCCCGGCGAGTTGATAGTCCGCGATTGGGTCGCCAATACTCCTGCTCAGACGAGCGCATCGGAAGCGCCTGAGCAGGAGAAGAAACAATGGCAAGCAATTCACTCTGCCTCGGTCAGCGCCAGGCGTGCGCCATCCGCGTGACGCGGTTGAACAGTGACTGCACGCCCGCCGAGGGCGACGACAACGCCGTGGTCAGCGCCGGCCTCGTCACCCTCAACATCGACCCCGAGGTCGAGGAGGGCGCCACCTACCAGCCGAAGAACGCCTGCGACCAGATCCGGTGGACCGCCGAGGAGGAGGACCGGATCACCCGCTGGACCGGCGACTTCGAGTTCTCCGACTTCGACTTCGAGCTCATGGAGATCATGTTCAACGCCGCACTGCTCGTCGGTGCAGCCACCTCCCCGTGGGAAGGCCAGAACATCGGCGTGTCCGGCGCCGGGCCGAACAGCCCGTCGGGCAACGGCGTCGGCATCGAGCTGTGGGTGAAGAACGCGGGCCTCGGTGACCAGGGCCAGTGCGGTCCGGTGGCGGACGTCCCGCCCTACACCCGCTACGTGCTCCCCCTCGTGAAGGTCCGCCCCGGTGGCCGCACCTTCAACGTGGACGCCGGCGTGCTGGCCGGGTCGATCAAGGCGAGCCCGAACCCGCAGTGGGGTCAGGGCCCGTGGGGCGACTGGCAGGCCGAGGTCGGCTTCGAGGACGACGCCCTCGCCTCGGAGTCGTGGGTGGAGTTCTGGGACGACGACCTGCCCGACACCGACACGTGTGGCTACCTGAGTGTACCGAGCGGTTCATAACCGCACAGCATCACTCAGGGAAGTTCCGTCTAGCGAACTCCCCGAACAACTCGGAAGCCGCCGCATCGTAAGCACGAGCGGCGGCTTCCTCCGTTGAGTGGCTACCAAAGTTGAGGAGCTTGCCGTTGTGGCGGATGCGTGCCCGCCACCTGCCGTTCTCGTTGGTGACCCCCCGAAAGGCCGACCTCGCTGGGGGCATTCGCACCCGGTTGGCCTGGTTCTGCGAATCTGTGGCTCGGCGCAGGTTCGACCGTCGGTTGTTCAGGCCGTTGCCATCTACGTGATCGGCGTCCAACTCGCCCTCGCTCAGTCCGAGGATGAGGCGGTGCATCTTGACCCGCTTGACTCCTCGGGGTCCCTCAGCGCGACGGGTGGCGTAGAAGGTATGACCGGCGACCTCCGCTTGCCACGGCCGACCGGACACCGTCTCCATGTCGGCGATGTCCACGATGGCGAACATGCCGCGGGTGAGCGGGACCTTGCACACATCGCCGTCGATGAACGGCTGGGCCTCGTCGGCGGTTCGGCCCTTCGGCTTCAACGGGACGATGTCGCCTCGGTTGAGATGGAACATGTAGTGCCTGCCGCAGTAGCCGCGGGACTTGTGCGGATCTTCGCACCCCGGCTCACTGCATGTACGCTTTGCCATGTCGGGACCTCCGTGAAAGGTTCGGGCATCGGAACCCGCGGCGACCACCGCGGGTTCCTGCCATTCTAGCCAGAGGGCTAGGCTGCGCGCATGGGACTCCTGCCCGACGTGGCCTGCGACGACCCGGCGCCACCCGGGTCGTGCGAGGCGCTTTTCGACCTCGGTGAGTACATCATGCTCGCCGCCATGGACGCCCTCGAGCCGTTCGTGGTCGACGACGACTGCGGGGAGCCGATCCGCGGCTACGTGTCGATGTCGGACCCTCGGGTCGCGATGGAGGACATCGCCTGCGGTGCGCTGATCTCCCCGTGGCTGGTGAGCTACGGGATCAGTCCGGCCACCACCTCGGCGATGAACCAGTCCGCCACCGGGCGTGTCCCGTTCGTCTACAACGCCGTGTGGCGGGTCGAGTTCCGCGAGGCGTGCTACCCGCTCGACCAGGGCACCACCCAGCCGCGCCCGATGCCACTCGACCAACTCCACGAGGTGCACCGCCACATCTACGCCCACGGCGCGGCGGTGTTCCACGGGGTGCTGTCCGCCTACACGATGAACACGCTGTACCCGACCTCGGTGTGCCCCCGCCTCATGTTCTCGCCCATGACGCCGATCGCCCCCACCGGTGTCGTCGTCGGGTGGTTGTTCGACGTCGTGGCAGAACTTTGAGGTCAGTCGTCGGGTAGAATGGGCGACGCCGAGGGGGCGAACCCTCGGCGTCGATGCCCGAACCAGTTGGGAGGTCCGAACGTGGCGAAGCGTACATGCTCGATCGAGGGCTGCGGTGACCCGGTCAAGGCCCGGGACTGGTGCGCAGCGCACTACCAGCGGTGGAGGCGGACCGGCGACCCACTCAATGCCCGGGTTCATCTGCCATGGCCAGAGAACCTCACGCGTCGAATGGACCCTCAACCCGATGGGTGCATCTACTTCACCGGCACCATTGGAGATGGCGGCTATGGGGCCGTGGGGGTGCGCCACAGGGGCACCATGACCGCCCACCGCGCGGCCTACGAGTACTTCGTCGGGCCGATCCCTGACGGCATGACCATCGACCACGAGTGCCACAACAGCCACGAGACGTGCGGTGGGGGGAACTCCTGCCTCCACCGCCGCTGCGTGAACGTCGAGCACCTAGCAGTGAAGTCGATCGGGGAGAACGCACGGTCAAGCCGACATACATTCGCATCCATCAACGCCGCCAAGACCCACTGCCCGCGAGGCCACGAGTACACCCCCGAGAACACCGGGATCTACCACAACCACCGCAGGTGCCTAGCCTGCGATCGCGACAAGCGCCGAGTGGAACGACAGTGATACCGACATTTTCAACACGAGTGAAGATCGACGCCCCCGACATCCGCGCCGACCGCATTCTCGACCTCAACCGCAACAACAACACCCGCGCCACCGCAGGGCGCTACATCAACCACGGCTCCCGGCAGCTCATCGAGATCATTCAGGAGATAGCCGACGCCGAGTTGAAAGAGGACCGACCGCAAGAGCGCCGACGTACCCAAGGCCCCCGCTACCGGGACTCGTGGGACGTGATGGACAACCACGTGGACAACATCGGCCGCCTCGTCGGCGGCATCTACTCCACCCACCACGCTGCCCGCCTCATCGAGAACGGGTCACCGCCGCACTCCATCCCTCAGGGCGGGACCACCTACCTCGCCTTCCCGTTCCAGCCGGGCGCGACCCGGTCCAAGCGCGGCGGCCCGAAGGGCAACTGGCCGGTCAACTTCGGCGAGGGGCTCGAGTGGTCAGGCGACACAGCCGTGTCGTCCGACTTCTTCGGCGACGCCCAGGTCATGCACCCCGGCTCCCCCGCTTTCAAGATCGTGGAGCGGGCACGGCGCCGCTACCGGGAGCGAGCCCGGGCGGGCCGCTAGTCCGCGACGTCGCGGAGCGCGTGATACGCTGCGCGCCATGACCACCGCAAAGAAGGCCGCGCCCCGCAAGTCCGCCGTGCCGCACGTCAAGTCGAAGGCGTCCAACGTCGTCGTCCGGGCCACCTACGAGGCGTTCGGCCGCAAGGACTGGCGGCTCATCCGCCCGAACCAGCTCATCGCCAACGAGGTCATGGGCGCCGGGGCCGACGACTTCGACATCACGAAGCTCAACGACTACCTCGCCGCCCACCTCCACCCCGACGACGTCAAGGAGTTCTTCGACGCCGCCATGGCCGACCCGTCGCTCGACATCGAGGCGCTCGAGAAGATGCTCGAGGAGATGGGCACGGCGGTGTTCTCCGACCTGCCGCAGTAGTGCCGGCGTTCGAGGCGTTCGGGCAGGAGTGGACGACCACCTGCCCGAGCGCCTCGGAGTTCTACCGGGTGGTCCCGTCCACCCCACGGGTCGACATCGGGTTCCTCGCCGACTTCCTCTGCGCCCACGTCACCCAGCCCGACGCGCTGCGCGGGACGATGCGCGAGGAGCCGTCGCTCACCACCGACGACCTGTTCGCCCTGCTCGACCCGCTCATGCGCGCCACCTATGACGGGCTGTCGTACAGGGCGGTGTCGTCGCTGCTCGCCCTGTGGCCCGACCGCCGACACCTCCACCACGGGAAGCTGCTCGCCAACGGCAACCCTCACGGGGCCCGGCGTCTCGACCTGTACGACGTGTTCTGCCTCATGTGGGCGGACCTCGACGAGGCGGCACGGGCGTCGTCGGAGTTCACCGCGGTGAACTTCGAGAACTCGGACAAGCTGCGCGAGCAGATCGTCGGCTTGCAGGGTCGCTCCACAGACCCGCAGAGCGACGTTGACGAGTTCCGTGCCAAGTTGGGAGGCAGGTCCAAGCGCGGCCGGCGGAGGGCCGCTCAGGGCGAGTCCGCTACGTAGCGGACTCGCGCCGTGGCGTCCATCTCGGCAAGCTGGTGCTCGGTGTTGGCGAGGTCCACCGCACTGAGCACGTCGATGCCGTGCATCCGCCCGAGGTGGGTGAGCAACGCCCGCTGGGTGGAGTAGATGTAGTGATGGCGTTGGGTGCGGCACTCGTCGAACGGGCAGGTGGCGTGCTCCTCCAACGCCTCCTGCCGCCTGTCCCAGCCCTCGTCAGCGAACTCCAACTGGCGTTCGAGCCGGGCGACCTCGGCCTCGAGTTGCTGGTAGGTCACCCGGCGTGTCTTCAGGAACACCTGGCTGTGGCCTCGCGAGCAGTAGAACGTGGCCCCCCGCTCCCACGCCTCCTGGTGCTGTTCGGGACTGAGGCAGACCTTCCCGTTGCAGTCGGTCCGGTGACACGTGGACTCGTAGAGGTCGTAGCTCATGGCCGGACCGTATCACAGCAACTCACTGGGTCAGAAACGAGCACCACCCCTCTCCACTAGCCTGCCCTCGTGGCCGACGCATCCGAGGAGCTACCTCCTCTCGTACAGGACCTCATCGCCCGGTACGATCCCGCGCTGAGCCAACCGCAGTTCGACAAGATGAGTCGCGGCCAGCAGGATGCCGTGCGCGACATCAACAAGTCGCTCGAGCGACTCGCCAAGAGCGCCGCCATGCGCCAGGCGCGCTTGCTGGCTGAGGAGCTGCGCCGCCAGAACGAGGTGATCCGCAAGTCCTATCAGCAGCGCGAGCAACTGGCCCTCGGGGCAGGCAAGCGCGAGGGCGAGATCGTCAAGGCCACAAGCCGTGAAGTGGTCGTGGCCCGCAAGCGCGCGTCCGCTCAGGAACTCGAGGTGCAGCGGAAGGGCTCGACTGCCCTGGTGGCAAACCAGCGCAAGGGCATGGCGAAGTGGGAGGAGACGGTCAAGCGGTCGTACTTCCGAATGAGGGGCGCCTACCGCAGGGCGCAGCAAGACCAGCAGCAGGGCCAGCAGAGGGCCAACCAGCAGTCTCAGCGACAGCAGGACCGTGCGTTCAAGGTCTGGTACGCACTGCTCGACGACTACCTCAAGCGCAAGCGCGCTCGCGAGCGGGCGCAGCAGTTCGAGGATCTCGCTGCGCAGAAGGCCACTGATCGCAAGAAGTGGCAGGAGCAGAAGTCCTCCGACTCCGAACGTCTCGCCGCGCAGAAGGCGACGTATCGCCAGCAGATCATCGACCAGCAGACCGCCGCGGCGAAGGAGATCAACGCCCACAAGGCGAAGTGGAGCATCATTCGGGGCATCACCGAGACGGGCGGCCGGTTCATGTCGTCCATCACCCAGTCGGCGCTCCGGTCGATGGGCAACGCCGTCGGGATCGGCCTGCGTCGAATCACCGGCACCTACCGTGACGCCGGGAACGCCAACGAGCGGGCCATGCGGGAGTCGTTCGCGACCCAGCAGGCCATCACCACCCGCGCCATGGCGAAGCAGCAGGGGACGATCGCTGCGTTCCGGAACACGGCGCAGCGCGGCGCGCTCGGGTCGATCATGAGCCTGCGGAACCTTGCCCTCGGCGGGGCCGGGTTCCTGTCGGCGCGTGCCATCTTCGGGCCGGTCGCCGACTACCAGCAGACCCAGATCGCGTTCGAGGCACTCCTCGGGTCCGCTGAGCGCGCCGAGGGCTTCCTCACGCAGATGCGCAACTTTGCCGAGATGACGCCGTTCGACTTCGCCGGCGTGTCCGAAGGCGCCCGCCGCCTGCTCGCCGTCGGGTTCGCCGCACGCGACGTGATCCCGGCCCTGACCGACATCGGCAACGTCGCCGCCAACCTCGGGGCCGGGACCGTCGAGATCAACGGCGTGATCCGGGCACTCGGCCAGATGAAGGGCAAGGGCAAGGCGTCCGCTGAGGAGCTCAACCAGATCAGCGAGCAGCTCCCCGGCTTCTCCGCTGTGGACGCGATCGCCAAGTCGCTCGGCATCACCGTGGCCGAGGCGTTCGACATGATGAAGGATGGGGCGCTCCCGGCCGACATCGCCATCCAGGCGATCCTCGAGGGCATGCGGGAGATGCCGGGGGCGGCCGGCGCCATGGAGCGCCAGTCCCGCACCCTCAACGGCCGGCTGTCCACCCTCAAGGACACGTTGCAGAACCTGCTCATCGACGCCATGCAGCCGTTCATCGGGTCCGTCTCGGACGCCGTGGGGCGCTTCACCGAACTGGTGACGTCGCTGTTCCGCGGCAAGGGCGTGTGGGCGGTGGTCCGCTCGGGCCTGCTCGGCATCGCCATCGCCCTCGCCGCCATCGCCGCCCAGAAGGGCGCCGTTGCGGTGATGCAGTTGCTCGGCACCGCCATGAAGGTGATCGCAGCGAACCCGCTCGTCGCTCTCGCCGTGACCCTCACGACGATCGGCACGATGCTGTACCGGCACAACCCTGACTTCCGCGAGTTCGTGGACGACTTCCTCGACCGAGTGCAGGAGTTCGCCTCCCGCTACGCGCAGCCGGTGAAGGACGCTCTCGACGCCGTGAAGGACGGGATCAGCGGGATCGCCACCTCCGTCATGGACGGCGACTGGTCCGCCGTTGCCGACCGGCTCTCGTCGCTCGGCACCGACCTCACCACCGCGCTCGAGCCGGCGACCTCGTTCCTCGTGGACTTCGGCACCCGGGCGTGGGAGCGCTGGCAGGAGTGGCTCGACTCGGGCGGTGCCGGCGACCTGGCCGAGTCCATCGGGTCGGCGTTTAGCGACGCCTTGGGCCGCGTCGGGGACGTGCTCGGGTCGATCGACTGGCAGAAGATCATGGGCCCGGCCCTCGGCGTGGGTGCCGTCGGCCTCGTCGCGGCGATCTTCGGTGGGCCTGCCGCCCTGGGGGTGGCGCTCGCCGGTGGGGTTCTGGCGGCGTCGCCACGTCTGCGCGAGGGCATCACGGGACTGCTCTCGCAGGTAGGAGAGTGGATCTCCGGGGCATTCGCCGGGGTCGATTGGGCGGCCGTTGGCATGGCGGCGCTCGAGGGTCTGCGCGCTGCGGGCGAGTTCCTCGGCGGTCCGGTCGTCTCCGCCATCTTCTCGGAGACCGGCATCAAGATCATGGGTGGCATCACCGCCGGCGTCCTCGCCGCCCTCGGCGCCTTCACGCTCGGCCTGGTGCAGGGCTTGTCGGACTCGATCCCGCAAGCCTTCCGCAACATCCGAGGCGTCTTGGTCGACGAGATCGGTGGGGCGCTGTCCGACTCGGTGAAGGACTCGCCACTCGGCCCGATCGTCGACTCGCTCCTCGTGGTGCTGGGGGCCGCCTTCGATGCAGTGGCGTCCGAGTTGGACCTGTTCGGGGCGATCATCGACGCGGTGACCGGGCGAGGCGACTGGGGCGACGTCACCGACAAGTTGGGCGCTGCGTTCGTGGACTGGTGGACCTTGGCGCTGTCCGCCCCGCAAGTGGTCCGTGGACTGTCCGACTCGCTCAACCAGATCGTGACCGCCGCACTCGCCGGGGCGTCCACCGCACTCACCGACTGGGCTCGCAACCTTGACGGCCCGCTTGGCGGCCTCGTGCGCGCGTTCGCGGCGAACTTCGCCCTGGTCCTCGGGGTCGTGTCCGACGTGCTCGACCGCGCACGAGACTTCGTGCGCGGATGGATCGACGTGATCGTGGGGCTGTTCACCGGCGACTTCGGCCGGGTCGTCGAAGGAGTGCGGGGGGTGTGGGGCGCCGTCCTCGGGCTCATGTTCGACCTCATCGGTCGGCTGTTCACCTTCCTCTGGGACAAGTTCACCGGCATGGGATCGTTCATCTGGGGTGCCGCCGAAGCCGGGCTCAACTGGGTCAAGGACCGCATCTTCGGGTGGGCCATGGCGGTCGTGAACTTCTGGTCGTCGCTCCCGCAGACCATGGCGGACGCCTTCCTTGGGTTCGGTGGCCTCGTGATCGACGCCATCAAGGCCGGGTTCAACGCCGCCGGCGGGTTCGCGCAGGACATCGTCAACGGGATCATCGACCTCATCAACGCCGAGGTCATCGACCGGATCAGCGGATACCAGATCGACTTGCCCGGACCGGGGCCGAAGTTCGACATCCCCGACCTCCCCCGCATCCCCCACGTCGAGCTGGCGCAGGGCGGCATCGTCACGAAGCCCACCGTCGCCCTCATCGGCGAGGCGGGCCCCGAGGCGGTCGTCCCCCTCTCGGACGGCATGGGCAAGATCCCGCTGTCGGTCATGTTCGACACCTCGGCGATCGCCGGGCAGGTCGCCGGCGTGGCCGCGCTGCTCGCACCGATGGGCGAGCGAATCTCCGAGGCGACGATGCCCGGCCTGCGGTCGTGGTCTGCCGAGGTGGGGCAGTTGCTCGACAACATGTCGACGGACTTCAAGGACTGGGGCAAGGCGATGGTCGTCACGGCGACGATCATCGGCACGTCGATCGCCTCGGCCATGACTTCCGCGCTGCGCGAAGGCCGACGCGAGGTCGTGCGGATCGTCCGGGGCTACGGCCGCAGCCTCGCCTCCGCGCTCAACCCGCTGCTCGAGGCCATCGGGGAGCAGCCGGTCACGATGGAGTTCGCCAAGGGTGGGATCGTCGAGGCACGCGAGGGCGCTCAGGTCCACGTGTTCAACGAGGGCCGTCGCGGTCGGGGGTCGTCGCACGGCGAGGCGTACATCCCGTTCGACCCGGCCAACAAGCCACGGTCGCAGGCGCTCGCCGCCGAGACCGTCCGCCGGCTCGGCGGGGACGTGCAGTGGTACGCCAAGGGCGGCCTTTCCCCTGAGGCGATCCGTCGCGGCCAGGCGTTCGCTCGGGCGCAGGACGGCAAGCCCTACGTGTGGGGCGGGGTCGGCCCGAACGGGTACGACTGCTCCGGTCTCGCCTCGGCGATCGTCAACGCCGTCCGTGGCGAGGACCCCTACCGACGCCTGTTCACCTCGGGGTCCCTCGTCGCCGGTGCGTCTGCCGGCCTGCTGCCCGGCCTCGGCCAGGTGTCGGTCGGCGCCCGGTCCGGCTCACCCGGCCACGTCTCGTCCACCATCGCCGGGCTCAACGCCGAGTCCACCGGCGACCACGTCCGCATCGGCGCCGCCGCCCGTTCCGCCGCCGACTTCCCGTCGCGCTGGCACCTCGGCTCCGGGGTGTATATCGGGCCGAACGGCACCGTGTACCCACTCCCAGAGATCCCCGAGGTGGGGCGCGGTGAGTTGGGCCGCCTCGGCTCGGGGTGGATGCGCTACGTGAAGGACAGGGCTCAACGGTTCGTGGACGAGAACACCTACACCGGCACCGCGTTCGGCGGCCCCGAATCCGGCGTCCCGTCGGGGATGATGGTCGGTGACGGCTCGCCCGAGGTGTTCGCGGCGATCCGCCGGGCCATGGGCATCGTCGGCGTCCCGTCGTCGTGGCTCGGCCCGCTACTCACCCTCATCGGCCGGGAGTCGTCGTTCAATCCCCGCGCCTACAACCGCACCCTCGGGGCGTCCGGCCTCATGCAGACCATCCCGTCCACGTTTGCCGCGTACCAC
>CAYZBB010000136.1:0-15613 GCA_964476495.1 uncultured Actinomycetes bacterium | reverse complement strand
ATGGAGGTGGAGGAGAGACTTCCGACGAAGTAGCCGATCTTGTACTGGGCCATGTCCGGTCCTCCTGACAGCCCACCCGGCTGCCGTCGACGGTGATTGAGGAACCCTGTCTATCCGAGCCCGGCGCTCCTTGTTCGCAGGACACGCCGCCCGCGCCGCCCAACCCGGCCGGGTGGCCGAGCTCCGGACCCGGTCGCGAGGTGTGACGGAAGACTCCGCGACCGACCCATGGTGAATGCGTTGGATCGAACGCGGTTCGTCGGGCAGCATTCAGGACGATGCCCGTCCGAAAGCGTTGGGCCGGACCGAGGGAGGAGACGCAGACCATGACCGACAACGAGACCGCTGCCCGTCCGCGCCTTCCCCGCGCGCTACGGCCGTTCCTGAACTCGCAGTACCGCTGGCTGACCACGGCGCTGGCGTGTTCCCTGTGCAGCGTCGGCATTTGGCTGGTTGCGTCGGTGTGGCAGGTCATCCAGCTGGGCGGCACCGCATCCGACCTGTCGCTGGTCGCCTTCGGATCCAGCCTGGGTCTGACCCTGTCCGTTCTTCTCGGCGGCGTGGTCGCCGACCGGGTTCCGCAACGCAAGATCCTGCTGGTGGTGGAGGTGGTGCGCGGCATCGGATTCGGCGTCGCCGCGGTGCTCGCGCTGACCGGTGTGGTGCAGGTCTGGCAGCTGGCCGTGATCGGTCTGGTGCTGGGCGTGGCCGACGGCTTCTTCTATCCGGCGTACTCCGCCTGGCTGCCGGCGCTCGTGGACGCCGACCAGCTGCAGGCGGCGAACGGCATCGAGGGCACCCTGCGCCCGACGATCATGCAGGGTCTGGGTCCGGCCGTGGCGAGCCTGGTGATCGCGGCCTGGTCGCCGGGCGCGGCGTTCGCCCTGGTCGCGCTGCTGCAGGTGGGCACGGCGGCGGCGCTGTGGGTGATGCGGACCACCCCGGTGCGTCGTGAACTGGATCCGGACGCGCATCCGTTGCGCAGTGCGCTGGTCGACGTCCGGGACGGCTTCTCGTACATGCGGCACACCCGCTGGCTGCTGGCCACGCTGCTGTTCGCGACGGTGCTCGTGCTGCTGGTCATCGGACCGATCGAGGTACTGCTGCCGTTCGCGGTCAAGGACCGGACCGGCGGCGGCCCAGGGGCGTTCGCGGCCGCCCTGGCCGCCTTCGGCATCGGCGGTGCGGCAGGATCCCTGGCCGCGGCGAGCATCCGCCTGCCCCGCCGTTACCTGACCCTGATGATCCTCGGCTGGGGCGTCGGCTCGCTGCCGCTGGCGGTCATCGGGTTGACCAACTCGCTGTGGGTGATCGCGACGGCCTGCTTTGTCGTCGGGTTCATCCACTCCGCGGCCCAGGTGGTCTGGGGCACGCTGCTGCAACGTCGGGTGCCGCCGGCCCTGCTCGGTCGGGTGTCCAGCCTGGACTTCTTCGTCTCGCTGGCGTTGATGCCGATCTCGATGGCAGTGGCGGGCCCGTTCGGCGATGCCATCGGTATCACTCCCGCCTTCCTTATTGCCGGTCTGGCGTCCGCCGTCCTCGCGGTCGTCACCCTGTGGATCGCCAAGCTGGGACCGGACGAGCTCGCCCACCCGCTGGACACCCTGCCGGCGGATGCCGAACCACCCACCCCGCTCGCCGAGGAATAGGTCGAGCCCCGCGTCGAGGGTGCGGCGATCAGCCGAGCACCTCGTGCACGTAGCACCATCGCCAGGCCTCGCCCGGTTCGAAGCTGCGCATCACCGGATGGCCGGTGTCGTGGAAGTGACGTTCCGCGTGCCGGCCGACCGACGAGTCGCAGCACCCGACGTTGCCGCAGGCCAGGCACAGCCGCAGGTGGACCCATCGGGTGCCGTCACGCAGGCAGTCGGCGCAACCCTCCGGGGTCTGCGGCCGCGCCGTCGGCGGCGCGTTGTCCAGGTCGACGCACAGGTTGGCGGCCCCCTCGGGGGTCACCAGCGTGCGCTCGAGGTCGGTCTGGGCGCGCGCCCCCCGACGGTCGATCATCGACTCCTCGACGTCGAGCGCCTCCATCACCCCGGTGAGCACGTCCGAGTCCACCTCGCCGGCTTTGCGAATCCGCAGCACCTCGGCACGCTCGGCGGCCAGCATGGCGGTGCGCAACCGCCGGTACTGCTCGCTCGGCGGTTCGTCCCCGGCCGAGTCGCCCAGCCGCTCCCACACCCGGTTCAGCCGCGACTCCCCACGCGCCCGCAGGATCCGGACCACTTCCTCGTCGTCGTCGGGGGTGACGATCCGATCCAGCTCGTGCCGGCCGGCCTCGACCGTGGCCATCAGCACGGTCGCCTCCTGCAGGGCGTCCTCCCGGGCGTCCGGACCGCGCACCCTCAGCGTCCGTGCCAGCCAGGGCAGTGTCAGGCCCTGCAGCAGCAGGGTGCCCGCGGTCACCACGAACGCCCCCAGCACCAGCACCTGCACGTTCGGCACCGAGGTCGGGACGACGAACACGGCGGCCAACGTCACCACGCCGCGCATGCCCGCCCAGGACACGACCGCGGTGGACCGCCACGAGAAGGTCTCGTCGGATGTGCCGCGAGGGCGGACCAGCAGCAGGCCCACCGGGAACACCCACAGCGGGCGCACCAGGATCACCGCCACCAGCATCCCGCCACAGAACGTGGCGATGGTCCAGCCGGACAGCGCCGAGTCGCCGAGGTCGTCCAGGATCCGTCGCACCTGCAGCCCGATCAGCAGGAACACCGTGTTCTCCAGCAGGAACTGGATGGTCTCCCAGTTGATCCGCTCGTTCAGCCTTGAGGTGGCGTCCTGGATGACCGGTGCCTTGTGGCCAAGGATCAGGCCGGTGGTCACGACCGAGATCACGCCGGAGGCATGCAGTTCCTCGGCCGGAAGGTAGGCAAGGAACGGTGCCATGAACGAGATCGCGCAGTCGATGAGCGGGTCCTTGACCTTCCGGCGGATCAGCGCGAGCACGAGCGAGACGGCCACGCCGATCAACGCACCGCCCGCCGCCGCCCACAGGAAGTCCAGCGAGATGCTCCAGACACTGACCGCGCCGCCCAGGGCGACGATGGCGGTTCGCAGTGCGACCAGGGCGGTCGCGTCGTTGAGCAGCGACTCACCCTCCAGCACGGTCACGATCCGACGAGGCAGTCCGATCCGGCGGGCGATGGCGGTCGCGGCCACCGCGTCAGGCGGCGCCACCACCGCGCCGAAGGCGAATGCCGCCGCCAGCGGGATCGGGATGAGCAGCCAGGCCAACAGTCCGACAACCAGGGTCGTCGCGATCACCAGGCCAACCGCGAGCCAGGCGATCGCGCGCCGGTTCGCCTTGATGTCGATCAGCGAGGTGCGGATCGAGGCGGAGTACAGCAGCGGCGGCAGCAGGCCGACGAGCACCAGCTCGGGGGTCAGCTCGAAGGTCTCGACGAACGGTAGGAAGGACGCGACGATCCCGATCACCACCAGCAGCAGCGGCGCGGGCACGCCCACTCGTTTGGCGATCACGCTTGCGGCGGTGACCGTCGCGACCAGCGCGAGAATCCACAGGGCGGTCTGCACCCGCCGATCGTCGCACCCGGAGCCCGCCCGGCCCATCCCGGACCGCCGTCCGGGCCGGTGCTGTCGTAACGCCGCCCTATGGTGGCGGCAACCGACCGATCCCGACCGATCCCGATGACTCGAGGAGAGCGCGATCATGACGACGCTGACCGACCGGCCCAACACCGCACTGCTCGTCATCGACGTCCAGAACGGCGTCGTGAACGGCAGCTACCGGCGGGACGAGGTGGTGGCCAACATCGACCTGCTCGTCGAAAGGGCGCGCGCCGAGCAGGTGCCGGTCCTCTGGATTCAACATGCCAGCGACGAGCTCCAACCCGGCACACCAGCCTGGGAGTACGTCCCAGAGCTGCCGCGGAACGATGCGGAACCATTGGTGCACAAGCGTTATGGCGACTCGTTCGAGGACACCACGCTGGAGGAGTTGCTGGCCGGTCTGCGGGTCGGGCGGCTCGTGGTGGCCGGCGCGCAGACCGACGCGTGCATCCGCTCGACGCTGCACGGCGCGTTCGTCCGCGGGTACGACGCGATCCTGGTCGGCGACGCGCACACCACCGAGGATCTGACCGCCTATGGGGCGCCGCCGCCCGAGGGTGTCATCGCCCACACCAACCTGTACTGGCAGAACCAGACGGCGCCGGGTCGCCGCGCCGGCACGGTGAACACCGTCGACGTCAGCTTCGCGGACGACGGATGATCCCGATCACTATGCCGGCGGGTGCCATCGGTCGCCGAGCACCGCTGCCACCGTCTGTGCCACGGCCGTCGGTGGTCCCGCCGCATGCCACCGGTGGCCGCCGTGGTCGAAGGTCTCGGCGACGCCGCCCAGGGCGGTCACCAGGGTGGCGCCGGGCAGCCAATCCCACACCGGAGGGTCGGCGTGCAGCCATACTCCCAGCCGTCCGGCGGCGACCGCTGCCAGTTCGATCGACCCCGACCCGATGATGCGCACGGACGCCGCACCCGCGATCGCCCGGATCAGCCCGTCCCGCAGCCGCGGGTCCAGCAGCCGGGGCGGGTGCAGGTAGGTGGTGATGGCGACCTCGCGCAGCTCCCGGTCGGGTAGACGGGGCAGTGGCCGACCGTTCAGGGTGGGCGGCAGGCCCGCCCCACCGACCCACAGCTCGTCCGTGGTGGCCTGGTAGATCGCACCGAGGATCGGCCGCCCGCCGCCCGCCGGACCGTCCGTGAGAGCCAGCGCGGAGCACCACGCGGGCAGCCCCGACACGAAGTTGTAGGTGCCGTCGACCGGGTCGATCACCCACGTCCGGCGTCCTGGCGCGGCGGCGCCCTCCTCGCCGACCACCCCGTCGTCGGGTCGTGCGGCGGCCAGCCGCCGCACGATCAGCGCCTCGGCCGACTTGTCCGCGTCGGAGACCACGTCGCTGATGCTGGTCTTCTCCTCGACCCGCAGCCCGTCCCGCAGCATGCGGGCGGCCAGCAGACCCGATTCCCGGACCAGGGAGGCGGCCAGCTCGGCGTCCGAGAGACCCGGATCGCCCGCGAACAGCCTCGGGTCCGAGAGGTTGGGGTCGGATGACATCGACACGCCGATCACCGTAACGATGCGCTGCGGGCGGCGGTCTCGGCATCGACGTTTCCGGTCGTCCGGGACGATGTGATCGTTGACACTGGACGGGCAGCTACGCCGGGGCGGGTGGCTGACGTCTCGTCCACTCGACTGCGGCGCATCCGTCCGACATCGGTCCGGGTCCGCATGATCATCCGCCCGCCGGGTGGCCTGAGGGGGCATGAGGATGGGCTGGTTCCGCGGCAGGGAGCCGGACGACGGCCTGTACCGGGGCGACGCACCCGCGTACGCGCCGGGTTCTGGCGACGACGCGCCCCGCGCCTACGTGTCCGGTGTGTCCGGCGGGCCGCGTCCGATACCGCATGTCGACGCTCCGCCGTCCGGACCGGCGCAACCGCCGGGACCCTGGGGGGCGCCTACGGGAACCGGGCCGCACCATGCCTATCCCGCTCCCGTGTCGACCCGGCGCCGCGGACCCGGCGCCGGGTGCGGCGTGGTCGCGATCCTGGTCATCCTCGGGGTGGTCGGCGTCATCGTCTTCGGGGTGTTCCGCTCGGTGCAGTCCGCCTTCCCCGATCGGGACGTGCCGGCCACCCGGACCGGCACGATCGACGCCCCGGTGACGGTCGAGTACAACGACGCCGAGCTGCGGCTCACCGTCTCCGGCGCGCAGGCCCAGCCCGGCGACGCCTGGGACCGGGAGTCCGGCGAGCCGACCCTGCTGGTGGCCATTTCCGTCGAGCGGCTCGACGACGGATCCGCCACCGTGCACGTGCCGTTTCTGGACTGGGAGTTCACCCCGAGCGGTGGCGCGGACCCGGCCGGGGTGGACATCGTCAGCGGCTTCGAGCCGGACTTGACGAGCATCACGCTGAACGCCGGGGACCGGGTCTCCGGGTACCTCGCGTTCACCACCGGCGGCACCGCCGGTCGGCTGCAGCTGGACGGTGATCGCTTTGACGACCCGCCGCTGGTCATGTGGGATCTGGTCGCCACGCCCGCGGCCGTGATCAGCGGCAGCGTGGGCCTGCCGGTCCGGCCGCAGATCGGCATGCCCCCGTTCACGGTCACGCTGAACTCGACCGTCTGGGCCGATCAAGCCCAGGCCGGCAGCTGGCAGCCGCCCGCCAACGGCGCCTTCCTGGTGGCCGACATGACGATCACCTCAACGGGTGGCGAGTTCAGCGCGTGGGTGGAGGACTCCTCGTTCGTGTTCGTGCCGGCGGGCGGCACGGCGACACCGGTCGCCCCGCCAAGCACGGCGTCCTCCGCCCAGTCCATCGCCACCGTATCCGCCGGCGGCTCGGCGCCGCTGCGCGCCGTGTTCGACACCCCGGTCGCCGCGGGCGTCCTGGAGATGCGGGACGCGGCCGGCCGGACCATGGTTGCCTGGCCCATCGCGTAACGTGACGACTCGTGCTCATCATCGCGATCATCCTGGTGGGGATGCTGGCCGGCGCCGCCGCGCAGCTGGTCTTCCGCAGCCGCAAGCGGCCGATCGACTGGACCGCGGCCATCGTCGTCGGCCTGATCGGCTCGTTCGTAGGTGGCCTGATCTTCAGTTTCCTGTTCGGTGACGGGATGCAGCTGCGCCCAAGCGGGCTGATCGGCTCGATCGTCGGCGCCATCGTGGTCGCCGGGGTTTACAAGCTGGCCACCGGCCGAGCGCCCGGAGACCGCCCGCGCCGCTGACACGTCTCCGCGGAAACGTCTCTGCGGCGCCTGGGCCGGACTGGGACAGCTTGAGCCGGCGCGACGATAGGCTACCCGGATGCAGCAGTACCTGGACCTGATGGATCGGATCCTGACCACCGGCACCGTCAAGTCCGACCGCACCGGCACCGGTACCCGCAGCATCTTCGGCCACCAGATGCGGTTCGACCTGTCCGCCGGGTTCCCACTTGTCACCACCAAGAAGGTGCACGCCCGCTCGGTGATCGTCGAGCTGCTGTGGTTCCTGCAGGGTTCGACCAACGTTCGCTGGCTGCAGGAGCGCGGCGTCACCATCTGGGACGAGTGGGCCGACGCCGACGGAGAACTCGGGCCGGTCTATGGGCATCAGTGGCGTTCGTGGCCCGCGCCCGACGGGCGGCAGATCGATCAGATCGCCGACGTGGTGCAGTCGCTGCGGACGAACCCGGATTCCCGGCGGCACATCGTCTCGGCGTGGAACGTCGCCGACGTGGACGAGATGGCCCTGCCACCGTGCCACACGATGTTCCAGTTCTACGTCGCCGACGGCCGGCTGTCCTGCCAGCTCTACCAGCGGTCGGCCGACGTGTTCCTGGGTGTGCCGTTCAACATCGCGTCGTACGCGCTGCTCACCTCGATGATGGCGCAGGTGGTGGGCCTGCGGCCGGGCGAGTTCGTGCACACCCTGGGTGACGCGCACCTGTACTCGAACCATCTTGATCAGGCCCGGTTGCAGCTGTCCCGCAGGCCCCGCCCGCTGCCGGAACTCGAGCTCAAGCCGGACGTCACCGAGATCGACGCGTTCACGCCGGACGACATCGTCATCTGCAATTACGACCCCCACCCGGCGATCAAGGCGCCCATCGCGGTATGAGCCGGGCCGGGCGGCAGGGTTCGGGTGGGTGGGAAAGCAATCATCCTCTTGTGGTGCTGGTCGCCGCGGTTGCCCGTAACGGGGTGATCGGGGCCGACGGCGACATGCCCTGGCACGTCCCGGCCGACCTGCGCAGATTCAAACGGCTGACCATGGGTCACCCGATGGTGATGGGACGCAGGACGTTCGAATCGATGGGTGCGTTGCCCGGCCGGCGCAGCATCGTGATCACCCGTGACCCGCACTGGCACGCCGCCGGCGCGGATGTGGCGGACTCGCTGGACACCGCGATCGCATTGGCGGCCGCCGATGGGCAGGACGTGATGGTGGTGGGCGGCGGTCAGATCTACGCCCAGGCCATCGACCGGGCCGATCGGCTGGAGATCACCCACCTGGACCTCGATGTACCGGGGGACACGGTGTTCCCGCCGATCGACCCGTCGGTGTGGGAGGTGGCCGAACGGGTGGACGCGGATGGTCACGCTTTCGTCACCTACCGGCGTCGAGAACCGGTCATGGACCTCGACGAACTGATCCGCACGATGCGCCCGGAGTTGCTCGGCGGGGAGTATGTGTTCTGCACCGTGTCCGGATCGGCCGTGCCGGTGGGTCTGGAGCCGGTTGCCACGGTGCGCGAGACGGAAGGGCTGACCCTGGTGCTGCCGGCCGCCGCGGCCGACGCCGCGGGGCTACCGGGGGTATTCCGTTGCAGGCGGATCACCCTGCGGGTTCGTTCGGCGCTCGCGGCGGTCGGCCTCACTGCCGCGGTGTCAACGGCGCTGGCGCGTGACGGCATCCCGTGCAATGTGCTGGCGGGTTTCAACCACGATCATCTGTTCGTACCCGCGGAGGATGCGGAGCGGGCCATGGCGGCGCTGACCGCGCTGCAACACACGCGCGCCGGTTGACGATTCAGGCGACCGGAGCCCCCGGCCGGGTCGTGTCGTAGGGCACCACGATCCGCAGCCCTGGATCGATGCTGGTGCCCTTCATGGTGGCGGTCGAGCGGCGGTCGCGGTTCGACGCGCCCATTCCGGCCTTGACCGAGTTGGCCACGACGGCCCGCTTGTCGCTCAGGCTCTCCGTTCGCATGGTGCGGCTGACCGAGTCGAGGAAGTCCGACAACTCAAGATCCAGGGCGTCGCAGATGGAGGCGAGCAACTCGCTTGAGGCCTCCTTGCGTCCCCGTTCGACTTCCGAGAGGTAGCCGAGGGAGACGTTCGCAGCGGTCGACACGTCACGAAGCGTCCGGTTCTGCCGGTTCCGGGCATCACGCAGGGTCTCCCCCACTGCGTCACGCAGGAGCATGTCGCACCTCCTCCCTACGGTCGGTTGCTACGTTACCGCGCAGCGGATCGGGCCCGCCGGATCGGTGACGACAGGGCCTGGATCCCGCCGGGGACAGTCCTTCTCCACCGGCAGTCGTCCACCGACAGGCACAACGCGACCGCTGGCACCGATGTTCCACGAACTGCGTCACCGCGGGGTTACGAATCCGTTGCGTCGGGGTCGGCGGCGTTCGCCAGCAGCGTGAGCGCGGTCCGGACCGCCTGCGCACGGATCGCCGACCGGGTGGCGGTCCGGGGGTCGTCACCGCAGGTGATCCGGACCACGCGGTCCCTTGGCCCGCTGATCGCGACGTAGCAGGTGCCGACCGGTACCCCGTCCTGGGGATCCGGCCCGGCCACCCCGGTCACGCCGACGCCGATCTGCGCGCCGCACCGCGAGCGGGCGCCGGCCGCGAGCGCGGCGGCCACGTCGGGGTCGACCGCTCCCCGATCGGCGAGCAGGTCGGCATCCACGCCCGCCAGCCCCTGCTTGAGGTCGGTGGCATACACCACCAGTGCCCCGCGAACGACCGCGCTGGACCCGGGTACCTCGGTGAGCACCGCACTGAGCAGTCCCCCGGTCATCGACTCGGCCGTCGCGACGGTGAGCCCGCGTTCGGTGAGCCGCTGGATCAACCCGGTCAGCTCGGTGTACGGCACGCCGACCACGTCGGTCAACGTCGGTCCACCCACGGCTCAGGCCTGGCCGGCCGGTCGCCGGGCGTTCGAGTACAGGACGGCGGCACGGACGCAGTAGTCGACGCCGGTGGCCACCGTGAGGATCAGCGCCAGACCCATGGTGCCGGCGGCGAACCACTGCAGCGGCTCCGGCAGCGGCAGGATGTACAGGCCGATCGCGATGATCTGGACGAGGGTCTTGGCCTTGCCCCCCGGGCTTGCGGCGATCACCCCGTACCTGATCACCGCCAGCCGCAGCAGGGTGATGCCGATCTCCCGGACCAGGATGACCAGCGTGATCCACCAGGCCAGGTCGCCGAGCATGGACAGGCCGATCAACGCGGACCCGGTGAGTGCCTTGTCCGCGATCGGGTCAGCGATCTTGCCGAAGTCGGTGACCTGCCCGCGCTTGCGGGCGATGTGACCGTCGTACCGGTCGGTGATCGCGGCCAGCGCGAACACGGCGCAGGCGATCCATCGCCAGGTGGGGTCGTGACCACCCTCCGCGAACAGGGCGAGCAGGAACACCGGCACCAGGATCAGCCGGAGCACGGTCAACGCGTTCGGCAGGTTGACCAGCGACACCCGGGGCGGGACGGGTCGGTCCGTCATCGGCCCCTGGCCGTGTCCTGCTGAGCGGTCGTGGCCCGCGCGTCCACCGAGGCGACCAGGTCGATGCCGTCACTGGCGACGACGGTGCACCGCACCAGGTCGCCCGGCCGCAGATCCTCGGGCGACTCGAGTCGGACCTCGCCGTCCACATCGGGCGCCTGATGATCGGCGTGCCCGACCGACGTACCGTCCTCGACGCGGTCGACCAGCACGGCCAGCCCGGACCCGATCCGGTCCTCGGCGCGCTGCGCCGCCAGCTCCTCGACCAGTTCGGTGATCCGTTCCACCCGTTCGGCGATGACGTCCGCCGAATGCTTGCCCGGCAGGCCGAGTGCTTCTGTCCCGTCCTCGTCGGAGTAGCCGAACACCCCGACCGCGTCCAGTCGGGCGCCGATGAGGAATCGTTCGAGCTCGGCCAGGTCCTCCTCCGTCTCGCCGGGGAAGCCGACGATGACGTTGGACCGGATCCCGGCGTCCGGGGAGGCGGCCCGGATCTGGTCGATCAGGTGCAGGAACGAGTCGGTCGACCCGTACCGGCGCATCCGCCGCAACACGGCGGCCGACGAGTGCTGGAAGGACATGTCGAAGTAGTCGGCCACCGAGGGGATCTCGGCGATCGCGTCGATCAGCCACGGCCGGGTCTCCGCCGGCTGCAGGTAGGACAGCCGCACCCGGGTCAGCCCGGGAACCTGCGCCAGAGCGACGAGCAACTCGGCCAGCCGGCGCTCGCCCGGCAGGTCCTTGCCGTAGGACGTGGTGTTCTCGCTGACCAGCACGACCTCGCGGACGCCCTGGTCGACCAACCAGGCGGCCTCGTCCAGGATTTCGCCGGGCGGCCGGGAGACGAACGCGCCGCGGAACGACGGGATGGCGCAGAAGGTGCAGCGTCGGTCGCAGCCGGACGCGATCTTCAGCGGAGCCACCGGGCCCGGGTCGAGCAGGGTGCGGGCCACGGTCGGACCGGTGGCGTGGCCCGGCACCGACAGCTCGGCCGCGGCGGCCCCACGGTCGACCGGGCTGATCGGCAGCAGGCCCCGACGGTCCCGTGGGGTGTGCGCGGTCGGTCGGTGACCCGACACGACGTCACCGAGCAGCGTGCCGAGCCGTGGATAGGCGTCGAAGCCGAGCACCGCGTCCGCCTCGGGCAGAGCCTCGGCGAGTTCCTTGCCGTACCGCTCCGCCATGCAGCCGACCGCGATGACCTTGGCGCCGGTGTCCGCTGCGGCCAACACCGCGTCGATCGAGTCCTTCTTGGCCGACTCGATGAATGCGCAGGTGTTGACCACGATCACGTCCGCGCCGTCACCGTCGGCGACCAGCCGGTAGCCGTCGCGCTCGAGCCGGCCGGCCAATTCGGAGGAGTCCACGTCGTTACGGGCGCAACCGAGCGTCACCAGACCGACACTGGTGGAGGTCGCCGCCGAACCTGTGGACACTGAATCACCTTAGTCTCTTGCCGCGGTGGTCCATGCCCGCCGGAAAGGTCGGAAGGGTGCGGATCCTCCAAGCCGATCATCCACGGTGTCGATCATCTAGGGTGATGCGTCGTGACGGCCGATCACCGCCCGCCGCAGGGGTTAGCCCCGGACGCGCCCGAGCTACCCCCCCAGCAGTCGGATCTCGGCAGCCGGGTGACGGTGGATCGGGCGCGGGTGGGTGATGTCCGTGACATCAAGCGGCTGGTGGACGAGTACGCCGGCCCGATCCTGCTGGAGAAGACGCTCGCGAACCTGTTCGAGGACGTCACCGAGTTCTGGGTGGCCCGGCTGGACGATCGGGTGGTCGGCTGTGGTGCCCTGCACGTGTTCTGGGAGGACCTGGGCGAGATCCGCACCGTGGCCACCGACCCGGAGGCCAGGCGGCACGGGATCGGGCACGCGGTGTGCGCCGAGATCATCCGGCACGCCGTCGATCTCGGGCTGCACCGGCTGTTCGTGCTGACCTTCGAGGTGGCCTTCTTCAGGTCGCTCGGTTTCGCGCCGATCCAGGAGCTCGACCTGTCCCCGGAGGCGCACGCGGAGCTTCGGTCCTCCTACGACCGTGGGGTGGCCGAATTCCTGGACCTGCCGTACGTCAAGCCGAACACGCTGGGCAACACCAGGATGCTCAAGCACCTGTAGGTGCTGGCGTCGATCAGCCGGGATTGCGGTCCGTCGAGCCACGCGGAGTGCGTTTGTCCTCGATCCGCGCGAGCGCCTCCGCCAGCAGCGCCTCGCCGTCCTCGTCGCTGCGGCGTTCCTTCACGTATGCCAGGTGCGACTTGTACGGCTCGACGCGCGGCGCGGGCGGCGGCGCCTCCCGGTCCCGGCCGGCCGGGAAGCCGCACCGCGGGCAGTCCCACTCCTGCGGCACGTCGGCGTCCATCGCGAACGCCAGGGTGGTGGCGTGCCCGTTGGCGCAGAAGAACTCGAAGCGCTGCCGCGGTGCCGATTCCCCGCGGTCGGCCTCGCCCATCCGGCCCGCGCCTACCCGGGAACCTCGGATCGGATTGCCAGCTGCCATGACGACCCGCCTTGTCTCAGGCCCCGACCTTCAACAACAACCCGACGCCGACGATGGAAACGGTCCAGATCGCCGCCACGAACAACGTGAGCCGATCCAGGTTCTTCTCCACCACGGACGATCCGGACAGGGACGACTGCATGGTCCCGCCGAAAAGCGACGACAGGCCACCACCCTTGCCGCGGTGCAAAAGGATCAGCGCCATCAGCGCCAGGCTCGTGATGACGAGCAGGATCTGCAGAAAAAGAATCATGATTGCCTTGCATGGGACGGATCGGTGGTCGGCCGAGTCTAACCCGCGTGGTCAGGGCAACACCCCGACCGCGTTCGCGGCCAGCGTGGCGAACTCGGTACCGTCCAGCGAGGCACCGCCGACCAGGGCCCCGTCCACGTCGGGCTGGGCGCAGATCTCCGCGACGTTGCCGGACTTGACCGACCCGCCGTAGAGGATCCGGATGCCGTCGGCGGTCTCCTGCCCGTACCTCTGCGCCAGCGCCGCCCGGATCGCCGCGCACACCTCCTGGGCGTCGGCCGGGGTGGCGACCCGGCCGGTGCCGATCGCCCACACCGGCTCGTAGGCCAGCACGATCGACGCAGCCTGCTCGTCGGTGATCTCGGCCATTCCGGCGAGCACCTGGTTGACCGAGTGTTCGACCTGCTTGCCGGCCTCCCGAACCTCGAGACCCTCGCCGATGCACAGCATCGGGATCAGCCCGTGCTTGTAGGCAGCGGCGACCTTCTTGGCCAGCAGCTCGTCCGACTCGTGGTGGTATTCGCGCCGCTCCGAGTGGCCGACCAGCACGTACGTGCAGCCGAGCTTGGCAAGCTGGACGCCGGAGATGTCACCGGTGTAGGCGCCCGAGTCGTGCGGTGACAGGTCCTGCGCGCCGAAGGTGAAGCCGATCTTGTCGGCCTCGATCAGCGTCTGCACCGAACGCAGTGCGGTGAACGGCGGGAAGACCGCCACGTCCACGTGTTTGAGGTACTTCTCGGGCAGGGTGAACGCGATCTTCTGGACCAGCGCAATGCCTTCCAGATGGGTGAGGTTCATCTTCCAGTTGCCGGCGATGAGCGGGGTGCGGGTGGCCATGTGTGTTCAGTCCTCCAGGACGGCGATGCCGGGCAGTTCCTTGCCCTCGAGATACTCCAACGAGGCGCCGCCGCCCGTGGAGATATGGGTGAAGCCGGCCTCGTCGATGCCCAGGATGCGCACCGCGGCGGCCGAGTCGCCGCCGCCGACCACCGAGAACGACGGCGACGCGGCGATCGCCTCGGCCACCGCCTTGGTGCCGGCCGCGAACGGGGCGAGTTCGAACACGCCCATGGGACCGTTCCAGAACACCGTGGCCGCCCCGGAGACCACCTCGGCGAAGTTCGCGGCGCTGGCCGGACCGATGTCCAGGCCAAGCCACTCGTCGGGGATGGCGTCCACGCTCACGGTCCGTACCGCCGCGTCGGCGGAGAAGGCGTCGGCCACCACCACGTCGGTGGGTACCACGATCTTGTCGCCCTGGGTGTCGAGCAGGCGACGGCACACCTCAACCTGGTCCTGCTGCAGCAGCGACTTGCCCACGCCGTGACCCTGCGCGGCCAGGAACGTGAACGCCATCCCACCACCGATCAGCAACTTGTCCACCTGCGGCAACAGGTGCGTGATGACGCCGAGTTTGTCCGAGACCTTGGACCCGCCGAGCAGCACCGCGTACGGCCGTTCAGGGTCGACGGTCAGCTTCTTGAGCACGGCCGTCTCGTTGGAGACCAGGTAACCGGCGTAGTGCGGTAGCCGCTGCGCGATGTCGTACACCGACGCCTGCTTTCGGTGCACCACACCGAAACCGTCCGAAACAAATGCAGGGGACGCGCCGGCCGGTCCACTCACGACGGCGACCAGATCGTCGGCCAGCGCGCCGCGCTCCGCCTCGTCCTTGCTGGTCTCGCGGGCGTCGAAGCGGACGTTTTCCAGCACCGCGACGCCGCCGCCGGCGAGCGCGGCCACGGTCGCCCGGGCCGACGGGCCGACGAAGTCCTCCGCCAGCGGGACCGGCGCCTCCAGCAGTTCACCGAGCCGGGTGGCGGCCGGGGCCAGCGAGTACTTCGGGTCCGGTTCGCCCTTCGGCCGGCCAAGGTGTGCGGTCACGACCACTTTCGCCCCGCCCGCCAGCAGCGCCCGCAGGGTCGGCAGCGACGCCCGGATCCGGCCGTCATCGGTGATGACATCGCCGTCCAGCGGCACGTTCAGGTCGGCACGGACGAGCACGGTTCGACCGGCGACGCCGGTTGCCAGCAGGTCATCGAGGGTGTGCACGCGGAACTCCTCATACGGGTCGGGATAGACGGCACGCGGGCACCGTCCGGCCGGTTCGACCGGCCGGACCGCACCCGCGTGAGAAGGTCAGAGCTTGCTGGCGACGATCGAGGTGAAGTCGACCAGCCGGTTCGAGTAACCCCACTCGTTGTCGTACCAACCGACGATCTTGAAGAAGTTGCCGCCCAGGGCGATCGTCAGCGGCGAGTCGAAGGTGCACGACGCCGGCGAGCCCTGGATGTCGCTGGACACGATCGGGTCCTCGGAGTAGAACAGCCGGCCGGCGAGCGGGCCGTCCGCGGCCGCCGCCTTGAACGCGGCGTTGACCTCGTCGACGGTCGCGTCCTTCTCCAGTTCGACCGTCAGGTCGGTGACCGAGCCGGTGGGTACCGGCACGCGCAGCGCGTAGCCGTGCAGCTTGCCCTTGAGCTCGGGCAGCACCAGCGCGGTCGCCTTGGCGGCGCCGGTGGTGGTCGGGATGATGTTGATCGCGGCGGCCCGGGCCCGGCGCAGGTCCTTGTGCGGGAAGTCCAGGATGACCTGGTCGT
>CAYZBB010000135.1:3157-15680 GCA_964476495.1 uncultured Actinomycetes bacterium | reverse complement strand
GGTGACTCGCTGTCCGCGATAGCTGAGTTTCCCTGTGCTTTGCCCGGGATCGCCCATTCCTCAACCGAGCGCGATGCTCAGGAAGGGAATCCCCCCATGTCTGACGACTCGTCCACCCCTGCACCGGCCCCGAAGGGCCTGCGTGCTGGTGGTCGCAAGCTGTGGGCTGGCATCGCGAACCCCTTCGAGCTGACGCCTGAGCAGTTGGTGCAGCTTGAGGAGGCGTGTCGGGCGAAGGACCGGCTGGATGAGTTCGACCGGATCATCGCGGGCAAGGGCGTCCTCGAGCTGATGCGGTTCCGCACCCAGGGAATCTGGAATGACGAGGATGAGCGGCACGTCACGGTCGACGTGAAGTTCGACAGCGTGATCTCGCAAGCGAACGCGACAGCCAATCTTCTCAAGCAGCTCCTCGCCGCCCTCCGTCTTCCTGACGAGGAGGGGCGTCGGCCGCAGTACCGAGGGGCGCGTGGCGCTCAGGCTCCGACTGTCCCTGGTGGCGCGAGGGTGAAGGGTTCGGCTAGCGCGCGTGCGGCATCCCGCTGGGGTGTCTAGGTTGTTCGTGCCCGCCTTCGAGGGGCAGAAGTGCTCCCTCGGGTATCAAGTGGTCGAGTGGCTGGAGGAGTTCGCCTGCCATGGTCCCGGCGACGTGGAGGGTGAGCCGCTGGACTTCCGGAGTGATCCGGAGGCTGAGCAGTTCATCATCGACTGCTACGAGCTGGACCCACTGACCGGTCGCCGCAGGGTGAAGGTGGGGGTCTATTCGGCGCCGAAGGGGCGTGCGAAGTCGGAAGTGGCTGGCTTGATCGGTGTTGCCGAAGCGGTGTCCCCGGTGGTCCGGTTTGACGGCTGGGACGCTGACGGGCAACCGATCGGACGCCCGGTTCGGTCGCCGTTCATCCGCTGTCTGGCCACCGAGGAGAAGCAGGCCGGGCACACCTTCCAGAACATCGCGTTCGTGATGGGCGAGTGGGGCCATGATCTCCACCCGGACATCTACGGCAAGGTGAAGGGCATCGGCGATTACCGCTCAGCCCAGAACATCTATCTGCCGAATGGCGGCGAGTGTCGATCAAGTTCGTCGGGTGCCGCGTCGAAGGATGGTGGCAAGGAAACGTATCTCGTCCCAGATGAGCTGCACTTGTACGTGCTGCCTGAGTTGCGGTCGATGTACGCGACGGCCATGCGGAACACGGGCAAACGCAAGGCTGCCGAGCCGTGGGCGTTGGCGACGACGACCGCCTGCAAGTTGGGCGAGCAGTCGGTGTGGGAGGTCATCGAGAAGCGGTGGCGGCGCGGTGACCTTGATCCTGGGTGGCTGATCCACCACAAGGAGCCCAAGGGCCGTATCGACATCTCAGACCGGGCGCGAACACTCCGCCAACTCCGCAGCGTGTATGGGCCGGCGATGGACCCGGAGACGGGCTGGATGCTAGCCGAGGACGTTTACCGGCTCATGCTGGACCCGACCGTCTGCCGTGATGAAGCCGAGGCGGCCCGCTACTACCTGAATCGGTCGATGGCTGGCTCGGATGCGTGGATCGCCAAGACTGCGGTTGAGGCGGTGGAGTCCTCGGTCGGCTTGGAGTTGATCTCGGTTGGTGCCGACAAGCTGTGGATGCCGCCGGCGGGGACAGCGATCTCGATGGGTTTTGACGGCTCGCTGCGTGATGACTCGTCGGTGATTCGGGGCTGCGTCATGGACACCGGCCACCGGTTCACCATCGGCCTGTGGGAGAAGCCGGACGGCGCCCTGGGTGCTGGCTGGGAGGTTCCTCGTCGCGAGGTGTTGGCTCGGTTCCGGTGGGCGATGGATCGGTTTGTTGTCTCGCGTGCCTACTGCGACCCGCACGAGTGGCGCACCGACATTGACAGCCTGGCCGACGAGTTCGGGGACGAGCGGGTCATCCCGTGGGCGACCGACCAGTACACGGCGATGTCGGCCGCTTTGGATCGGCTGCACACCGACATTCTCAAGCGGGAGACTGCCCAGTCTCCGGAGCCTGCTGTTCTTGCCCACTACGGGAACGCGTACAAGGCCCCCCGGGGTCGGTTGATGTTGGTCCGCAAGGAGTATCCGAACTCCCCGCGCAAGATCGACTCGGTTGTCGCTGACGCGCTTGCCTATCACGCCCGGGTTGAGGCGCTGGCCGCTGGCTGGTCCGCTGAGCCCAAAGAAACGATCTTCTTCCTCTGAGGGGGTGCCTTCGTGCTGCAACCCTCCGAGGCGGCGACCCTGAAAGCGCTCTACGAGCGCCTGGACGCGACGCGGCGGCCCGACAATCTGCTGCTCAACTACTACGACTCCGAGAATGCGTTTCAGCACATGGGGTTGGCGCTGCCTGAGCAGTACCGGCAGGAGTATCGGGTCTACACCGCTGGTCCGGCCACGGTGGTTGATTCGGTGGTGGATCGCCAGAAGGTTCGCTCACTGGTCCTCCCTGGCGAGGAAACAGCAGACCCGAAGTTGAGGGCCATCTGGGACGGCTCGAACATGGACTACCAGATCAGCATGTTCAACCGGGATCGACGGATCTACGGACGGGCATTCATGACGGTCGGTACCAACGAGCGGGACGCAGGGCGGCCTTTGATCCGCACCGAGTCCCCGTTGGAGATGGTGGCCGAGATTGATGTCCGCCACGAGGTGGTCACGGCTGCGGCCCGCTTCTACGGCACCGATGAGCAGACCAAGCGCTCACCAACCCACGCCACCCTGTACCTGCCGAACGTCACCGTCTGGATCCAGTGGTCGTTCTCGTCGAACCGGTGGGTTGAGGTTGACCGAGACCCCCATCGACTCGGCAAAGTGCTTGTCTTCCTGCACCTGAATCGCCGCATGTCGTCAGACTGGCGCGGGCGCTCGGCGATCACGAACGCGATCCGGTCGATCACCGACGCCGCCTGCCGAAACCTGACCAACATGCAGTTCGCCGTCGAGGCGCACGGCGTCCCGCGCGTGTGGATGGTCGGCGTCGCCCGCGGGGACTTCATCCGCAAGGACGGCACCCCGATGCCGCAGTGGGAGGCCTACTACAACGCCATCCACACCCTCACCGACCCCAAGGCGAAGATCGGCCAGCTCACCCCGTCTGACCTCAAGAACTTCGACACGGCCCGCGAAATTTATGCCAAGGAGATGCACGCGGCCACGCGATTCCCGGCCTCATACTTCGGGCTCACGTCCGTGAACCCGCCCAGCGGGGACGCGTTGAGGCACGTGGAGGCTGAACTGATTCAGGCCACCGAAGCCGAGAATGACGCCGTCGGCGTGACGCTGGGCTGGGTGGCTGCATCAGCCTACGAACTGGCACACAAGCCATTTCCCGGGAGTTTCGTAAAGGTCGACTGGTTTGACCCATCCACGCCAACCATCGGGCAACGCACCGACGCGATCGTCAAGTCGAGGCAGGCCGGAATCCTGTCCCGTGAAGGCGCTTGGGACGAGATGGGCTGGTCTGAGGCGCGGAAGGCGCGAGAGCGCGCCTACTTCGCAGCCGAGGCAATCGATCCCGAGTTGCAAGCCGCCGTGGAGTTGACGCGTGGAACCAGCAGCGTTTCACCGGTCTCTCAAGGCTAGGGGCACCGCAGCGGCGATCCTGGCTCGTCGCCAGTGGCGGAAGCTTGGCACGGTCGATGATTGGCAGTCGATCGCGCTGCCTTTGTGGCTGATCGTGACGGCCGCACAGCAGGGCGCCGCCCAGGATGCCCAAGCACTGCTGGACACGACACTCGGCCCGGAAGTGAAGATCAATCCCGTCGCCTTCGGTGGGTATGCATCGGATGGTCGCCCGCTCGGGTCGTTGCTGTACTCGCCGGTGCCGTACGCGCGCTCCCTGTACGGGTCGGGCAAGTCGGACGCCGAGGTGATGCAGGCGGCCGAGGCGTGGCTGGCGATGCACGTACAGACCCAGGTCTCGGACGCTGGGCGAGCTGCAACCGCGACGGGGATTGCGGCACGGGACGGTGCCGGATGGGTTCGGTATGTGTCCCCGCCGTGCTGTCAGCGGTGCGGCACCTTGGCTGGCCGCTGGTATCGGTACTCGCAGGGCTTCCAGCGGCATCCCCGCTGTGACTGCATCCACGTGCCTGCAATGAAGGGCGCCGCCCTTCCCGCTGGCTACACGCCGCAGATCGGGACTGAGGACATTCACGACCTGACCGAAGCGCAGAAGGCGGCGCTTGCTGAGGGTGCCGACCTGAACCGCGTCGTCAACGCGTACCGCGATGCCCATCGAGGTCAGCTGCTCACCGAGGTGAAGCAGGCGAAGGGCGGGCGGCTCACCCCGGACGGGATCTTCTCCCGCGCCAAAGACCGTGAGGAAGCAGTCAGGCTTCTGCGGCGATACGGCTACCTGCTGTAGCCCCACAGTTCACCCCGGACGCGCAAGGCGTCTGGGCGCCTCCGCAAGGGAGAAACCAAATGCCAGAAGAGACCACGCCGGAAACCACGCCGGAAACCACGCCGAGCCAGACGGCTGCCAGCAGCCTCGGGGATGCTGGCAAGCGGGCCCTCGACTCCATGAAAGCCGAACGCAATCAGGCTCGGCAGGAGAAGGCGACGCTCCAGTCGGAACTCGACAGCCTCAAGCGCGAGCGAATGTCGGAACTCGAGCGGGCTCAGGCAGAGTCGGCCCAGTGGAAGGCGGCCGCCGAGCGGTCGGCATCCGACGCGGCCCGGTGGAAGATCGCGGCCAAGTTCGGCATCTCCGACAGTGACGCCGAGACGTTCCTCACGGGGGGCGACGAAGAGTCACTGACCCGCCAGGCCGAGCGCCTGGCGGCCCTGTCCGCACCGAGCGGACTCCCGCGCCCCGATCCGTCGCAAGGGGGGAGCGGCTCAACCCCGCCAGCCCTGAATAGCGACGGGCTGGAGCAAGCACTCAGACGAAAGCTCGGCATCGCATAGATGCCTCTAGTTCCCATAGGAGGGAATCATGGCGATCACCGCCGCAACCACGACCTCAGACTTCTCCGGGTTCCTGAACCGGGAGCAGTCCGAGGCCATCTTCGAGAAGGCTGCACAGCAGTCCGTTGTCCAGCAACTCTCCCGCCGTATCCCGCTGGGCATCAATGGCCAGTCCATCCCGGTCGTGACCGGCAAGATCAGCGCCGGATGGGTGGCTGAGGGCGCCAAGAAGCCTGCCTCGAAGGGATCCATCGCACTCAAGACGATGGACCCGAAGAAGCTCGCCGCGATCGCGGTGGTCTCAGCGGAGGTCGTTCGGGCCAATCCGGGCGGCTACATGGATCTGCTGCGACCCCAGATCGCCGAGGCGTTCGCCGTGGCGTTCGATGCGGCCGCGATGCACGGCACTGCCTCGCCGTTCAGCACCAACCTGGACACGGGCTCCTCGACCCAGGAGTTCACCGGGGCTTCGCCGGCGTTCACCTCGGTCTACGACGACCTGAACGCGGGTCTGGCCACCTTGGTCAACGCGGGCAAGTACCCGACCGGCTGGGCGTGGGATCGGCGCATGGAGCCCGTCTTCAACGGGGCCAAGGACACCGCAGGCATGCCGATCTTCAACGACCGGATGCTGACCGAGGCGGCCGGGCCGGTCCGACAGGGCCGCCTGCTCGGGTACGACGCCTTCATCGGAAGCGGCGTCTACGCCGACGCCCCGAAGATCTACGGCTACCTGGGCGACTGGTCTCAGACTGCCTGGGGCGCCGTGGGCGGCATCTCCTACAAGGTGTCGAACGAGGCGACCGTCACCATCAACGGCGAGCTCGTGTCGCTGTTCGAGAACAACTTGGTGGCGATCTTGGCCGAGGCCGAGTACGGGTGGCTCGTCAACGACGCATCTGCGTTCGTCAAGTACACGAATGCGTCCTGACGTGGCCAGTCAGCGAGCGAAGACCCAGCCCGAGGTTGAGACCCAGCCCGAGGTTGAGACCCAGCCCGAGGTTGAGACCCAGCCCGATCGAGCGATGGTGGTTAGCCCGACCGGGCATGTCACTGAGGTCCCCATCGTCATCCTCGATGCGCTGATCGCGTCCGGATACACCGCCAAGTGACCTGGGAGGGGGTGAGGAATCGTGGCAGTTACGTATGGTGATGTCCAGACGAGTCTGGCGCGTGACCTCACCCCCGCTCAGCAGAACCAAGCCACCCAACTGATCGGGTGGACTCAGGCACTTATCGCCTCCCGTCTCGGTCCGATCGAGGATCTAGACCAGGCCCTCGTGGACATGGCGATCGTGGATGTCGTGTGCGCTCGCCTATCCAATCCGGATGGGCTCGTGTCGTACGAGGTCGCAGTAGACGACGGGCGCGAGGTGCGTCGTTACCGAGATTCATCTCGGACCGCCCTGCTGGGCCTCCTCGACTCGTGGTGGACCACCCTAGCCCCGGAGGGCACCACATCTGGCGCTTTCACCGTCACCCCCTACGGAGCCCCCGATGTTGGGTGACGCAATTTCGGACGCTCTGCCCTCTCTGCGGGCGCAAGCCGAATCGATGATGCGCACCACCGTCGACATCGACACCCCCGGCCCCGTCGTCACCAACCCGGAGACGGGCGCGGCCACGGTCGCCACAGGGACACCTGTCTACACAGGCCCGGCGCGGATCAAGCCAGCGACCGTCGCCCACGGATCAATCGCTGATTCAGATGTGGCGCTCGCCCATGACCAACTGAGCATCCCCGTGACGGCCCCTCCACTGCGTGTGGGGATGCGCGTAGTGGTCACGGCTTCCGATCATGAGCCCCGCCTGGTGGGCGGCGTTTATCGGGTGGTCGCCGAGCATGTCGGAGAGCTGACGACTGCTCAGCGTGTGGGGGTGGAGCGGTGGACCTGACCGGGCTGGCGGCCGAACTCGAGAATGCCGCGAAAGTACCCCCTGCGGCCGTGCAGCAAGTGGTGGCCGACTCCGCAACCCGGATTCGGGACCAGCTGCGGGCCGAAGCTGCCGCGTCCCGCCACTTCGGCAAGATCGCCCCGACGATCACGTCAGACGTCAAGGCTGTCCTTGGCGGCGGTGAGGCTGAGATCGGCCCGGAGAAGCGCGGGCAGGGCAATCTGGCTGTGATCGCGTACTTCGGTGGATCTCATGGCGGTGGAGGCACACTGCCGGACCCGTCTGGGGCATTGAATGACGCCATCCCCGGCTTTGAGGCCAGCTTGGCGAGGCTGGTGGGATTGTGAGCCACATCACGGCCGCCGTCTCCCTGATCACCCCCCTCGGCTACCCCGTTTTCGAGGTGTGGGCGGATATGCAGGCCGAGCAGTATGTGATCGTCGGCTATCAGCCCCACGGCCTCGACCCGGAAACCACTCCTGGAGGCGATGTCGGCTTTGAGGCAACGTTGCGGATTCTGGCGCGCGCCGCGACCGCTGAGGGCGTCTCGATCATGCTGCGCCGCGTCCGCCAAGCCCTCGGCTTGACCCGTGTTGCCGACGATGCCGGCGCGACCACCTTCGTCTTTGCCCGTCCCGAATTCGTGGAGGTCGACCCGGAGACGGTGGACCCCGCAACCAACCGCCACCCCTTCTACGGGGTGGACACATACCTAGCCCGATGGGAGCCAGTGTGACCAAATTTGTCGATGTCTACGTGACGGGCACGGGGCGCAAGCAGCGGGTGCCTGCAGGGTGGTTGGACCACCCCGTTTTGGGTGCCCCTTTCGCCCGGACTCCGAGCGGGAAGGTCGCCGATCTCCTGGCTGAGATCGATCGCCGCAACGAAGGGCGAGATGAGGATTCTCTGATCGTCCCTGCATCCCAACGCAAGTCCGATCTGCTGGCTGCGCTCGCAGCCGACGACGTCCAGTAGTACCCAGTCCAAGCCGAGCCGTGGCGGCTCCAACCAAGCAACCAATTTCACCATCCGAAAGGAATCGCCATGCCTCGCGTCCTTGCCGACGGCAAGATCAAGTTCACCATCCTGACCACCGAGCCTGCGGACCCGGCGGCCCCGACTGCCACCGAGCTGAATGCTGGCATCGACGCCTCCTGCAAGGTTGCCCTCAACAACTTTGCGTGGTCACCCGCCGATTCCGAGACGGTCAACGACCCGGAGCTGTGCTCGTCAACCAACGCCGAAACGCTCGGTCGTGACAACTTCAACTGCGCCTTCACGGTGTACCGCTACTACCTCGATGCGGGCGGCATTGACCCGACCGCGGATGTCCTGTTCGAGGCAGTGAAGACCAAGGGCACCACGCTGTGGGGCTACGTGCGCCTCTCTGACAAGGACGCCGGCGAGCCCTGGGCGGTCAGTGACGAGATCGTGCTGGGTGCAGAGGTCGTCACTGACCATCCACAGGTGCCCGATGGTGGCGGCTGGATCAAGCTCATCGTCCCCTGCAAGCCGCAGAAGGGCTGGCCCTTCATCGAGGTGTCTGCCTAGACCCCCCAATCCCCCAGCGGAGGCGTTTGCCACGGGACGCCTCCGCTGGGTCACTCAACCCGTGGCGCACCGTGGAAAGGTACGACCAATGACCGATGACCGATCTCTATACGAGGAAACCTCGGTAGATGTCACGTCGCCGTCAAATCCGGCGGGATTCGACTTCTCGGCATGGCTGGCTGGCTGGCGCCCCGTGCGTCGTGCGGTCAAGCTGTACGCCAAGGCCCACCTGATCGCCGACGTGGAGCGTCTACTGGACGAGGGAGACGAACCCGGCGCGCAGGCCGTCTGGGACGAGTTTGAGGCCTCCGGCACGTGGATCATCCTCGAGCAGCGCTCCCAGGAATGGCAGACGAAGTTCCGGCGTAACCTGGCCCACGAGAAGGGCTGGCGGCTGAACGGGGACGATGATCCACTGGAGGTCGAGCAGCGCCGAGAGGCGAATCTCCGGCAGCTTGCTGAGCAAATCGCAGAGCCACCCATCACCTATGAGCAGCTTGAGCAGATGCGCCTAGTGAATGAGAACGAGGTCGCCAAGCTCATCGTCGCCATGAATCTCGCGAACCGCCAACTGGCCGAGTCGCCGGATTTCTCGCTGCGGCTCTCCGACACCAGCCGCACCTCTACCGACTCCTGAGACTCGCCGCCGACTACCGGGTGCCGCCCACCCGGTTTATCGGGCTGCCCTGGGTGGAGTGGGGCGAAACTGACCGGCTGCTCGTGCAGGCAACCGCAATCGCTCGCGATGCCGAGTGTGGTTGCGGGTGTGGTCAATGGGTGGACGAGTGCACCGACGAGGGCACCGATGGCCGCTGGGAGATTTCTACCAGCGTCTGCTACGCCCGGAACGCGATCGACGCATGGGCGGAGAAGCACAAGGACGACCTGGAGCCGGGCCAGATGATCGGCGCCCACCTCGTACCTGAGGGTGTCGAGCCCGTCGACCCGCTCGACTACAACCCGGACCGGGCTGCCGCCGAAAGGGCGGCACTGGAAGCGCGACTCACGAGGGGGTGACCTTAGTGCTCGGCGACCGCTCCATCACCGTCACCCTCAGGGCCAACATCGCCGATTACAAGGCGAAGTTGGCCGATGCGGGCCGGGTCACTCTCGACCTCGCGGACAGGACTCAGAAGTCGCTCATCAAGCACCGCCAGTCCGTCACCCAGTTGGCAGACACGTCGATGCGGCTTGGTGGCGCTGCCGTGCTTGGCGTGGGTCTCGCCATCAAGTCCTACTCGGACTTCGATGCCGCCATGTCCAAGGTGGCGGCGACGGGTAGTGACGCCCGCGCGAGCCTGTCCCAGCTGACTGATGCCGCCCTCAAAACCGGTCCCGCGCTCGGGAAGGGTGCGACAGCCGCAGCGGGCGGGATCGAGGCACTACTGAAGGCGGGCGTCTCGGCCTCAGATGTGATCGGTGGCGGCCTGACGGGTGCGCTCACCCTGGCGTCGGCTGGCGTCATGGATGTGAGTGACGCAGCGGAAACCGCCGCAACCGCCATGACACAGTTCAAGCTGTCCGGCAGGGATGTTCCGCACATTGCGGACCTCCTTGCAGCCGGTGCAGGTAAGGCTCAGGGTGAGGTTTCCGACCTGGCGTTTGCGCTCAAGCAGAGCGGACTAGTCGCCAGCCAGTTTGGCCTGTCGGTCGATGAGACAGTGGGCACGCTGACCGCCTTTGCTAGCGCTGGCCTCCTCGGGTCGGACGCGGGCACGTCATTCCGTACCATGCTCCTGCGGCTGTCTAGCCCGTCGCAGGAGGCCGCCGACACGATGGAGCGGCTGGGGATTGCCGCCTACGATGCGCAGGGCAATTTCGTCGGGATCGCGAACCTGTCGGAGCAGCTCAAGGTCCGCCTACAGGGCCTGGCCCCTGCTCAGCGCGACGCCGCCCTCGCCACAATCTTTGGGTCCGACGCCATCCGCGCCGCGAACGTCCTCTACGCCCAAGGTGCGGACGGCATCAACAAGTGGGTTTCGTCGGTGAATGAACAGGGCTACGCGGCCGAGGTGGCGCGGACCAAGCTCGACAACCTGCAGGGCGATATGCAGAAGCTGGCCGCCACCGGCGAAGCTGCGTTCATCTCTCTCGGCAAGGGCTCCGATGGGCCTCTGCGGTCCCTGGCTCAGAATGTGACGGGGCTCCTGGAGGGCTTCTCGAAACTCCCGCCGTCCGTGCAGCAGGGCACGCTCGCCGTCGTCGGTGTGGGTGGGGCCGCTCTGGTCGCTGGCGGGGCAGTTGTGAAGCTCGCTGTGGGTGCTGCTGAGACGTGGAGGTCTTTCCGTGACCTAATCCCCGCTGGTAGCAAGCTCAGCGGGACGTTGGGCACGGTAGGGGCCAAGGCTGCCGCCGCCACTGTGGCGCTGATCGCCATCTCGCAACTTGGCGGGAAGGTCCAGGAGGCGATCGACGCACGTCACGGCACCCTGAGCGACATGGCGTCGGCTCTCCAGTCGGTCACGCAGGGTAGTCATCAGCTCACGAAGCTGGACGCTGAGCTCGGGAAGGTCCAGCAGCGGTTTTTCTTCTGGGAGACGGGCCAGCAGCAGGTTACCGGGGTGGCTGATGCCATCAGGCAGGTCCGCGACAACACGTCCGGAGTGCTCGGAGGGCTGTCAGCGCTCGGTCAAGTCCTGGCCAGCATCGTAGGCCAGAAGACGGCCCTCACTTCCCTCCAGGAACAATTCGCCAAGATGGATGAGGCGCTGTCCCACATGGACGCCGCCGGGGCGCAGACGGCCTTTTCCGAAATCGCTGACGCCGCCGCCAAGCAGGGCATCGCGATCAATGATGTGGTGTCCCTCTTCCCGCAATATCGGTCCTCCCTGGTGGAGACGGCGAATCAGTTGCACGTGACTACCCTCACCGCCGAGGATTACGCCCGCTGGATGGCAGGCGAGATCCCCCCGGCCATCTCGGCGGCGGTTTCAGCCCAGGGAAGCCTGGACTCGTCTCTGGCTGGGGTGACGGTCAAGACCGATGCGGCAAAGGTCGCCACCCAGCAGCTCACGGACGCGCTCAAAACCACTAACGATGTGATCTTGGGCCTGTCAAACTCGCAGATCGCTTTCGAAGCGGCGATTGATGAGACAACGGCCAAGATCGCCGACAACGGCAAGGGCCTCGATGTCAACACAGGCAAGGGCAGGGCCAACCAACAGGCCCTCAACGACCTGGCGTCCGCATCGCAGGGCTACATCACGAAGTTGATCGAGACTGGCGCCTCGTCGGACCAGGTGTCCGCCGCCCAGGAGCGCGCTCGGGCGAAGTTCGTCGCGGCGGCGGTCGCAGCAGGCATGGGCGCCAAGGAAGCCAAGAACCTGGCGGACAAGCTGCTCGCCATCCCCAAGAATGTGTCGCCCACGGTCACCCCGAAGATCATCCCGCCGGACGTGGCGGGAATGATGGCCAGTATCCAGCGGCGCATCAACGCCAACCCCCTGTATGTGCCAGTCCGTAGCCCATCTGGAGCCCAGTTTTACCGCGCCCACGGTGGCCCACTGCCCGGGTACGCTCCGCATGATCGAGCCGACAATGTCATGTACGCAGGCACTCCCGGCGAGTGGGTGATCCAGCGTCCGTCCGTCCGCTACTACGGCGACCAGATCATGGCGGCCATCAACGCGGGGAAGATCCCCAAGGAGCGGCTGCAGCACCTCGCCTACGGGGGCCGGGTGGGGTCGTCGTCGGGCGCGTCCCCCTCGGCTGCCCCCACCTTGTCCCCGGCTGATCTGAGGGCCGCCTTCGACGGTGCCCGGATCGAAATCTCGGGGGTGACCGCCATGGGCGATGTGCTGATGGGCCGCCTCTCGTCTGCTGTGAGGAGGGGCTGAGGTGGCTATCCGTGGGTACACGCAGGCGACCTATATGTCATCTGGGTCGGGTACTGTCGCGTGGCCCTCTGGCACGGTGGCCGGCGATACCGCGTGGCTTGGGATTGCAGGGACGCTCAGCTCGACCCCGAAGCGCCAGCCGACGGATACGACCGGCTGGCAGTTGGCCAAGAAGACGCCGTCCACTCAGTCGTGGGTGAAGGTCTTGTCGGCGGCCGACCTAGCCCAGCCTCTCGCGGTCCAGGGCTGCATCGCTTTCCTGGTGACACTCCCCGGTCAGTGGCGTCTGGGGCAGGTGACCGAGAAGCCGGGCGCGAACATGTCGAACGCG
>CAYZBB010000135.1:0-3147 GCA_964476495.1 uncultured Actinomycetes bacterium | reverse complement strand
CCCAGCGGCGGGCAAGCTGGGCACCGACGTCCAGAACGCCGCCTACGGCAACCGCTACAACAACGTGTGGAGCCTGGCTGCGACCGCAACCGGCTTCCTCCAGCTCGCCACGGGCTTCAACGGAACCGACTCGGATGGCTTCGAAATGATCCCGCCCGCTGCGCCATCCGCCCCCGTCCTGTCGGCGCCAGCATCGGGCGCCCAGGTCAACCCGGCCATCGCCAACACCTTCTCGTGGCTGCATCAATCACTGGCTGGGCGGAGCCAGGGGTCGTACAAGCTGCGTCTCCGTGAGGTCGGCGCAGGTTCTTGGTCGTATCTGGTCAGCGGCACTCTCACCGGCACCGAGACGGCGGTGGCCGGATCTGCGCAGCAGGCCACCCTCAACGCGAGCGCCCTCACATCCGCCCACAACTACGAGTGGTCGGTCGCGACCACGGAGGATGGCGTCAACTGGTCGCCATGGGCTGCATCGCAGCCCCTCTCCGCTGTCGCAGCCCCTGTCGTGACGGCAGTTACCGTGTCGGCCCCGGCTGGCGATGTCACCCCGGATGTGTCGTATACGAAGGCAGTCGGATCCGGTGTGCAGACCGCCTATCAGGTGGCGGTGACCCCCTCGGCTTCCACCGATCCGACAGTGGGGACGATCTATGACTCTGGCGTCGTGTCGGGTACCGAGAATCCGGTGACCATCCCAGACCTACGGCAATGGACCAACGGGCAGGACCTGAAATTCTGGGTGCGTATCTGGCAGACGGGCGGCCTCGCGTCGCAGTGGGTGTCAGGTACGGGCACGGTGTCCTGGACCCCCCCGTCAGCCCCCACGGCTGTCGTCGCTACCGACGGACGCCCTCTGTCTGTCGCGATCTCGGGTCTTACCGTCGGGATGCTCACTCAGCTCCAGTCCTCGGAGGATGGTGGGCTGACCTGGGTGGATCAACTCACGCTAACCCCCGCGTCCACCACGGTTACCGTCGACCAGCCGCTCGCTGCTTACGGCGTCTCCACCGTGTGGCGAGTTCGCCGCGCTGACACCACGGGGCGCTGGTCGTCATGGACCGTATCTGCTGCTGCTGCCTCGAGTGATCGGTGCAGCTACTGGGTGGGCGATGATGGGCAGTGGATCAATGTCCGCGTCCGCGAGGATGACCCAGGGCAACTTGTGCAGGATGCGGCCACCTACTATCCGCTGTCGGACGGCTATGCCCGGATCGACTACTCAGCTGAGCATGGATGGGCCGGTCAGATGGTGCTGCGCGTGCCCACGGCAGCCGAGGTTGAGGCGATCATCGCCTTCCTGCGAACTCACGCTGTGTGGACCATGCGGTGGGTGCCTGATCGCGGATTGGACGGGTCGATGGTCTCGCGTCCGGTGACGCGGATGGCCCGCTCGTCGCTGATCTCGCTCGACCGCCTCACCCAAGCCGCGATCCAGAATCGCCTGATGCCGCTGTCGTGGGTGGAGCAGGGGCCGGCCTGATGGGCTGGCGCGAGACGGTGGCTTCGGCTGCATGGACTGCGGCGGTGCGGGCATCAATCCGTAGCGTCGGCGCCCGCGTCGAGATCATCGACGGGGACGGGATGCACGTCACGGACCTGCCGGTGGATCAGGTCGAGGTCACCATGCGCGGCGAGTCGTCCGAGGTGTGGGGTGCCCGATTCGCCCTGTCGAGCAGTACCTATGTGCCCCTGCGGGCCACCGACATCCTCGACCCTCGGTCAGGGATGCGAGCCCGGGTGTGGTGGCGAGTTAAGGCCGCCACTGGCTGGCTTGAAGTCCCGGTCGGCACATACACGATGGAAGACCCGGCCATCACAGACGACGGGCTCCTCGCCTACACGGTGACCGGCTTCGATCCGCTGGCGGAGGCGAAGCGCGGCGGCTACGGTGGGAAAACCCTGGACCTGGGTGGGCTCACTGTAGGCGCCGCATTGGCCGTGATTTTCGCGGCTGTCGCACCCCGGACACCGATCCGCATCGCTGACACGTCGGTGCTGATGCCCGCCGTGTACACGGTAGGCGAGCAGGCGGCGGATAGTGACTGGTCGGACATCGCGGCCATGGCCGGGTGGGTTGTGCGCTCTGACCGCGAGGGTGTCATTCAGATCGGACCACCTCCGGAGCCCGCGATGGCTCGCGAGTCGTGGCAACAGGGTGACCGCTCGGGCTGTGCAGTCCTGGCAGTGGAGCGCAACATCAAGACATCCTCGGTCATCAATCGCGTGGTCGCGATTTCGACTTCCACCGAGATCACGACACCGATCCGCGAGGTGGTCGAGGACGACGACCCCGGCTCGGCGACATGGGTGGGGGCATATGGGCCATATCAGACCGAAATTCGATCGGACAAAATCACCACCCCGGAGGGTGCTATCAACATGGCCAGGGCCACATTTGAGCGGTGGCGCAAGCCGGTCGAGACGGTGCAGGTATCTATCCCGGCACGCCCAGACCTCGACTTTGGTGATCTGATCGCGCTCGGCTTCCCCCGGGTGGGGGCTGCCGGTCTCTACCGGGTCAGCTCGTGGACGTGGACCGCAGCCAAGGCGCCGGCGCCGATGGCTGTCACGATGATGGCGAGGGCCATGTCGTGACCGATGGCGTCGAGGAGATGGCACGCACCCTGATCCAGCAGCAGCGCGATCAGGCGAAAGCCCCGACCTACCTGCTCGCGACGGTGACGGGGGCGATCGACGCGACCCATATGCAGATCGACCTCGGTGGCGGCAAGCTCGTGCCCGCATTCCTCCCCCGCACGGTCGGCTATTGCCGCACGGGCCAATCGGTACGGGTCCGCCTCCAGGAAAACTCCTACACGATCGCCGAGGTGAACACCTCGATCCAGTGGGAAACGTCCGGGTTCGTGTTTGCATCCGGGTGGAATGACCTAGGCCTGGAGTCTGGCGGAGCCCAGCGGTGTGGCTGGCGAGTGGTGTCGGGCATTGCCTTCGTGCGCTTGTCCTTGCAGCGCACCGGCTCGACCATCACGGCGTCCTCAACAGGACATCTGGCCGACGTGGATGTTGTGACCATCCCGGGTGTGGCCGTCCCGACATGGGCGGGGCTGTATCCGACCCACTGGAAAACCTCGACTAGCTCAGGAGGCGGGATGATGGACACGACGACCGGCGTATGTCGACTCACAG
>CAYZBB010000134.1:0-16021 GCA_964476495.1 uncultured Actinomycetes bacterium | reverse complement strand
GAGGTGAAGGTCGGCCTCGCGGTGGGCGCGGACGGCAAGCTGCACGGGGTGACGTCCTGGATGCCGGTGTACGGGCCGGAGGGTCACGTGCGCGGCTGGACGCTCGATCTGATGCGGCGGGCCGACGGTTCGTTCCGGGCGACCATGGAATTCCTGATCGCCTCGTCGTGCCAGTGGTTCAAGAAGGACGGCGCGGAGTTCGTGTCGCTGTCCGGGGCGCCGCTGGCCCGGTCCGAGTCCGAGACGGGAGAGGAGTCCCCGGTCGAGCGGTTCCTGGACACCCTCGGTGAGCAGCTTGAGCCGGTGTACGGCTTCCGTTCACTGCACGCGTTCAAGGGCAAGTTCCAGCCCCGGTTCGTGCCCATGTACATGGCATTCCGGGACGAGGGCGACCTCCCGCGGATCGGCATCGCCATCACCCGGGCGTACCTGCCCACCGCCGGATTGCGGGACATGATCTCCGTCGTCAAGCGCTGACCCGCCCGTCTGACCCGCCCCGCCCCTCCCCGCCGGGAGGGCGCAGCGAGGCCAGGGACAGCCTCGCCCGCCAGCGGCGCCGGAACCCCAACGAACCCAGCAGCTCCGCGCTGCGGTCATCAACCTCACGCCAGTACCTCTGGGCGTGCTCGTCGTCGACCGGGGTCGGCGAGAACTGCGCGGCATCGGCGGCGGGCGCGAGCCAGTCGACCTCCAGCACACCGATTCCGGCGAGTTCCCGCGCGGTCTCGGATCGCGTGTGTGACGTCACCGGTCGGTACCCGACGTCGGTAGCGGTGTCCATCAACTGCTGCCATCCGCCGGTGATCCGGTCGGCCGGCCGGTCCGCGGCGAGCCGGCGGCGCCGCCGCCCGGCCTTGATCGCCAGGACGGCGACGATCGGCGCGGCCAACAGGGCCAGGATCAGGACGGTCCAGCCGAGCATGGCCAGCAGTGCCGCCGGCATGAACCCGTCCGCCGCGGACGGCGGCGGCGCGGCCTCGTCGCGCGGTCTCTGATCCGCGGACTCGGTGTCCAGCGTGTCCGGCTGCACCGGCGGCAGCGCCGGCGGCACCTCGACCGCGACCTCGCGGCGCTCGGTCTGCGCCCGGTCCTGGAGGTCGGTGACCGGTTTGTCTGGCGCCGGCGTCGGGTCGAACGGCACCCAGCCGAATCCCTCGAACGGCACCTCCACCCATGCGGTGACGTCCCGGCCACGCAGCTGGACCTCGCCCTGGGTGGGGCCGGGCGGCACGAACCCGACGACCACCCGGGCCGGGATGCCGAGGGACCGCACGAGCAGTGCCATCAGCGCGGCGTACTGCTCCTGGTCGCCGACCATCGACCCACCCCCGACCATGCCGACCAGCCGGTCGAGGCCGTGACCGGCGGTCGACCGGGGTTCGCCCTCGGCGCCGTGGCTGAACGTCCCGTCGGCGGCCAGACCGGCCCGGATGGCCTCCACCTGCGCCGACGGGGTGGTGGCACCCGTGATGTAACGGTCGACCGTGGACCGCAGCAGGTCCGGTAGCGCCGGGTTGTCGCCGACCGGCACCGCTGCCGGCCGGGCTGCGGCCAGTTGATCAACGGTCGGCTGCGCGGGCACCGCGGCGATCACCCGGTAGCCGTCGCCCGATTGCCATCCGGCCGGCAGGAGACCGGTGGACGCCGTCTCCGAGTACCGCAGATCACCCGACAGCTCGGTCGCCCGAGCGCCGTCGAAGGCCAGCTCGATGATCGCTCCGGGCAGGGGCAGGAACCGGTCCCGATAGCCCTCGACCCGCACGGTCATCTGCACCGCTGCGGCATCCTGGGACGCCGGCCGTTCCGGACCGATCCGGACGAACGGTCCCTCGGCGTCGCTGACCCGGAACCGACGTCCGTCGTAGTCGTCCAGCGACGCCACCCGCATCCGGGCGCCTGTCGGCAGGCCGGTGACGACCAGTTGGACGTCGTCGGCGTGTTCCTTCGTGTAACTGCGGAACATCGCCAGCGGGCTGTCGAATGCGGCCGGGTCGACCGGCGGCACCACCGCGGACCGGAGCGCCGCCCGGTCCCGATCGTCCCCCGACCCGACCAGACCGGACGCGACCGAGCCGGCGACCAGCGCCGCCACCGCCAGGATCGCCGCCGACACCGTGATCCGGCGCATCGCCAACGCCCGTTCGGCACGGACCATCCCGCCCAACCCGCCGAGACCACCAGCCGGGCCGAACGACCCGGTCGTCGCCCCGGCGGCCTCGCGGGTCGCCCGCCGGCGCTTCCGCGCGCCCGCCCACACCATCCAGCTCATCCCTGCGGCAAGCTCGACCGACGCGACGACGGCCAGCACCGGCGGCGCGACACCGACAGCGCCGAACAGTGCGAACGCGACGACCGCGACCGCCGCGGCGATCAGCGCCAGGGCCGGCCGGCGACCGCCGACGAGCGCACCGCCGGCCGAGCCGGCCACAGCAGCGATGAGCAGCGGCGGAACCAGCAATCCACCCGCCGCCCCGGTCGGCGTGGCCACCGTGAGCAGGTCCCGCCATCCGTCGAGCACACCGCCAAGGACGACCGACACCGCATCGGCGGACGGCAGCACCCCGAGCACACGCTGCCGTGGCGCGACGAGCAGGGCGCCGAGCGTCAGCACACCGAGCGGGATGGCCGCGACCGCGATCCATCGGGGCAGGGACCATCGACGCACGGCGGCAAGCACCATCGCGGGCACACCTGCCCCCACGGCAGCGGCCGCCACCGGCGCCGCCGACCCGTACGCCGGAACGAGCAGCAGCGAGCCGAGCACGATCAGACCGGCGAGCACCGCCAGGTCGGCGATCGGCCACCAGCCGCCCGCTCCGGCACGCGCCCGGCGCGGTCCGCGAACCCGCCCGCTCATCGCTCCCCCAAACGGGTTTCAGCGGAGCGATGCAGCGCCCATGATTCGCTCACAAGCTCGCTCATCGCGCCCCCAAACGGGTTTCAACGGAGCGATGCAGCGCCCATGATTCGCTCGCAAGCTCGCTCATCCCGACGCACCGCGCAGCATCAAGGGCAACTGCGCGACGTCCTCGACGGTGGCCACCACCCCGGTCGCCCGGTGAGCCAGCACGACGGGGTGCGGCGAGTCGGCCGACCTGGCCCGCACGGCGAGCACGGTGGCCCCGGCAGGACACAGCCGCAGCACCGCCCGCAGCCGGGCCGCCTCGACAGCGGAGCCGAACACGAGCACCAGCAGCGAGGTGCGGGGATGCCGGCGGACCCCAGCACGGGTCATGGCCAGCAGATCGGGGGAACCGGCCGTGGTGTGCACGGCGCTGAACCTGTCCAGGACCGCCCCGTCCGTCGCCGCCCGGATCGCCATACCGGCCGCATCGACCACCACATCCCGCCGGCGCCGGACCAGCTCGGCGACGATCGAGGCCGCGCAGCTGACCGCGATCTCGAATTCCGCAGGGCCAGCGGTCTGCCGTACCCCATCCGGACCGTTGCCGGGACCGTCGCCCAGGTAGTCGGCCGGATTCCCGGACAGCACGACCGCGACCAGCGATCGGTGGGTCTGCAGAAACTCACGGACCTGGAGGGTTCCGCTGCGCGCGGTCGACTTCCAGTGGATGAACCGCCGGTCGTCACCGGGCACGTACTCCCGCAGCGTGTGGAAGGACAGGTCGCTGGCGGTGCGCACGTCCGACTCCGAACCCTCCAGGTCCCGGGTGAAGCCGGGCAGCGGGTCGGGCAATCGCACGGTCCGCGGGTGGACGTAGACCTGCTCGCTGACCGGCCACTGCACGATCCGGCGGATCAGTCCGAACACGTCCCCCCGGACCGCACGCGCCGGGCCGAGCTCGATCACCGCGCGCCGCTGCGTGGGCAACGGGATCACCACCGGGTGGGATGCCCCACCGGGTAGCGACGGAACCCGCACCTCCGATGGGAGTGCGTCCACGTCGAGTTCGAGTCGCAGCGGCAACATCCGGCGGGTGGCGACGTTCCGGACGCGGATCATCGCGGCGGCCGGTTCACCGACGACGAACCGGGTCCGGGACAGGTCGAGGTCGATGGCCACCGACGACCGACCGAACGCCATGCCCAGAGCGACAAGCAACAACACGACCAGCCCGGCGGCGACGCCAATCCATTCGCGCCACCCGGTCGCCCAGCCGAGGACGGCAGCCGCCAGAGCGACCCCGGCGGTCACCCGACCGCGAGGGGTCACCGCACGCAAGGCGCCGGCCAGCCGGGTCGGTGCGACGGGACCCTGCCCGGCCCCAGTGCTGGCGGGCGACGCCTCGCTCACGTGGCCCCCCGCGGCGGGGGCACCGACTCCAGCACGCCGGCCACCACCGCGGCTGGGCTCAGCCCCCGGTACTCTGCCTCCGGATCGATCGAGATCCGATGCGCGAGAACCGGTTCCGCCAGCGCCTTGACGTCGTCCGGCACCACAAAATGACGGCCGCGGGACGCCGCGAGAGTCTTGGCGGTGCGCAGCAGCGCGATCGCCCCGCGCTGCGACACCCCGAGGGTGACCCCATCGGCCGTGCGGGTGGCCGCGACCACCTCGGTGATGTAGCGCAGGATCGACGTGTCCACGTACACCCGGGACGCCTGATCGACCAGCTCACCGACCGTCGCCGGGGTCAACATCGGCTCCACTGTCGGCCGGTCGGCGCGGGTGCCCACCGCGGCCAGAATGGCGACGGCAGCGTCCTGGTCCGGGTGGCCGACGGCCGTGCGGATGAGGAACCGATCCAGCTGTGCCTCCGGCAGCCGGTATGTGCCGGCCTGCTCGATCGGGTTCTGCGTACCGATCACCATGAAGGGCGCGCCGACCGACCGGGTCACCCCGTCGACCGTTACTGCCGATTCCTCCATCACCTCCAGCAGCGCGGACTGGGTCTTGGGGGACGCACGATTGATCTCGTCCGCCAGCACGATCGAGGCGAACACCGGTCCGGGATGGAACTCGAAGACGCCCACCGACTGGTCGTAGATCGTCACGCCGGTCACGTCGGAAGGCAGCAGATCCGGGGTGAACTGGATGCGCGAGGTCGTGCCGTGCATGATCGCCGCCAGCGCCTTGGCCAGGGTCGTCTTGCCGGTTCCGGGCACGTCCTCCAACAGCAGGTGTCCCTCGGAGAGCAGGCAGATCAGCGCGAGCCTGATCGCGTCCGGCTTTCCGACCAGCACCCGACCGATCGCGTGCACGACGACGTCGAAGAGCCCGGCGAACTGGGCGGCGCCGGTCGCCTCCAGGACCGGCGGGTCGGCCGGTGCCGAAATGCCTTCGAGTGCCTGCACGTGCGTTCCTTCTAACATGTCGGGATCGTTGCGTCGGGGCCGGACAACGCGGGCTTGCGGTACCAGTTGTCGTTGACGCCCAGGTACCACTGGTTCACGTTCGGGACCGGCAGCCCCGGGTTGCCGGCGGGCAGGCCCGGGTACTCCGGGCCGGTGGCGGTGCAGACGAGTTGCACCTGGGCGGGTGCAGGCACCCATGTCCCCGGGGCGCAGTCCGCCTCGGTACGCCATTCACCGCCCTCGCGGCTGGGCAGGCCGCAGGTGCCGGTGAGGGGTTCCAGGGCAACAGTCGCCACCGAGAAGGCGGTGGCCGTGGTGACGGTGTCCCTGGCCTCCTTGCATTCCCCGCGGCCGCCGACGGCCTCGATGCCCTCGCCGCCGGCCTCGACGCAGTACCGGGCGACGACGGTGACGGTCTTTCCATGGCCGATGTCCCCCGACCAGGTGCCGGTGAGCTCCGGGGACGCGGGGTTCTCGGTGACGGCGCCGGTGATCTGCACCGTCTGTGACACCACCTTCCGGCCGTTGCCGCCGGGGAACGTCCACGTCACCTCAATCGTCGACGCCCATTTCCCGGTAGGTGCGGCGTCGACCCTGGGATCGGCGAGGGCACCGAACGGGCGGCCGGTGACCTGGTCGCTCGCCGGACCGCAGCGCACGTCCTCGGCATAGCCGGTCTCGCCGTTGCAGGCCCGCACCTCGACGGTGTATTCGGTGCCGTTGGCCAACGAGCCGATGGTGGTCGACGTCGACGTGCCGACGCTCACCCAGCCTCCGTCGTCCCTGCGGTACTGGTAGTCGACGACCTGCCGGCCCGCCGAGGCTGCCGTCTTCCAGCGCGCCACCAGCGACGAGTCGCCGGCGGTCAGGGTGAGCCCGGTCACCTGGGCGGGGCGGTCGAAGGGCGCGACGGAACCGGTCGCGGCCGGGCCGTCACCGCGGCCGTTGCTGGCGATCACCGCGATGTCGACGGGGTCCGTCCCGTCGACGGGCACGAAGGCGGACAGCCACTCGGCGCCACCGGACGCGGCCTCGTGACCCGCCACCAGCAGCCGGTAGGACTGGATCGGCTCGCCACCGTCGTCCACGGGCGGCGTCCAGCCCACCTGCACACCCCGCCGCTCGCCGTCGTAGACGAACTGCGTGGACAACCCGGCCGGCGCCGACGGCACCCCGGACGGCACCAACGCATCGCTGGCCGCCGACCAGTCCGAGGATCCCTGCTGATTGTCCGCCCTGACCTGGAACCGGTACGCGCCGGACGAGTCCAGACCGGTCAGGGGCGTCGGGCTGCTCGCCCCGTCCAGCACCTGGACGACCTGATCGCCGCGCAGCACCTGCAGCGACATCGAGCTGACCGGGGTGAAGTCACCGGTCGGTACGGACCAGCTGACGGAGATCTCGCCCCGCGCGACGTACTGGGCGAGCGGCGCGGCCGGCACCGTGGGAGCGACATCCGGCACGATCACCGCCGACGGGGCGGATGCCACCGACTCGCCGACGGAATTGGTCGCGGTGACCACGAACACGTACGCCTGGCCGGGGGTCAGATCGCCGATCACGCACGTGCTGTCCGCGCCGGGGCACTCCTGCCGGATGCCGCCGCCGGTCACCGTGTAGGCCTGCACCGGCGCGCCGTTCGCGTCGGCCGGTTCCCACTGCAGTTGGACACTGTGCGCGGTCAGGGTCCCGGCGACGGCGGCGGGAACGCCGGGCGCGGACGGCCGGTCCTGGATCTGCACCCGCACCGTTGCGGTGACCTGGCGGTCCGGGTCCCGCGTGCCGTCCTGGATGTCCGCGGCGACGACGATCTCGCCGACGAATCCGACCGCAGGGGTCAGCGTGACCGTGCCCCCGACGACCGTCGGTCCGGATGCGACACCGGCGACCCCGGCGACCACTCGCACCCCGGTGACGGTGAGGCCGAGACCCACCGGGTCCAGGCTGCCGGTCAGCAGGTCAACGGACACCTCGATGCCGCCGCGACCCTGCCGCACCTGCTGATCGGCCACGGTGGGCAGCGGTTTGGTGGAGCCGGTGACGGTGACCGAGAGCGTCCCCCGGCCGTCCTTGCCGTCCCCGTCAACCACCTGGATCGGCAGGTCGACGCGGGTGCCGCGGGGGGTGTCGACCGCGGCCGTGACGGTGACGGTGCTGCCCTGCACCTGCGCGCCCACGCCGTCCGATCCCGGCCCGATCCCGAAGGTGACCGAGCCGGCCTGCTGGTCGTCGAAGGTGGTGGTCAATGCGGCCAGATCGACCGAGGCCGAGGCGCCCGCCTCCACCTTCAGGTCGGTGGAGTCGAGCCTGGGCGGTGGTACCAGCCGCGGCTCGATCCGCACGGGCAGGCTCAGCACCACCGGTGGACCGGTACCGCCCGCGATCGGCACGTAGACCGCGGCCGTCCCGCCGGCGTCGGACGGCGCGGTCAGCGTGAACTCGGTCGGTGACGTGCGCACCGGGGTGCCCTGGGTGGCTCGCAGCGGCGGGTCCGCCGCGATCGTCACAGAGTCCTGGCCCGCCCCGCCGACGGTGACGTAGTCGCCGATCGCCACGTCCACGCTGCGCCCCGCCGCGAGCTGGATCGGCCCGACCCCGGATCGCAGCTGTGGCCCGTAGAGCTCGGCGCGTGGCGGCACGACGATGAACGCGCCGGCCTGCGCCCCGTTGGCATCGGTGATCCGGTACGCCACGATCTGCCGTTTCGCCGACACCGTCACCCGGATCGTGCGGGACTCGACCAGACTCGCCTGGCCGGCGGACAGCTCGTCGACGGCGACCGTCAGATCCTCCGACCGGCCGCTGCGGTTGGTGACCGACCCACGGACGTCCACGTCCACGGTCTCGGAGTCGGCGGACAGATCGGCGGGCTGTACGAAGACGTCCTGCGCCACCGGGTCCGGCATGGGCGCGTCCGGCGACACGGTGACCCGTACGGTCCCCGACGCCGACAAACCCTTGGCGTTGACGACCGTGTACCGCAGCGTGCCGACGGTCGGCTCCGGCGGCGCCCCGAGGATCAGGACCTGCTCATCGACCTGGACCGCAAGGCCCTCGGTGGCGGTGAACGCCGGATCGGCCAGCACGACCCGCTGCCCGCCCGGGTCCATCACGGAGGCCAGCGGATCGATGCGGATGCTCGCGCCCGGACGGACGGACACGGCCAGGTCGGGGGCGACCGGCGGCCGGGCAGACTCCCCGGGCGCCACCACCAGAACGGTCAGCTCACCGGTCACCGTCGCCCCGCTCGGGTCGGCGGCCACGTACCGGATGCGATCGACACCCGACGCACCGAAGGCCTTGTAGGACAAGGTGTCCTGCCCGGTGACCCGGACTTCGCCGAGCGGCGCCTCGGGCTGCTCGATGGACTGCAGGGTGACCCAGTCGCCGTCCGGATCGATCCCGGCGAGCGGCAGCGCCACCGTGATGCCACCGCCGGTGAACACTCGGGCGGTCACCGGTGCCGGCCGGTCCGGTGACGCGTTGCGGTCGGGGTCCGCGGCGGTCACCATGATCGTCACCGTGTTCGCGGACTGTGCCGGGTGCAGCGCATCCGCCGACCCGGAGGACGCCGTGTACCCGAAGCCGACCTGCCCGGGTTCGGCGTCCGGCGCGGCCAGGAAACGGATGGCGTCGCCGTTCACGAACACCCGACCGGGCAGCGCGGCCGCCTGGGCGGGGTCCACCTTCACGGTGACGGGCGCGCCGTCCTGGCTGGTGGTGAACCGGGTGATCGGGACGGTCACCGCGTCGCCGGCCCGGACCGCAACCTGCACGGGCGCGGTGAGCGGTGCGGGCACGGACCGCGGAGCCGGCACGGGGACGACCCGGATCTGCCCGTTCACGGCGGTGGCGCCGTCGAAGACGGTGTAGGTCAGGTCGGCCGGATCCCGCAGCGGCCGCGAGGCGCTCACCCGCACCAGGTGCAGGTCCACCACCGCCGCGTTGACCGACGCCACCGCGGCTGCCGGTTCCTGCACGTCCCGGACGGCAAGACCCTGTCCGTCCGGGTCGGTGTCGTTCACGAGGGGATCGACGACCGCCTCGCCACCGGCGGGCAAGTAGGCGACATCCAGCATCGGCACCGCGATCCGGGCGGCGTCCCCGGCGGGGACGACGTCGACCCGGAGCACCCCGGTCACCCCCCGGCCGCCGGTCGCGGCCTCGAAGGTGAGGTAGTAGCTGCCCGGGTCGGGCGCCGTCACCGTCACCGCCCCGGTCCGTGGGTCCAGCTGTGCGGACACCGATTCGCTGCCCGGTTCGGGCTGGACGGTTCCGATGGTGACGGGTTCCGCCGAGCCGCTGACCACGCTTCGAGCCGGGTGCGCCACCGCCGGTGCGCCGGCGACCGCACGCGCGTACGCCGGGTAGGCCACCGGCACGCCGGACCCGGCCGGCGCGATGCTCACGGTCAGCGTCCCGGTCGCCTGCTCGACCCCGTCGGACACCACGAACTCCACCCGGACGTCGCCGCCGGCGCCGGCGCCGGTATTGCGGTAGGTGATCGTGCCGTCCGGCCGGAACGAAACGACGTCGGCCGACTCCGTCGCCGCGGACACCAGGAACAGGTCCTCGCCGACGGGTGAGACCATGTCGTCCAGCACGTTGTACGACACGGTGCCGCCCACCTCGGCCGATGCCGCGGACCGGCGGACCCGCTCCGGTGCGGCGGTCGCCCCGGGCGGGACCACCGAGATCGACACCCGAGCCGACGCGGTCGCGCTCCGGCCGTTGCCGACCAGATACTCGACCGTGGCCATGGTGACTTCGGCGTTGTCCGGCACGGTGACCTGCAGCGCCGACCCATTGCCGACCACCGCGACCGTGCCGAGACCGGCGGGCAGTGGCGTCACCGAGTCGATCACCACGCTCGTACAGTCGACGCTCGGATCGTTGTCGAGCACCCGCAGCACGGTGGCTCGACCGGCCCGGACCCCGAACTCGTCGTCGACGGCGCGCGGTTCACCAACGGGCACTGCGGTGCAATCGGGCGGCAGCCGGGGCAGGTCCGCGGACGTGGCGGGGTCATCGATGGTGACCGAGTCGTCCGTATCGCTCTCCGGCGGCACGACATCCGACCAGTTGTCGACCGGGCGGAATCCGTCGCTGGCGATCCATGACCGGCCGGTCGGGCCGTCCGTCAGCACCACCGCGTCGCCGCGCGCCCGCAGTATCGGCGCCACCCCGAATCCGGCGGCGACCTCGACGGCGGACGGGTCATGGGCGGTTCCGCAGTCGGCCAGCCCGGTCGCCGGCACTCCCGGGCCGCCGGTCCACGCCGCGTACCGGCACCCGTCCACCACCACCGGGGACACCGGGTCTCCGGCCGCGTCGGCGATGGTGCGGACCCCGCCGTCGGTCAGGTTCACCGCAAGCAGGCCGTTCGACGACGACACGATCAGCTCGTCGGCGGCGGGACCGGGGTCCTGGAGCACCGCGTCGGGGAGGGCGGGCAACACGATCCGTCGACCGTCCACCCGCAGGGCCGAGTCGGCCCGGTCCAGCACCACCGACGTCTCGCCGACCGCGGTCAGCTGGATGTCCCCGGTACGACCGGCAGCCGGCGCGGCGGTCAGCGGATTGCCCAGGGACAGCGGACCGTCGGGCAGCGCAACGGACGCCGGATCGTCACCGGGCGACACCCGGAGCACCTCGGAGGCCCCGGGTCGGGTGACGTACACGGTCCCCGAGGTGCTCACCGCGACGACCGGGAGGGCGCCGACCGTCGCCACCGGTTCCGCGGCGTGGACGTCGACCGCGGCCGGGTCGTCGTCGGTGCCCACCCACAGCCGGCCGTCGGCACGGTCGGCGACCGCAAGGGTGCCCGCGCGCAGGGCGATCTCGGGGTCGTCGGGGATCGCCACCCGCGCTCCGAGGGTCACCGTCGCGGTGTCCAGCAGCTGGAGTTCGTGCTTGCCGGGATCGACCACGAAGACCGGGTCGGAGGGATCGCCTGAGGGATCCTGCAGCACCTCGGACACCCCCCGCAGCGCGGTCGCCGAATCGAGCTCGCCGATGCCGGTGTTCACGCGGCCGACGAGAAGCCGGGAGTCGTTCGTCACCCACACCGATCCGTCTTTCGGTTCGGGGGGCACCTGCGCGAACCCGGGTCGCTGCCAGGCGACGACGACCCCGGCGAGCACCAGCAGGGTGCCGGCCAGTGCGACGGCGACGGTGAGCGACGAGTGGCGAACGGGCGTCGGCGGGCGCGGCCGATCACCCACGCCCGCCTCCTTGTCCCCGCGCTCGTCCCCGTGCGCCATTCGCAGCCGTGGTCCGGTGTGTCGTCAACTCGGGTCCGGTGCGCCAGTCTCGAGCCCACATGATGCCAGCCGAACGAGTCGGAGTCATCACCGCGCGCCATCGCCACTGCCGCACCATCGCCCGAAACATCCTGAATAGCCTGTTCATCCTTCCCGAACGAGTCGGCATCGGCGCCTTCGAGGATGACTTGATCACTTATCGTGACGACAATCGATCGGCCTGCCGATCGATTGTCGGCCCTTGCGGACTCGTCCGGACCCGATCAGGTCACTTTGTGGACAACTCCACGGGCGATTCCCGCCACCATTCGGGTACGGCGGGCTCCGAGCCGAAGCGGTGGGTCCGGCCGCCCGTGCCAGGCTGGCCGGGTGACCGGTCGCCGACTCCTCGCCCTGCCTGCCGCGGCGGCGCTGCTGCTGCTGGGCGGCTGCACCGTCCTCGACCAGCCGACGTTGCCCCGGACCGGCGCGCGCACGCCGGCCAGCACCACCTCGGCGTCGATATCGATCACCCCGGTCACCCCGGACGGCCTGATCACCGGGCCCGGTGTGACGGACTCCGAAATCACGCTGGCAGTGTTGGCAGACCCGTCCCGCGACCGTGGGTTCACCGGAGGCGTGCGGCTCTGGCAGCAGTCGGTCAACACCTCGGGCGGGGTGTGCGGCCGCACGATCGACCTGCTCGTCAACGGAACCGGCGACGTCCCCGCCGACCCGGCCTCGGCCTACCGAAGTGTGGGCAGGGATGCACTCGGGCTGCTGACCCTACTGGGGGAGGCCGACAACGCATCGGCCTTGTCGATCGCCGCGGACCAGATCCCGGCGGTGACCCCCACCGGCACATCCACTCGGCTCGGCTCCTCCGGCCCACTGGTCGCCGGTGCCACTGCGGACATCCTCACCATCAACGGCCTGAGCAACCTGCTCAGATCGGGTGCCATTCGCGCCGCCAGCTCGGTGCTGGTGCTGTCGGACGGGTCGGCCACTGCCCGGGACGGCCTGCGGGGCGCCCGGTGGTGGGCAGACCGGAACGGGATGACCCTGGACGTGCGCGAGGCGGCGAATGGCCTGCCCGCGGTCGATGCCTCATCGGACCGGCCGGTCCTCGCGCTGGTCGACGCGTCCACGGTGCGTTCGTTGGTCGCCGGCACCTCGTCGCAGGTGCCCGTGCTGACTCTGCTGGACGGTTTCGATCCGGATGACTGGGGTGCGGGGGATCTGCGAGCGGCGGCCGGACGCGTCTTTGTCGCGACACCGGCGCCGGCGTACGGTTCGGACTTTCCGGCGGTGGTCGCCCTTGCCTCCCACGCCGCGGCCGCGGGACAGAGCGATCCGGGTGCCCGTACGGTCGACGGCTACGCCACCGCGGCCGCCTGGGGCCGGCTGCTCGCCCAGGCCTGTCTGGACCGGGATCTCACCCGGGACGGCATCCGGCGGTCGATGACCGAGGTCGGATCCGCGCCTGCCGATTCCCTGTTCGGCGCCGCGGATCCGGGCCGTGTGGTGCTGTCCGGCCGGCCGGCGACACTGGTGTCCTCGATGTCCGTGGCGGACGCGACCGTCCCCACCGGACTCCGGTCGCTGGTCGGGCTCGAGTCGGCGCCGGGAATCGACGACTACGCGCCATGACCAGCCCCCTGACATCGACCCCTGACGCGCCTTCGGGGACGGCTCAGGTGCCGCTCCGGGTCGACCCCCGGTGCCGGGCGAACCCGACCTGCCACAAACTCAGTGCATGACAAACACACCGGAAACCCCCTACCGCCGCCTCACCCTCTCCGCCACCGACCGCAAGATCGGCGGTGTGTGCGGCGGCATCGCCGAGTACTTCGGCATCGACCCGACCCTCGTCCGGGTGCTGACGGTCGTCCTCGCCCTGCTGTTCGGTGGCGGCGTCATCGCCTACCTCCTGGCCTGGATCATCATGCCGAACCCCACGACGCCTCCCGCGCCGACCACCTACCAGGTGCCGGGGGACGATAGCCTCCGCTCATGACGGCGGCGCCCACGGATTCAGCCCTGCCCGAAGGAGTACGGGTCACCACCGGCCTCGGTGACCTCCCCGTCGTTCGGGTGGATGCGCCCGGCTGCAGGGGCGAGGTGTACCTGCACGGCGCGCACGTCACGTCCTGGTCTCCCAAGGGCATCGAACGACTCTGGCTGAGTTCGCGGGCGCTGTTCACACCTGGCAAGGCGATCCGCGGCGGCGTTCCGATCTGCTTTCCCTGGTTCGCCGACGGACCCGACGGAACCGCAAGGCCCGCGCACGGATTCGCCCGAACCACGGAATGGGAGCTGACCGGCGCCATGGCCGACGAGCGGCGGGTGGAGCTGACCCTCGCGCTCGCCGCCGGCGAGGCGACCAGGGCGCTCTGGCCGTACTCGTTCGCCGCCGAGTACCGGGTCCGGATGAGCGAGGACGACCTGGCCCTGCAGCTCGCCGTCACCAACACCGGCGACCGCCCCTTCACCTTCGAGGAGGCCCTGCACACCTACTTCGGCGTGTCCGACATCCGTTCGGTGCGGGTGGAGGGCCTGGACGGAGCGAGCTACCTGGACATGGTGCCCGGGGCGGACCGTGGCCCGCACGTTCAGGCCGGGCCGGTCACCTTCACCGGTGAGACCGACCGCACCTTCCAGGGCACCGGCGCGACGGCGGTGATCGTCGACGGGTCCCGCCGTGTGACGGTCGCGCGGGAAGGGTCCAACAGCGCGATCGTGTGGAACCCCTGGATCGACAAGTCGTCCGCGATGTCCGACTTCGGCGACGACGAGTGGACCGGCATGCTCTGCGTGGAGACCGCCAACGCCAAGGCCGACGCGGTGACGCTCGCACCGGGCACCCGACACACCATGGGCGCCTACGTCTCGGTCTGAGCCCGCTGGTCCCGACCCGCCTGGCGCGAGCGCCACATGCCCAGCGTGACGAGGCCGGGAAGCAGCGGCAGCAGCAGCGTCGCCGACGAACCGGGAGGGATACGACCACCACGATCGCGGCGACCCGACCGACATTGCCGGCCGCCCGCTCCCCCCTGGAGATCACCACCATCGCCCAGGCCAGCAGAGCCGCCGCGACGAGCCCACCGACCGCCATCCAGACCTGGATGCCCTCCAGCGGCAGGACCAGCAGGGTGAGCAGCAGCCCGATCATCGGAGCGACGAACCGGGCCAGATAGAACACGATCGTGTCCAGGACCAGCGCCGCGGCACCGCGGGTGGTCTCAACGCCGTAGGACCTGAGCATGGACAGCCGCAGGACGGTGTCCGAAGGTGGCGGGGTGAAGGTCTGGATCAGGGTGCCGGACAGCGCGGTGGACAGCGCCACCATGAACCGGCTGTCGACCGGCGCAGTGCCGGTGCAAGAAGACCGGCCATGCGCCACTGCCCGGCGGCATTGCCCGATGCCCGGCTCGCCCTCCACACACACGGCGAAACCGCGGCCGGCCGACGCGTGGCGGACGCGGTCGAGCAGAATCGAGAACTCGGCGTCGCAACCCACCAGCACGGTTGAACCGTGGCCATTGCCCACGGTCCGCCGTCGGGACCGGGTCACGCGGGCCACCCCGGAAACGCCACGAGGGCGGCCCGCCGAAGCGGACCGCCCTCGCGAACGGATACAGCAGCTACCGCAAGGACTCAGAAGTCCATGTCCCCGCCGGGCATGCCGCCCCCGGCCGGGGCGGCGGCCTTCTCCGGCTTGTCCGCGACCACGGCCTCGGTGGTCAGGAACAGCGCGGCGATGGACGCGGCGTTCTGCAGCGCGGACCGGGTGACCTTGGCCGGGTCGATGATGCCGGCCTTGATCAGGTCCTTGTACTCGCCGGTGGCGGCGTCCAGGCCCTCGCCCGCGGCGAGACCCTTGACCTTCTCCGCCACGACGCCGCCCTCGAGACCGGCGTTGATCGCGATCTGCTTGAGCGGCGCCTCGACGGCCACCCGCACGATGTTCGCGCCGGTCGCCTCGTCGCCGGTCAGCTCGAGACCCTTGAACGCCTTGATCGCGGCCTGCAGCAGGGCCACGCCACCACCGGCGACGATGCCCTCCTCGACGGCGGCCTTGGCGTTACGCACAGCGTCCTCGATGCGGTGCTTGCGCTCCTTGAGCTCCACCTCGGTGGCGGCCCCGGCCTTGATCACCGCGACGCCACCGGCCAGCTTGGCCAGCCGCTCCTGCAGCTTCTCGCGGTCGTAGTCGGAGTCGCTCTTCTCGATCTCCGAACGGATCTGCGCGACCCGGCCGGCGATCTGCTCGGCGTCACCGGCACCGTCGACGATGGTGGTCTCGTCCTTGGTGACGACCACCTTGCGGGCCTGGCCCAGCAGCGAGACGTCGGTGTTCTCCAGCTTGAGGCCGACGTCCTCGCTGATCACGGTGCCACCGGTAAGGATGGCGATGTCCTGCAGCATGGCCTTGCGGCGGTCGCCGAAGCCGGGGGCCTTGACGGCAACCGACTTGAAGGTGCCGCGGATCTTGTTGACCACCAGGGTCGCCAGGGCCTCGC
>CAYZBB010000133.1:0-16184 GCA_964476495.1 uncultured Actinomycetes bacterium | reverse complement strand
CGCCGCCCAGCCAGCGACCACGACCCACCAGATCAAATCGGCGACGGACCACTAGTGGTTAGATAGAATTTCGGTCATGGTGGCCAGATAATCCTACGACAACGCCACGACGGAATCGTTCTGGGGGACCATGCAAATCGAACTGCTCGACCGGAAGAAGTGGTCTGGCCGCGACGAACTCGCGTCGGCGATCTTCGAGTGGATAGAATGCTAGTACAATCCGAAACGTCGCCATTCCGGCATCGGAATGCGCAGCCCGATCACGTTTGAGGATCTGTCCTCCTACTCGGCTCACCCCGGCTGACCCCACACCGCCGGTGTCCGTGGATCCCGGGGGCCTCAATCCTGGCCAAGGTCCTGATCACCCGGACCAACGTCAAGAAGCTCGTCGTAACAACCGGCAGTGGAGACAACAGGATTACGACCTAGGTGATTCGCCTGTTCGGGCGGGACGGGGCGCTGCCCCGAATGATCAACTCGCAAGGGTACTCGATGCATTCGGAGGGTCGGTCAGGGTCGTTGATGCGTTTGATCAGCAGATCTGCTCCCGCGGCGGCCATACGGCGACTTGGTTGTCGCACCGTGGTGAGGTCGAACGATGTCCAGGAGGCCATGTCGACGTCGTCATAGCCGATGACCCAGCAGTCGCGGTGAACCGACAGTCCACGGGCGCGGATCGCATCGATGGCGCCGAAGGCCATGTAGTCGTTGGCACAGAAGATCGCCTCGGGTGGGGATGGGTCGTCGAGCAGAGTGTTGGTGACCTGGAAGCTCACGTCGTGGGTGAAGTTGGCGTCGAATCTCAAGCCGTTCGGCACCGGGTGTCCGAGTCGCGCCATCTGTTCGATGAAACCTTCACCACGGTCCCGCGACGTGCTGGCACTGGCGGTGCCGCCGATGAAGGCTGCATGTGTTCTGCCGCCCTGTACGAGGTGGTCGGCGACCATGGCGCCACCGGCGCGGTTGTTGCTGACCACCTGGTCGCAGTCGATACCTTCGACGGATCTGTTGATGAGCACGATCGGGCTCTCCCGTTCGACAGCCGCCTTGAGTTCCGCGGACTCGTGCGTGGCGGTCGTGAACACCACTCCGTCGATGGCGTGCTCACGGATGGCTTTGAGTGCGTCGTCGTGACTGCCGTTGACCGTGTTCCAAACGACGACTCGGTAGCCGACCTTCGCGATGGTGCGGGTCAGTTCGTCGAGGACTTCCGGGTAGAACGGGTTGGTGAGGTCGGCGACGACGACGCCGATGATGTTGGAGCGTCGGGTCTTCATGGCCGTGGCACCGGCGTGGGGTACGTACTTGAGCGTCTCCATCGCTGCCAGCACACGCTCCCGGGTGCTGGCAGCGATACCGGAGTTGGGCGTCATCGCGCGGGACACGGTCGCCTGCGAGACGCCTGCGAAGCGGGCTACGTCCCTGCTGGTTACCATGTCAACTCCTGATCGTGATCACCTGGCCTGCGGCACCGCGAAGGATTCTACCGCGGAGGTTCTCGTACCGACGATGGCTCCGGCCATTCTTGATCTGGAGATGCGTTGTAGCACGACATCTTTGACCTTCCTGTGGCGGTTCCTCGATGATCACCCCCGTGGCGCGCCCCAAGTATCGATCCAGCGGTGCTAGTTCATCGCGACGGCATGGCGTTTGCCTCGACCCTGGCCGTTCCGAGGCAGGAGAGCCCCAGGGACGGCCCGACCGAGCTGCGCCAATGCTCCTGGCTGCTCAGCGCATCGTGTAACCGCCGTCGATCACGATCGTCTGCCCGGTGATCAGGGCGGAGGTATCCCCAAGTAGGAAGACAACCGCGCCGACGATGTCTTCCGGTTCGCCGAAGCGGCCCATCGGGATGCGGTTGAGCAGTTCCCTGGCCCAACCCGGCCTGCCGAGGGTCGATGCCGTGAGTTCGGTGCGCACGAAGGTCGGCGCCACGGCATTGACCCGGATGCCCTTGGCAGCCCACTCCAGTGCAAGCACCTTGGTGAGGTGGATCAGGCCGGCCTTGCTGCTGCCGTAGGCAGCCCGTTCCTCGATAGCGACGATCCCGGCCTGGGACGCGATGTTCACCACGGCGCCGGACCGGCCGGATTCGAGCCAGCGTCTCGCGACCTCGGTGGTGAGAAAGAAACTGCCGCGCAGGTTGGTGTCCATGACGGTGTCCCACTCGTCGTCGGTGAGCTCCACCGCCGGCTTTGGGACGTTCACCCCGGCGTTGTTGACCAGCAGGTCCACACCGCCGCTGTGGTCCTGCAGTTCGCGTATCGCGGCACGGATGGATGCCGTGTCGGTCATTTCCACGGTCAGCGGAATGGTGCTGTATCGCCTGGCGACGGCCTCGGCAGTGGTTTTGTCCCGGCTGGTGCCGTAGACGATGGCGCCGACCTGGGCAAGGCCGTCCGCGACCGACCTGCCCAGGCCGCGCCCCGCCCCGGTGACCAGGACCTTCTTGCCATCCAGACGGAAGTTCATCGGACCGCAGAAAGGAAGGCGGCGACCCCGTGGCCGGACCACGGCCACATGGTGCCAAGGGTCCCGGTTGCCCGGACATGGTCCAATCGCATCCGGATGTCCGCGATGGCGTCCTCTACGAACTCCCGAACCGAGGGGGTACGGCCTCTTTCTGCGCCGGCTTTCGTCCGCACGTGCGAGGTCTGCGGCGGGAGATTCAATTCCAGTCCGGCGGTGCTGGTCACGCGGCAGCTCCATCTTCGTCGATGTGGATGTCGTGGTTTGGATAGTATACGTATTCACCCACCCTGACAAGGTAGTTCGCCCAAGATCCGCATACGTATGCAGCCTCCGGAACATCTACAACGGTGGCGTGTGCGTCAGCCGGCCGGGGTGGCCCGACGTTACGCGTGGGTGACGCAGCTCACCTTCGCCCGACCCCTTGACAGGCTGCGGGTGACCTCCCTACAGTTGCCGTCACCGCTTGCATACGTATCCAGTGTCAGCCGGACAGTGATGAATACGTATGCAATCAAGCAATGGAGCTTGCCGATGCTTGTGAGGTCGCCGCCCACGTCGTGCCAGTGGCAAGGTCAGACGACGTCGTCCGGGGGAGTGCGAGCCGCGCTAGGAAATCGCATACGAGGCCGCCGGATTTAACAGCACTTGCGTTTTCGCAACATCGTCGAACGTGCACCCGTCCCAGATTTCCGCCTGACTCGGGTGGCACCTGCGCGACCCTGAACACAGGGGAGTCGTGCGCAATGTCAAGCGGTTGTGCCATCCGCTGCCGCCGCTGAAATCAGCTCTTTCCGTAAGCCCTTTTCTGCGCTCTCGGCTGCGCCAGGAGGGCCATCCCGTCGCTTTGCCTGAATCGAGGAGATCGCCATGAGCGAAAGCACGTTGACGCCGGAGAAGGTCCGTCGCCGTTCCCTGCAGTCCGGGACGATAGGTGCCATTGTTGAATGGTATGAGTACACCATTTACGGTACGACGGCCGCACTGGTCTTCGGACATTTGTTCTTCCCGAATCTGCCCGGGGCGGTTGGGCAGATCGTGGCGCTGGCCACCTTCGGTGTCGGATTTCTCGCCCGGCCTGTCGGTGCCTTTGTTGCCGGGCACCTCGGCGACAAGATCGGCCGGAAGTCGACCCTGATCATGACGTTCACGATCATGACGGTCGCGACCGCGGCGATCGGGTTCCTGCCGACATACGCAACCATCGGCATCGCGGCTCCGCTGTTGTTGTGCGCGCTGCGGCTCGCCCAGGGCTTCGCCGTTGGTGGGGAATGGGGTGGCGCAGCGATTGTGGCCGTCGAGAACGCGCCACGGGAGAAGCGTGGATTCTTCGGCTCCTGGCCGCAGATCGGTGTCTCTGCAGGTCTCCTGTTGGGTACGGCGGTGGTATCCCTCGCATCCTGGATCTCAGGTGACGACTTTGATACTTGGGGTTGGCGGATTCCGTTCCTCTTCGCGATCCCGCTGGCTCTGGTCGGCATGTACATCCGGTTGCGGGCGTCCGAGAGCCCGGCCTTCCTGGCCGAGAAGGCGAAGATGGAGGCCGAGATTGAGAAGCGCAAGGCGCCGGCCGTCGTTCTGTTCCGCGACTACAAGAAGCCCTTGCTGATCGCCATCTTCGCTCGATTCGCCGAGGCGGGTAACTACTACCTGTTCACAACCTTCGTATTGTCCTTCGTGACAACGACTCTCGGTGCTCCCCGATCCTACGGTCTGATCGCGTCCATGGTCGGTGCAACCGCCAACATCATCATGATCCCGTTTTTCGGAAAGCTGTCCGACCGCATCGGCCGACCCAAGACCTTCCTGATCGGCGCGACGCTGATCGTCATCACCGCCTGGCCGATCTTCGCCCTGGTCGGCACCGGTCAGCTCTGGGCGGTGGTCGCCGGTGTCACGCTGTTCATGGCCCTGGGGCACGCGATGGTGTATGCACCGCTGCCCGCGCTCTACTGCGAAATGTTCCCGACAGCCGTTCGCTACACAGGTATCTCGGTCGGCTATCAGATGGCCTCGATCATCCTGGCAAGCTTCACTCCCGCGCTGGCCGCTGCCATGGTCGTTTGGAGCGACGGCAGCCTGTGGATGGTGATCGTGTTCGCGATCGCCACGACGGTGATCGCGATCATCGCCGTCTCCTTCGCTCCGGACCGCCGGCACCTCGAACTGGATGAGGTTGCGCTGGTCCCCGGCGACGACTCGCCGAAGCAGAATCTCACCGACTCGCAACGGTGAGACCTGCTGGTTGATCGCCTCCAACGGCGGGTGCCGGGAGACCGGGTCTCCGGAGATCCTCCGATTCTGTGGTCGGCCGCAGGCCCGCACCGGTCAACTCATCACGAACGGAAAGGAGTTGATGGACCAGGAGAACAGACAGGCAATTGGCCTGGCATCAACGGTCAATGACCGAGCCGGTGCATGGGAATGCACCCGATTCCATCCGCAGTCACATCGAAAGGATCCACCAATGGTGCAGTACCTGAAATCCGCCCCACCGCAGTCGCAGGACAACCGACTGCAGGGAGTGCGGGAAACCGTCACGAAGGTGATCGCCGACGTACGCGAGCGAGGCGATGCGGCGGTTCGTGAATACTCCGAGAAGTTCGACGGATGGTCGCCGGCCAGCTTCCGCCTGGATCAGGAAGCGATCGAGAAGATCATCGCGACCGTGCCCGAGCAGGCGATCGAGGACATCAAGGCCGTTCAGGCGAGGGTGCGCAGGTTCGCCCAGCACCAGAAGGACTCGCTGCGGGACTTCGAGGAGGAGACCGAGCCGGGTGTCTTCCTTGGGCAGAAGAACATCCCGGTCGACGCCGCGGGCGCGTACGTCCCGGGAGGCCGGTATCCCTTGGTCGCCTCCGCCCACATGACCGTCGTGACAGCCAAGGTCGCCGGCGTGGGCCGGGTCACGGCCTGCACCCCGCCGATCCGCGGCGAGATTCCGGCGGCGACCGTGGCCGCCCTGTCGCTCGCCGGCGCCGACGAGATCTTCCTGCTCGGCGGAACCCAGGCGGTGGCGGCCATGGCGATCGGCACCGAGACCATCGGTAAGGTCAACATGCTGGCCGGGCCCGGCAACGCCTATGTCGCCGAGGCCAAGCGGCAGCTGTTCGGTGAGGTCGGCATCGATCTGTTCGCCGGACCCACCGAGACGCTCGTCATCGCCGACGAGCACGCGGATCCCTTCGTGGTCGCCGTCGACCTGCTGAGCCAGGCCGAGCACGGCCCCGACTCACCAGCCGTGCTGATCACCACCTCCGAGGCCGTGGCCCGCCGGACCATGGCCCTGATCGACGAGATCCTGGTCGACATGCCCACGGCCGACCTGGCCGGCCCGGCGTGGAAGAACTACGGGCAGGTCGCAGTCGTCGAAGATCTGGATGCTGCCTATGCGCTGGCTGACCAGTACGCGTCCGAACACGTGCAGGTGCTGACCGAAAACCCGCGGGAGGCGTTGGTCAAGATGCGCAACTTCGGGGCGTTGTTCCTGGGTGAGGGGACCTGCGTCTCCTACGGAGACAAGGTGATCGGCACCAACCACACCCTTCCCACCCGTGGGGCGGCCAACTACACCGGCGGCCTGTGGGTCGGCAAGTACATCAAGACCGTCACCTACCAGGAGGTCACCGACAAGGCCGCCTCGGCGGCACTCGGTGAACTGTGTGGCCGTGCCGCCCGGGTCGAACTGTTCGAGGGTCACGCCCGCTCTGGTGATGTCAGGGCCTACAAGTACGCCGGCGCCCCGCTGCCATGGGCTCCGGCCAGCCTGTAGCCGATCTGATCGGGGTGCGGCGAAAGCCGTCGCACCCCGGTCACCCGATCCGCGCTGGCGCAAGAGACGCGTCGGACCAGGGGTTCGAGCGCATCGAGCCGCCGGGCGGCCACCCCCGACCACATACCAATCGATCCAAGGATAGGGAAATCAAGCCATGACCGAAGCTCCGTACGAGCTGATCAGTCACCCGGACGGAGTCCGGGCACGCGTCCGGGTTCGCGGCAGCGCGGTGTTGGCATCGCCGACCATCAACCGTGGGACCGCCTTCACTCTCCCGGAGCGACGGGCGCTGGGCCTGATCGGGTTGTTGCCGACGGGAGTATCCACCTTGGAGGTCCAACAGCGGCGGGTCTACGCCCAGTACCTGCAGCAGCAAAGCGACTTGCAGAAGTGGGTCTATCTGGCAAACCTGCGTGACCGCAACGAGGTGCTGTTCTACCGACTGCTCACCGATCACCTGTCGGAGATGCTGCCTGTGGTGTATACGCCGACCGTCGGCCTGGCGATCGAACGGTTCAGTCAGGAGTTCCGGCGGACGCGAGGCGTGTACCTGTCCGTGGATCAACCGGAGGACGTCGAAATTGCTTTGAGAAATACCGGTCTCGGTCCGGATGACGTGGATCTGTTGGTGGCCACCGACTCCGAGGGCATCCTGGGGATCGGCGACCAAGGCGTGGGAGGGATCGAGATCAGCGTCGGCAAGCTGGCGGTCTACACCGCTGCTGCCGGCATCCATCCGCGTCGCGTGCTGCCCGTGGTCCTGGACATGGGCACCGACAACCTGAAGCTGCTCAACGACGACATGTACCTGGGCGCACGGCATGCCAGGACTCGGGACCAGCGATACGACGACCTGATAGAGGCCTACGTCAGCGCCTGCACCAAAGTCTTTCCCAACGCGATGCTGCACTGGGAGGACTTCGGCGCCACCAACGCGCGTCGCATCCTGAAAAAGTACGCCGACCAGGTCTGCACCTTCAACGACGACATGCAAGGCACGGCCGCGGTCGTGCTCGCGGCAGCACTCTCGGCGGTTCGCGCCGCCGGGGCCCGCATCAGCGACCAGCGGGTGGTCATCTACGGTGCCGGCACCGCCGGGCTGGGTATCGCGGACATGATGCGCGAACAAATGATCCGGGAAGGACTGTCACCCGAGGAAGCCACCCGGCGGTTCTACCCGATGGGCAGCCAGGGCCTGCTGGTCGACGACCAGCCGAATCTGCTGGACTTCCAACAGCCCTATGCCCGCCTGCGAACCGAGATCGACGGTTGGATGCTCGGAGCGCGGACGAAGATCGGCTTGGCTGATGTGATTGCCCATGTGCACCCCACCGTGCTGATCGGTACCTCCACCCACGCTGGCGCGTTCACCGAGCAGGTCGTGCGGGAGATGGCCCGCCATGTCGACCGACCGATCATCATGCCGCTGTCCAACCCCACGTCCAAGGCCGAGGCCCATCCGGGCGATCTCATCGCGTGGACCAACGGCCGCGTCCTCACCGCCACCGGCAGCCCGTTCGACCCGGTTGTTCACGCCGGTTGCACCTACGAGATCGCGCAGGCCAACAACGCGCTGGTCTTTCCCGGTCTGGGTCTGGGCGTCACGGTTGTCAGGGCGAGCAGGATCACTGAGTCGATGATCGTGGCTGCCGCCGATGCTGTGGCGAGTCTGTCCAATGTCACCACCAAGGGGACGTCTCTGCTGCCGCGCATGGACGACCTGCGTGCGGTGTCTGCCGCGGTCGCCGTGGCCGTGGCGACCACTGCAGTCGCAGAGGGCTACGCCCGTGTCAAGCTCGACGACCCAATTCAGCAGGTGCACGAGGCGATGTGGCGACCGGCTTACCCGCGGATCGAACCCGACGTGGCGGATTCGTGACTCCGATTCGGCAGACCACCGCTCAGCTGTCTCAACCATGACCGGCGCTCGAATGTGCGTGCCGCATGAATCAGCCGACACGGAGGGATCGTCTGATGACCAGCCAGATGCGCTTGCCGCCACCGGTGGCCGAAAGCTGGGACTGGCAACTTGAAGCCGCCTGTCGTGGCATGGGTGTGGAGAACTTCTACCACCCGCCCGCCGAACGACGGACCACCAAGCAACGCAGGATCAATCAGGCGAAAGCGATCTGCGGAGGATGTCCCGTCCTCGAACAGTGCCGGCGCCACGCCCTTAGCAGCCTGGAACCGTACGGTATTTGGGGTGGGCTTTCCGAAGAGGATCGCGCTGCACTCCTTGGAATCGCTTCGCTGCCTTACCCCGGCCGACGCCGGTGACGCTGAGGTCGATTGCGGCAGGGCCGTTGCCGCCGATGACGGGATGCCCGCGTTGTTCGGAGCCGGGATGATCGCGCCACGGCCCGGTCCGGCAGCCGCAGCCAGTTCGTTGCGCTCCCGTTGGCCCTGGCCTGGCGACTGCAACGGGGCGCCCTGGTCGGCTGGCTGGTCGCCTACGCGCTCCTCGGTCTGCTGCTCGGGGTGGTCACGACCAGCGTCAGCGCACTGGCCGGCAGACCGGCGGGATCAGCAGCGCCATCGGCCATCTGCCGCCCTCCGCGCTATCGACGGTACCGGCGGTCTGGGTCTGCGTCGGCCTGGCGCCGGCCATCTTTGGCTCGACGCCGCGCATCGCCTACCTCGCTTGGGCGCTGCTGGCAGCGTTCGTGGTGGTCGGCGAGTTCGGCACGCTGCTGGACCTGCCGGGGGCCGGCCTGTCGTGGGCGCAGGGTGGTGGCCCGCCACAGCCATGGGAAGGAGGCGATCCACAGCGCGTCGCCGACAACGATCATGGTGATGCCTTGCGGGGTGGGCACCGGCCCTGCGAAGACAGGTGTGAGCGCGATGCCCAGGCCGAGGAAGAACAGGGTCAGGGGCAGCGCCAGCGGCGCCGAACGACCGGAGGTGACGGCCGGCTCATCGTCATGTCGAGGAAGACTCATCGCGCGGACCGCCCTTCCACAGCCGGCTGACGCAAAGTCGGAACTTTCCGTTCGGCCCGGCCAGGATCGAGAGTAGTCCCGCGGCCGCCTCGGCGGGCCGTCGGGCTGCCGCGGTTGACGACGTGCCTTGCCGGGCAAGGCCCAGGAATGCCGTTGCCTCAGGCGAGCGCCCGTCGATCGCGGACAACTCGCGGGACAAGGTCCGATGAGAACCATTGGGTCCGATGAAAACCATTGGCCGGGCGGCAGGGTCACCACCAGCCGCGGCGTTTGGCCCAGATCAGCAGGACGATCGAGATGGTGCCCATGATCAACAGGGCGATGGCCAACGCGACCGGCTGGGTGTTGTCATTGACGATCACGTTCATGCCCAGAATCGACGAGACCGCGGTGACCGGCAGGGTGACCGCGGCGATGACAGCGAGTCGTTCGGCGGCGATCGTCATCTTGGTGTTGGTGCGGGCCTGGTAGAACTCGATGGTTCCCTGCAGGTAGTCCTTCTGCACGTGGGCCATCGACTGCAACCGTTCTGACTGGTCGATCAGGTCGTGCAGATGGTCCTGCCCACCGGTGCCGAAGGCGTGGATGCTGGCCATCCGGGCGAACACCTCGTGAGACAGCCCGGCCATGGTTTGGACGGTCAGCAGCCCGTGCCGGGCCCGAAACATCTGGTCCAGGAACCGTTCCGGGTCGCCGAGGTGGCCCCCGGTGACCCGTTGCTCCAATCCCCAGACGTCGCTGGTGAGTTGGGCGGTGAAGTCCCGCAATCGGCCGGCCAGGGCGGTAACCAGCGCGTAGCACAGGTCCTGGCCGTGGACGGGGCGGAGCTTGCCGGACTTGAGCCGGCGGGCGACGGCGTCGACCTCGACCCGGGCCGCGGCGGGGTCGACGACCGGGTTGAGCGGGCCGTGCACGGTCACCAGGTAGCGATCGCCGACGAACTGGTCGAGTTCGACGAAGTGGACGTGTCCGGCGGCTCCGGCCTGGGGCGCGTGCAGGACCAGGAACAGGTGGTCGGGGTAGATGTGCACCTTGGGGACCCGGTTGCGCTGCGCGCTGTCCCGAATGGCCATGGAGTGGAAGCAGAAGACCCCGGACAGGAGTTCCTCGGCCTCCTGGTTCCATTCGGGAATGTCCAACCAGACCAGGCCCTCGGGGCGGGAGAGCAGCTCGGGCAGGTCGCCGATGCCGTGATCGGTCACGCTGTCCGCGGTGATGTACCGGAGCTGCACGTGAGCCTCCTCGCTCGGTGAGGATCGGTGTCGGCCCTGGTCGGCGGCCGGGAGCGGCGGACCGGCGGACTATCGGTGAGTGGATGGCGGCCGGCGCGGCGGCATCATGCTGGATGCAGGGGTGTGTTCATGGGGTGAATCGGTAGCCCATGCCGGGTTCGGTGAGCAGGTGCCGGGGGTGGGCGGGGTTGTCCTCGAGTTTTCGACGCAGGTGGGCCATGTACTGGCGCAGGTAGTGGGTTTGGGACTCGTAGCCGGCGCCCCAGACCTGCCGCAGCAGGTTGTTCTGGGTGATGAGTTTGCCCGGGTTGGCGGCGAGGATCTCCAGCAGCTGCCATTCGGTGCGGGTCAGGTGGGGCGGCTGGCCGTCGGTTGAACGGACAGTTCGGTCGGTCAGGCTGATTCGGTGCCGGCCGATGGTGACGGCCGTATCCACCGACGCGCCCGCGCGTCGGGTGACGGCACGGATGCGGGCAAGCAGTTCGTCCAGGCTGAACGGCTTGGTGACGTAGTCGTCGGCGCCGGCGTCCAGCGCATGCACCTTGTCCGAGCTGCCGGCCCGCCCGGACAACACGACGATCGGCACCGGGGTCCAGGCCCGCAGGGCGTGGATGACGTCGACGCCGTCCATGTCGGGCAGGCCAAGATCGAGCACGACCAGGTCCGGCGTCCGGTCCGCCGCGGCCTGGATCGCGCTGGTTCCGTCGGCGGCGGTGGCCACGTCGTAGTCGCGGGCAGCGAGGTTGATCCGCAGGGCGCGCAGCAACTGGGGTTCGTCGTCGACGACCAGCACGCGCGTCCGCGGTGGCACCGCACCGTTGAGTGGGGCACCGTCCACCGGCAAGTCGCGGGTCATGGCCGGCCGTTCGGGTGCGGTCGGGACCACTGGTCGACGTGTTCGACCAGGACCGGATCGGCCCGGTCACCCGGAACGCCGGCGATGCCGCTGATCGTCTCGCGGCTCACCTCGTGATGGGTGCTGCGAGTGGAGACGCTGGGGTGGGTGTTGACGTCGGTGGCGAGCAGGGCGACGGTCATGGTCAGGCCACCGCCGGGGGTGGCTTCCGGGGACAGAGTGCCGCCCATGGCCTCGGTGAGTCCGCGAGACAGGGCCAGGCCCAGGCCGAGGCCGGTGGTGTTGTCGGTGTCGCCGAGTCGTTGGAACGGCAGGAACACCCGTTCGTGGTCCTCGGCGGGGATGCCGGGGCCGTGGTCGACGATGCGGACCTCGACCCGCCCGTCATGCTCGCTGACGGTGACCATCGGCGGCCGGCCGGGTGGGCTGTAGCGGACGGCGTTGGCGATCAGGTTGGCCAGCACCCGTTCCAAAAGGGCGGCGTCCGCGGTCACGTCTGCAATGTCGTCGGCCTCGGGGACGATCACGTCCCGGCCGAGCTCGCCGAGGTCGTCGAGGGCCCGCGGGATGAGCTCGACCACGCTGATCGGTTGCCGGTGCAGGGCCATGACGCCGGCCTGGAGGCGGCTCATGTCCAGCAGGTTCTCCACCAGCCGGGTGAGCCGGTCCAGGGATTCCTCGGCGGTGGCCAGGAGCTCGGCCTGGTCCTCCGGGTCGAAGGTGACGTCCTGGCTGCGCAGGCTGGTGACCGCCGCCTTGGCCGCGGCGAGGGGGGTGCGGAAGTCGTGGCTGACCGCGGTGAGCAGCGCGGTGCGCAGCCGGTCGGTCTCGGCGAGTTCGGTCATCGCGGCGGCCTGCTCGGTCAGTCGTTCCTGCCGCAGGGCGACCGCGGCCTCGGCGGCGAACGCCTCGAGCACCCGCCGGTCGCCGGCGGCGAGCACCGGGCCGCGCAGCGCCAGGGTGAGGTCCTCGTCGATGGGCACCTCGACCGCTCCCTCCGCGGGGACGGCACAGGGCGGGCCGCCGACGCAGGCGGCGACCCGCCAGGCGTCGGTTTCGTGGCGGACGGCGGGCCCGTCGGCGCTCCCCGGCACTCGTTCCAGCAGGGTGACGCTGTCCTGGGCGTAAGTCTCCCGGACCTGTTCGAGCAGGGCGGTCAGCGGACGTTCGCCGCGGAGCACGCTGCCGGCGATGGTGGACAGGGTGGCCGCCTCGGCCTGCGCCCGGGCCGCCTGCCCGGTGCGCCGGGCGGCCAGGTCGACCACCAGGCTGACGGCGACCGCGACGATCAGGAACGCGAGCAGGGCGAGCAGGTTCTCGCCCTCGGCGATGGTGAACTGATGCAGCGGGGGCACGAAGAAGAAGTTCAGCAACAGGAACCCGAGAACCGCGGCGAGCAGCGCCGGCAGCAGTCCGCCCACCAACGCGACCCCCACCACCCCGAGCAGCAGGGCCAAGATGTCACTGGGCAGCCCGAGTTGCCCGCGCAGGAGGTTGAGAAGCGCGGTGAGCAGCGGCATGCCGACAATGGCCAGGGCGAAGCCGGCGATCCGCCGCCGCGCGGTGAGGGCGCCGTACCCGAGGAACCGTCGGCCGGGCCGGGCCGGGTTGGCCCGCTCGTGGGTGACCAGGTGCACGTCGATCGGCCCGGACCCGGCGGTGGTGGTGACCCCGATCCCGCGTGCGAACAGCTGCGCGAACCGGCTTCGCCGGCTGGCCCCGAGCACGAGTTGGGTGGCGTTCACGCCACGGGCGAAATCCAGTAGTGCGGTCGGGATGTCGCCGCCGATGACCTGGTGGTAGGTGCCGCCGAGGCTTTCGGTCAGGGTGCGTTGCCGGGCCAGGTGCACCGGCCCGGGCCCGGTCAGGCCGTCGGCGCGGGCGATGTGCACGGCGATCAGGTCGGTGCCCTTGGTGCGGTCGGCGATCCGGGCGGCCCGCCGGATCAGGGTGTCCCCTTCGGGTCCGCCGGACAGGGCGACGACGACCCGTTCGCGGGCCTCCCAGGTGTCGGTGATGTGGTGGTCGGCCCGGTACCGGTCGAGCTGGTCGTCCACTTTGTCAGCCAGCCACAGCAGGCCGAGTTCTCGCAGGGCGGTGAGGTTGCCGACCCGGAAGTAGTTGTTCAGCGCGGCGTCGATCTTGTCCGGCCGGTAGATGTTGCCGTGTGCCATCCGCCGACGCAGGGCCTCCGGGGTCATGTCGACCAGTTCGATCTGGTCGGCCGCGCGAACCACCTCGTCGGGCACTGTTTCCCGCTGCGGCACCCCGGTGATCTCGGCGACCACGTCGTTGAGGGATTCCAGGTGCTGGATGTTGACGGTGGTGATGACGGTGATGCCAGAATCGAGCAGCTCGTCGACGTCCTGCCAGCGCTTCTCGTTGCGGCATCCCGGCACATTGGTGTGCGCCAGCTCGTCGACCAGCGCGACCTGCGGCCGGCGGGCCAGCACCGCGTCCAGGTCCATCTCGGAGAATTCGGTGTTCCGATACCGGACCAGGGTGCGGGGCACGATCTCCAGTCCGTCGAGCAGGACCTCGGTGAGCGGCCGGCCGTGGCCCTCGACGAACCCGACAACAACATCGGTGCCGCGGTCGAGCCGGCGGTGGCCCTCCTCCAGCATCTTGTAGGTCTTGCCCACGCCGGGGGCGGCGCCCAGATACACCCGCAACCGGCCGCGCGTCGCCATCACCCACCTCCTGTCCTGCGCTGATCCCTGTCTTGTCTCTGTCTTATCTCTTGTCTTGTCTCTGTCTTGCGCTTGTCGTGTTCGGCGCTGATTCCGCCTATTTCCCGGGCGCTGTCCGGTGTGCCATCACACTAGGCTCAGGGCGAGTACGGGTACTGCCGGTCGAGATCGGCGTTGAGTTCCAGCACGTTCACCGTCGGCTCGCCGAGGAAGCCCAGCAGTCTTTCGCCGGTGTGCTCGTCGATCAGGATGGAAATCGCGCTCAGGTCGACGCCGCGTTCGCGGGCGATCCGGGGCGCCTGCAGGGCAGCGTATTCCGGGCTGATGTTCGGGTCGAGGCCGCTGCCGCTGGCGGTCACCGCATCCGCGGGAACCGCCGACGTGTCGGGCGCGCTGCCGCGGACGGGGGTGACGACACCGCCGGAGTAGTCCTGGCCAGGGGTGGCGCATTCGACGGCAGCACCCTCGTACCGGTCCAGGAACGGGGTGGCCGGGCAGGCCTGGTTGACGCTGACCACACGGGTGACGGCGCCGGTCAGGCCGGCCGCCCGGTAGACGACCAGGACCGCGCCGACGCCGTCGGCGGTGCAATAGGGGCGGCTGCCGTCGGCCCCATCGAGTTCCCCGGCGGCCAGGCTGCGGGAACACACCTGGGTCAGCAGGCTCGGGGTGCCGCTGTCGTCCGGTACCGCCGGATCCGGCAGGGTGTCGACGACGCTCTCCGGCCCCAGGTTGGACGCCCCGGTGACCAGCGGGTCGTAGCCGCCGGCGGACGGCCGGGACTGGAAGTACTGGGCCAGCGGGTTGCCGTCGCCGTCGGTGAACGACTGGCCGATCAGGCTGCTGCCGACCACGGTGCCGCCTGATTCGATCAGCGAGCCGTCGGCCTTGTCCTGCAGACCGGGGATCTGGGCGATCGCCAGCACCGCCAGCGGGTAGAGCACGCCGAGGAGCACGGTCATGACGAGCAGCGCGCGTAGGGCGGCGAGGTGGCTGTTCAGCCAGGTGGGTAGGCGCATCACGAGACACCAGGAATCAGCGAGATGATCAGGTCGATGAGTTTGATGCCGATGAACGGCGCGATGATCCCGCCGAGCCCGTAGACCAGCAGATTGCGCCGCAACATGGCGGCCGCGTTGCCGGGGGTGTAGCGGACCCCGCGTAGGGCAAGGGGAATCAAGGCGACGATGACCAGCGCGTTGAAGATGACCGCGGACAGGATCGCCGAGGTCGGGCTGGCGAGGCGCATGATGTTCAGCGCATCCAGGCTCGGGTACACGGCGGCAAACATGGCCGGGATGATCGCGAAGTATTTGGCGATGTCGTTGGCGATGGAGAACGTGGTCAGCGCGCCCCGGGTGATCAGCAACTGCTTGCCGATCTCCACGATCTCGATCAGCTTGGTCGGATCGGAATCCAGGTCGACCATGTTTCCGGCTTCCTTGGCCGCCGACGTGCCGGAGTTCATCGCCACTCCGACGTCGGCCTGGGCCAGCGCCGGGGCGTCGTTGGTGCCGTCCCCGGTCATCGCGACGAGCCGCCCGCCGGCCTGCTCCTTGCGGATGAGCGCCATCTTGTCCTCGGGGGTGGCCTCGGCCAGGAAGTCGTCGACGCCCGCCTCCTGCGCGATACTGCGCGCGGTCAGGGCGTTGTCGCCGGTGATCATGACGGTGCGGATGCCCATCCGGTGCATCTGGTCGAACCGTTCCCGCATCCCTGACTTGACCACGTCCTTGAGATGGATGACCCCCAGGGTGCGGGCCGGCTGACCCGGATTGAGTTCGGCCACCACGAGCGGAGTACCGCCGCTGGCGCTGATGCCGTCGACCAGCTCGCCGACGGTGGAGGCGGTCGATGCGGCCCGGCCGCCGTTGTCCCACACCCAGCCCATCACCGCGCCGGCGGCGCCCTTGCGGACCTGCCGTACCCCACCCTGGACCGGCAGGTCGACGCCGGACATCCGGGTCTGTGCGGAGAACGGCACCCAGGTCGCGCCGGTGAGCTCGCCGGGATGCCGTTCCCGCAGCCCGTGTTCGGTCTTGGCGTAGACGACGATGGAGCGGCCCTCGGGGGTCTCGTCGGCCAGGCTGGACAGCTGCGCGGCGTCGGCCAACTCCTGCGGGGAAACCCCCGGCACCGGAAGGAATTCACCGGCCTGCCGGTTCCCGAGGGTGATGGTGCCGGTCTTGTCCAGCAGCAGCGTGTTCACGTCGCCGGCCGCCT
>CAYZBB010000132.1:0-16484 GCA_964476495.1 uncultured Actinomycetes bacterium | reverse complement strand
AGGCCGTCCCGGGCGACGACCAGGATGGTGTCGTCACCGGCGATGGTGCCGACGACGTCGGTGAGGCTGGCCCGGTCGATCGCCGAGGCGAGGAATTGCGCGGCCCCCGGCGGGGTGCGCAGCACGGCCAGGTTGCCCGAGCCGTCGTAGGACAGCAGCAGCTCCCCCAGCAACCGGGACAACCGGTCGGTGCCGCCCTCCATCGGCCGCGGGCCGCCGTCCTCGGGGATCCGGTAGACCGGTGGCCCGCCGTCCACCCCGCGGAGCTTGAGCGCGCCGAGCTCCTCCAGGTCCCGGGACAGGGTGGCCTGGGTGACGGTCAGGCCGGCCTGTGACAGCAGCGCCATCAGCTCGGTCTGCGAACGGACGGGGTGGTCACGGATCAGCTCGGTGATCCGGCCGTGCCTGGCCGCCTTCGTCGCCAGGGTATTCGCCTGCGCGCCCGTCATCGCTGCGCCATCGGACGGTCACCGGTCCTGGGCGGCCAGGAGGAACGCCAACAGGGCCTTCTGTGCGTGCAGCCGGTTCTCGGCCTCGTCCCACACCGCGGACGCAGGACCGTCGATGACCTCGTCGGTGATCTCGAAGCCACGGTGTGCTGGCAGGCAGTGCAGCACGATCGCGTCCGTATTGGCGCGTCCCAGCAGGGCATCGTTGATCTGGTAAGGCCGGAACGGTCCGACCCGGTCCAGCCCGTCGTTCTCCTGTCCCATGGACACCCAGGTGTCGGTGACCAGCACGTCGGCACCGTCGGCGGCGGCCTGCGGATCACCGATGAGCTCGATTCCGCCGCCCGTCTCGGCGGCCCGCCGCTGCGCGTCGAGCACGACCTGCGGATGCGGGTCGAAGCCCTGCGGTGCGCTGATCCGCACCCGCATGCCGGCGTTGGCGCCGCCCAGCATCAGCGAGTGGGCCATGTTGTTGGCGCCGTCGCCGAGGTAGGTCACAGTCAGTCCAGCGAGGCGCCCCTTACGTTCCCGGACTGTCTGCAGGTCGGCGAGCACCTGGCACGGGTGGAACTCGTCGGTCAACGCATTGATCACGGGCACCGTCGAGACGCCTGCCAGCGCGTTGATCCGGCCCTGCGCATATGTGCGGATGGCGACGGCGTCGACGAACCGGGACAGCACCCGGGAGGTGTCCTCGATGGTCTCCTCCCGGCCGAGCTGGCTGGTGCGGCCGTCGACGATGACCGGTTGCGCGCCGAGCTGCGCGATACCCACCTCGAACGAGAGCCGGGTGCGGGTGGAGTTCTTCTCGAACACCACGGCGACTGCCTTGCCGGCCAACGGGGTGAAGCCGGTGCGGTCCTTCTTGAACCGGTCGGCTGTGTCCAGCACGGCGGCGAGCTCGGTGGGGGTGAGGTCGTCGTCCCGCAGGAAGTGCCTCACCGGCGCGGTGGTCACAGTGATCGGGGTGGTCACAGTGGTCACGGACGAGCCTCCGTTGCGGTGTCGAGAATCTGTGGGAGCGCGGCCACGAACGAGTCGGCCTGCTCGGTGGTCAAAATCAGCGGGGGCGCCAGTCGGATGACGTCCGGGGCAGGAGCGTTGACGATGAAACCCTCGTTCCGTGCTTCGAGCGCGGCGTTCGCGGCGACCGGATCCGTGAGCACGATGCCGAGCAGAAGCCCATGGCCCCGGACGGTCCGCACCGTGGGGTGGCCGAGACCTTCGATGCCGGTGGCAATGTGCTTGCCCAGGGTGGCGACATGGTCGAGCAGGCCCTCTTGCTCGATCGTCCGCAGGACGGCGAGAGCTGCCGCGGCGCAGACCGGGTTGCCGGCGAAGGTGCTGCCGTGCTGGCCCGGCTGCAGCAGGCCGCCGGCGTCGCCGTAGCCGATGGCCGCGCCGATGGGTAGCCCGCCGCCGAGACCCTTGGCCAGCGTGACGACGTCCGGGGTGATGCCGAAACGCTGATGGGCCAGCCAGGTTCCGGTGCGGCCGATCCCGGTCTGCACCTCGTCGAGCACCAGCAGCGCTCCGCGCTCGGCGGTGATCCGGCGGGCGGCGACCAGGTAACCGTCGGGGGCGGGCACGACCCCGGCCTCGCCGAGGATCGGTTCGAGGAACACGGCGGCCGTGGTGTCGTCGACAGCACTGTCCAGGGCGGCGCTGTCGCCATACGGCACGAACTCGACGCCGGGCGGCATCGGCTCGAACGGCGCGCGCTTGGCCGGTTGTCCGGTGAGCGCGAGCGCGCCCATCGTCCGGCCGTGGAACGCCTCCTCCGCTGCGATGATCTTGGGTCGGCCGGTGAGCCGGGCCATCTTGAACGCGGCCTCGTTGGCCTCGGCGCCGGAGTTGCAGAAGATCACCCGCGCGGCCTCACCCCCGCCGCTGATGTCCTGCAGCTTCTCGGCCAGATTCAGTACGGCGGGGTGGGTGAAGAAGTTGCTGACGTGGCCGAGGGTGGCGATCTGCTCGCTGACGGCCGCCACGATCGCCGGGTGTGCGTGGCCGAGGGCATTGACCGCGATCCCGCCGAGCAGGTCGAGGTACTCGTTGCCGTCGGCGTCGACCACCACGGCGCCGTGCCCGCTGACCAGTTCGATCGGCGGCGTGCCGAAGTTGCTCATCAGTGCGTGCTGCCAGCGCGTGGCAGCGGTTTCGTTGGTCATCTACGACTCCAGGTGCGGGAGGACCATCGTGCCGACGCCCTCGGTGGTGACGATCTCCAGCAGGACGGCATGCGGGACGCGGCCGTCGATGACGTGCGCGGCGGCGACACCCCCGCGGACCGCCCGCAGGCAGCCCTCCATCTTGGGGACCATGCCGGACTCGAGGCTCGGCAGCAGTTCCTCCAGTGCATCGGCGCCGATCCTGGACACCAGCGAGCCGCGATCCGGCCAGTTCGCATAGACCCCCTCGACGTCCGTCAGCATCACCAGCTTCGCCGCGTTCAGCGCGACTGCCAGCGCCGCGGCCGCGGTATCTGCGTTGACGTTGTGCACCACCCCGTCCACGTCCGGCGCGACCGTCGAGACGACGGGGATGCGGCCGGCGTCGACCAGGTCGAGCACGGCGGCCGGGTTCACCTCGACGACGTCACCGACCAACCCGACGTCGGTGGCGACGCCGTCGACCATGACGTGCCGGCGGGCCGCGGTGAACAGGCCCGCGTCCTCGCCGGACATCCCGACGGCAAGCGGGCCGTGCGTGTTGATCAGGTTGACCAGTTCCCGGCCGACCTGACCGACCAGCACCATCCGGACGACGTCCATCGTCTCGGGGGTGGTGACCCGGAAGCCGCCCTTGAACTCCCCCTGCAGGCCAAGCCTTTTCAGCATCGCGCTGATCTGCGGGCCACCGCCGTGCACGACGACCGGGCGCAGCCCGACGGTGCGCAGGAACACCATGTCGGCGGCGAACGCCTGCTTGAGGGTCTCGTCGGTCATGGCGTTGCCGCCGTACTTGACGACGACGATCCGGCCGGCGAACCGCCGCAGCCACGGCAGCGCGTCGGCGAGCACCTCGGCGCGCTGCCGGGCGTGCTCCAGCTGGGACAGCTCCCGCGGTTCTATCTCGGTCTGCGTTCCGGTCATGTGGAGTACGCCGAGTTCTCGTGCACGTAGGCGTGCGAGAGGTCGTTGGTCAGGATGGTCGCGGCCTCCGTGCCGGCGTGCAGGTCGATGATCACGTGTGTCTCGCGGCCGGTGAGGTCGACCAGGTCGCGGTCGTCGCCGACGCCGCCCGCCCGGCAGATCTGCACCCCGTTGAGGGTCACGTCGATGGCGTCGGCGTCGAACTCGACGTGCTGACCGACGGTGCCCACGGCGGCAAGGATGCGGCCCCAGTTCGGGTCCTGCCCGAAGAACGCGGTCTTCACCAGGTTGTTGCGGGCCACGGCGCGGCCGATCTCGACGGCTCCGTCCTCGGTCCGCGCTCCCCGGACCTCGATGCGGATCTCCTTGGTGGCGCCCTCGGCGTCGGCCAACAGCTGCTCGGCCAGGTCGGTGCAGGCGCGGGTGACCGCGGCCGTCAACTGCTCCGGACCGGGTTGGGTGCCCGACGCCCCCGAGGCCAGGAGCAGCACGGTGTCGTTCGTGGACATGGCGCCGTCGGAGTCGAGCCGGTCGAAGCTCACCCGGGTGGCCGCGCGCAGTGCCGTGTCCAGGGTGGCGCCGTCGGCAACGGCGTCCGTGGTGATGACCACGAGCATGGTGGCCAGGCCCGGCGCGAGCATCCCGGCGCCCTTGGCCATGCCGCCGACGGTGAAGCCCGGACCCTGCACGACCACGGTCTTCGGCACGGTGTCCGTGGTCATGATGGCGACCGCGGCGTCGTGACCGCCGGTGCCTCCGCTTGCGGACAGCGCGTGGTGGGCGTCACCGATGCCGGCGAGCAGCAGGTCCATCGGCAGCCGCACCCCGATCAGGCCCGTGGAGGCGACCGCGACCCGGGTGGCCGGCCGGCTCAGCACGGAGCCGACGTGCTCGGCGGTGGTCACGGTGTCCTGGTAGCCCTCCTTGCCGGTGCAGGCGTTGGCTCCGCCGGAGTTGAGGATCACCGCGGCGAGCTGTGCGCCGATGCCTGCGTCGGCATTGTTCGCACCGAACAGGGCCTCGCACCAGCGGACCGGGGCGGCCTTGACCCGGTTGGAGGTGAACACACCGGCGGCGTCGAACCGCGGTCCGTCGTTGACCACCAGGGCGACGTCCGGCCTGCCGGATGCCTTGAGGCCGGCGGTGACACCGGACGCGCGGAATCCCTGTGGTGCCGTCACGGTCATGGAGCCACTCCCACGGTGGGCAGACCTGTCGTCTCCGGCAGGCCGAGCGCGAGGTTGAGGCACTGCACGGCGGCGCCTGCGGTGCCCTTCGTCAGGTTGTCCAACGCGGCGATGACGATCACCCGGCCGGCGTTCGCATCGATCGCGACCTGCAGCAGCACGGTGTTCGCGCCCAGCGTCGACGCGGTGGTCGGCCACCGCCCCTCCGGCAGGAGCCGGACGAAAGGCTCGTCACCATAGGCCTTCTCATAGGCTTGGCGGACGTCGGCGAGGGTGATGTCCCGGCCCGCGACCGGGGCACTGACGGTGGAAAGGATGCCGCGAGGCATCGGGACGAGCAGCGGGGTGAAGCTCACGGTGACCGGCGCGCCGGCGGCCCTGCCGAGGTTTTGCGCCATCTCCGGGGTGTGCCGGTGCACGCCGCCGACACCGTACGCACAGACCGCGCCCATCACCTCGGAGCCGAGCAGGTTCGACTTGGGTGCCTTGCCCGCGCCTGAGGTGCCGGACGCCGCGACGACCACCACCTCCGGCCGGACGAGGCCTTCCGCGAGCGCGGGCGCCAGGGCGAGCGACGCACCGGTCGGGTAGCAACCGGGGACGGCCACCCGCTTGGCGCCACGCAGGCGGTCCCGGGCCCCCGGGAGCTCGGGGATGCCGTAGGGCCAGGTGCCGGGGTGATCGCCGCCGTAGAACTCCCGCCAGGCGGCCGGGTCCTCGAGCCGATGGTCCGCCCCGCAGTCGATCACCACGGTGTCCTCGCCGAGTTGCGCGGCGATCTCGTGGGACTGACCGTGCGGCAGGGCCAGGATCACCGCGTCGTGGCCGGCGAGCGTGTCGGCGCTGGTCTCCTCGAGCACGCGGTCGGCCAGCGGCAGCAGGTGCGGCTGATGCACACCGAGCGTGTCGCCGACGCTGCTGTGCGCGGTGACCGCGCCGATGCGGACCTGCGGGTGCGCCAGCAGCAGGCGCAGCGCCTCGCCGCCCGCGTACCCGCTGGCTCCGGCCACCGCCACCCGAAATGTCATTGGCTCCTCCTTCGGAAGCGCTGACTATACAATAGGTTGCATATCCATGCATCCAGCGGTCCTGGCCTGTTGCCTCCTCCCCTGCGCATCAGGGGCTGGGGAAGGAGCGGGCATCGCGGCGCAGAGGGTGATCCGGCGGCACCTGCACCAACACGATCGGGGTTCCATCGGGGTCGGCGATCCACGCCTCGATCAGCCCCCAGAACTCGGTGCGAGGCTCGCGGACGATCGGCACGCCCCGCTCCGTCAGGCGCGCCACCTCCGCGTGCACGTCGCGCACCTGCAGCCAGATGGCCGTACCGGTGCGCGCCGGTGCCTCGATCCGCCCGGAGACCTCGATCATGGCGGGGCCCGCGAAGAACACCATGGCCGGCGTGTCGGGCGGGCCGAACTCCCGGGCCACTGCCAGGCCCAGGTCGTCCCGGTAGAAGCGCTGCGTCGCCCCGGGGTCGGCCGGTCGCAGGATGATGCGGCTCGCCAGCACGTCCATGCGGTCGATCGTGCCAGCCATCCTCCATTTGTCAGGTTCGGCCCCGGAATCCGCCAACGAAGGGGCGATCCCGGCAAGTCGATCGAGCACGTCGGCGCACCGGGGCCGTCACGTCACCTGCACCAGGAGGGGCACGAGCTGTTCGTCGGCGGTCAACGACCCGTGCTGCCCGATCAACGCCAACACATGCGCGCGTGCGGTGCGGGAGTCGATCAGCGTGAACGGTTCACGACCCGCGACGATCACGTCGCCCAGGCGGAACCGCACCCTGTCCTCGATCGGGCCGAACCAGCCGGCATCGATGGCCGCGGCCCGGGTGCCGACCCAGGCCCGTTCGCCGATCCACTCGGCCAGCCGCGCCGCCAGGTCCTCTGCCCGTTCGGGCGGGGTCGAGGGCTCGCAGTACACCTGCGCGAACCGCCCCTCGCCGCCGAGCACACGAAACAGCGACCACAGATCCGGCCGGGTGGCCAGGTCGAGCCGGTCGGAGTGCGGCACGTCGACCATGCCGTGGTCCGCGGTGACCACGAGCAGCGTGCGGGACGGCAACGTCCGGGCCAGCCGGCCCAGCTGCCGATCCACCGCGCGCAGCGCGCGTCGCCACTGGTGGGACCGCCGGCCGTGCACATGGCCGACCGAATCCACGTCTGCCCAGTACAGGTACACCAGCCCCGGCTCACGAAGCCGGTCGACGGCGGCATCGACCCGATCCGACAGCCGGTCCAGCCCGACGAACGTCGCCCCGCGCAGGCCGGCGGTAGTCAACCCGGAGCCGAAAAACTCCGGGTTCCCGATCTGGGTGACCGGCACGCCACGTGCCGCCAACCGCTGGAAGACCGTCGCATGTGGCTGCCACGCGATCGGATCGGTGTCCGGGTGCCAGCGGAGCTCGTTCAGCAGCTCGCCGCGGGCCGGATCCATCACCTCGTACCCGACCAGGCCGTGCCGGCCGGGTGGCAGTCCGGTTCCAAGGGACCCCATCGACGTCGCCGTGGTGCTCGGGCAGCCGGCGACCAGCGCACGATCCGGTGCCTGGAGCGAGCTCAGGAACGGCGCGGAGCGGGCCCGCTCGAGCAGCAGACGATGCCCGAGACCGTCGACGAGCACCACGCAGACCCGCTCGGCCGCGGGTAGCGGGACCGACGGCCCGCCGAGATCGTGCCCGAGCGAGCGGGCGGCACCGGGCAGCAGCGCACCCAGTGCCGATGAGTCGTAACGCGGGACGATCCACTCGGGCCCGGGGGAGACCGGTGACATCCGCGCGGGGGGTATCGACCCGCGCGGACCGTCCACGGGTTCAGCGATTCTGCGCGGCGGCCGCGGTCATCGCCGACAGGGCCCTGGCGAAGGCGATGCCGTCCCGCAACGCCCCCTCCCCCTCCGCGTCGGCGCTGATCCGCAGCGACAGGTCGTCTGCGGTGATGCTGCCGGTCATCCCGTGGTCCGCCTCGCAGTTGGGATCGCCGCAGGTGGCGGGCTCCAGGTCGACCCGGGATACGGCACCCCACCCGATGGTGACGGTCAGCTCGCGGCCGAGCCGGCCGCGCCGATAGCGCTCGGGCTTGGGCACCACATGCGTGACCATCACCGAGCGGATCGCGGACAATGGCACCGACTCGCTGGTCGCGATCCCGTGCGCTTCGTCGCCGTGCTCCTCGTCCGCGCTGTGGTCGTCGGCGTGCACGAAGATCAGCCGACCCGAGGTGAGCACGACCACTGACAGGTGCCGGCGGATGGTGTCCATGTCGAAGGTGGTCTCGCCGTGCACCAGATGCGCGAGCACATCCTCCCCGGCGAGCGCCACGTCCAGCACGTCGGCGACCAGGTCCGGGTAGTATCCCGCCTTCTCAATCTTGCGGGACAGGTCGGCAGGTTGGGTCAACGGCATAGGCACATCGTGGCACTACACCGAGCAAGATCACGAACCGAACCGGCCGCCTGTGGACACCGGCGATAGTTGTCCACAGGCGGGTCAGCGTAGGACGGCGCCGAGCCCGACCGCCGCGGCGACCGCACGGTCTCGGACCGCCGTCGCCTCGGCCGCGGTGAGAGTCCGGTCCGGCGCGCGGACCACCAATGCGAATGCCAGCGACCGATGCGCCGCCGGAACCTGATCGCCGGCGTACACATCGAACAGCCGCAGCGACTCGAGCAGCTCACCGGCACCCGAACGCAGCGCCGCGGCGACCTCGGCGGCCGGCACCGAATCGGGCACCACCAGTGCAACGTCCAGGTTGACCGGCGGAAACGCGCTGATCGCCGGCGCGATCGGGGTCTGCCGCGCCGGCAGGCCGTCCAGGTTCAGCTCCAGCGCCGCGGTGCGCGGCGGCAGACCCAGCCGCTCGACCACCTTGGGCGCCAGCTCACCGGCGAACCCGATCGGCCAGTCCCCGACCCGGATGCTCGCGCATCGGCCCGGGTGCCAGGGCGCCTGCTCGGCGGCGACCACCCGGACCATCACACCCGCGGTCGCGCCGATGCGCCGGGCGAGTTCGACCGCGTCCGCCCAGCCGGCAGGCCGGCCGGATCCCCACCACCCGGACCGCTCCGCAGCCCCGGCCAGCACCACGGCGACATGCAGCGGCTGGTCGGGCAGGGCCGCGTTCAGCACGGCCAGCACTTCGGGCTCGGGACGCCGGTCCACACCCACGGTCGGCGTGCCCGGCGCGTTGCGGCGGGGCAGGAACACCGACCCGATCTCGAACACCGAGAGGTCCCGCGAACCACGGGACATGTTGCGCACCACCGTGTCCAGAAGACCGGTGAGCAGCGTCGTGCGCATCCCCGGCCGGTCGGCGTCCAACGGGTTGGCGATCTGCGTCATCGACCTGCGGGCGTCATCCGCCGGCAGGTCCAGCCGGTCCAGGTCGGCCGCGCTCTGGAACGGGAAGGAGAGCACCTCGGTGAGCCCTGCGGACACCAGGTCCGCCGCGACCAGCCGTTCCCGGCGCTGCGCGGGGGTGAGCCCCGTGCCGGCCGGCGCGGCCGGCAGCACCGACGGGATGGAGTCGAACCCCTCCAGGCGGGCCACCTCCTCCACCAGGTCGGCGGGACGGAGCAGATCGGGGCGCCAGGTCGGCGGACGGACGATCAGGATGTCGCCTGCCGCGGCGCCGTCCATGACCTCGCAGCCCACCTGCTCGAGGCGATGCACGACGACCGCCCGGTCGTAGGGCCGTCCGATCAGCCGTTCCGGTTCGCCCACCGGCAGGTCGATGGACGGACGCGCCAGCGGCCCACCCCGGACATCGGAGCGGCCGGCCACCGTCCCGCCGCCGTAGCGGACCAGCAGTTCGGCCGCCCGCTCGGCGGCGACCGCGGCCACCGCCGGATCCACCGAACGCTCGAACCGGCGGGCCGCCTCGCTCGGCAGCCGGTGCCGGCGCACTGTCCGCATGATCACCGGCGGATCCCAGTACGCCGCCTCGATGATGACATTCGTTGTTCCCGAGGAGATCTCGGTGGATTCGCCACCCATGACGCCGGCCATCGAGATCGCACCCGACTCGTCGGCGACCACCAGGTCGTCGGCAGCCAGGGTGCGCTTGGACCCGTCCAAGGTGACCAGGGTCTCCCCCTCGGCCGCCCGGCGCACGGTGATCGACCCGGTCAGCTTGTCGGCGTCGAAGGCGTGCAACGGTTGGCCCAGCTCGACCATGACGAAGTTGGTGACGTCGACGGCGAGCGAGATCGACCGGATGCCGGCGGCGGTCAGCCGCCGCCGCATCCAGTACGGGCTCGGCGCCGACGGGTCGATGCCCTGCACCCGGACGGTCACGAACCGGCCGCAGCCGACCGGATCGGCGATGGTCACGGGCCAGCCACCCGCCGCCCGCTCCGGCAGCGCGCGCACGCCCGCGTCGGTGAACGGCAGCTCATAGGCAGCGGCGAGTTCCCGGGACAGACCGCGGATGGACAGCGCGTACCCGCGGTCCGGGGTGATCGCCAGTTCGATGACGACGTCGTCGGCGCCGATGATCGGCCGCGCGTCCGTCCCCGGAACCGCGGCCGCATCACCACCCGATCCGCCGGAATCGATGACCAGGATCCCGTCGTGCTCCTGGCCGATGCCCAGTTCCCGGTTCGAGCAGATCATCCCGTCGGAGACGTGCCCGTACGTTCTGCGCGATGCGATCTCGAACCCACCGGGCAGCGTGGTTCCCGGCAAGGCCACCACCACGGCGTCACCCTCGGCGAAATTGGTGGCGCCGCAGATGATCCCGCGCGGTTCGTCGGAACCGTCCGGCCCGTTGCCGGGTCCGACGTCGACCTGACAGAAGCGGATCGGTTTCTTCAGTCCGCTCAGCTGCTCGATCGAGAGCACCCGGCCCACCACCAGCGTCCCGGTGGTGGGTGGCACGACGTGCACGTCCTCGACCTCGAAACCGATACGCACCAACGTGTCCGCCACCTGGTCGGCGGTGCTGGTGGAGTTGGCTCGGGGGGTGGCACTGCCGGGCAGGGCGAGGACGTCACGCAGCCACTCGAGAGACAGTCGCATCGCTCAGACCTCCCAGCCGAACGCGGCGGTGAACCGGACGTCGCCCTCGACGAGGTCGCGCATGTCCGGGATCTGGTTGCGGAACTGCAGGGTCCGCTCGATGCCCATACCGAACGCGTAGCCGCTCCACTGTGTCGGATCCAGCCCGCAGGCGATCAGCACGTTGGGGTCGACCATGCCGCAGCCGCCCCACTCGACCCAGCCCGGCCCGCCCTTCTTGTCCGGGAAGTACACGTCCATCTCGGCGCTCGGTTCGGTGAAAGGGAAGAACGACGGCCGCAGCCGGGTCCGCGACTGCGGCCCGAACATGGCGCGGGCGAAGTGGTCCAGGGTGCCCTTGAGGTGCGCCATCGACAGATGACGGTCGATGGCCAGGCCCTCGACCTGGTGGAACACCGGCGTGTGGGTGGCGTCCAGCTCGTCGGACCGGTACACCCGACCCGGGCACACCACATAGATCGGCGGCGTCCGGTCGAGCATGCTTCGCACCTGCACCGGGGAGGTATGCGTGCGCAGGACGAGGCCTGTTTCATCCCGCCCGCCCGACCCTGCCCGCCCGCCCGACCCTGCCCGCCCGCCCGACCCTGCAGCGACGTAGAACGAGTCCTGCATGGCCCGGGCGGGATGGTCCTTGGGGAAGTTCAGCGCGTCGAAGTTGAACCATTCGGCCTCGAGCTCCGGACCGGTGGCCACCTCCCAGCCCATCGCGACGAACACGTCCTCGATGCGCGCCATCACGGTGGAGATGGGGTGTCGGGCGCCGACCGGCTCCCGGTCGTAGGGCAGCGTGACATCCACGGTTTCCTCACGCAGGATCCGCGCGTCCCGCTCGGCGATCAGCTCGGCCTCGCGCGCGGCGATCGCAGCGTTGACCCGGCCTCGGCTCTGCCCGATGAACCGTCCGGGCGCGGCACGTTCGGCCTTCGGCAGATCGGCCAGTGCCCGGTTGGTCAGGGCCAGCGGGCTGCGGTCGCCGGCGTGCCCGAGCCGGACCGCCTTGAGTTCGTCGAGGTCGGCGGCGGCCGCCACGGATGCGAGCGCGTCGGCGACGGCGCGCGCGATGGCGGCCTCGTCGGTCGGCGACGGCGCAGGGCGGTCGGGCGGGACGGACGGGGCGGGCACTGCGGTGATCATGGGAGCCTTCCGGGCTTGGTCAGTGCGGGCGGTGCCGACGGTGCGACGAGGCACCGGCCAGCAGGGAGTCTACGGACGCCCCGCGCATGCCCCGTCACGCTCGGGACGAGCCGCGCACGCCGAGTGGATCGTCCTCAGGCCCCGGAGGAGGGCTGGCCTCCCGCCCGTGGTCAGTCCTCGACGACCTCGATCCGCGGGTACTCGGGTTGCCACATGGCGTCGTAGACCTGCTGGACGGGGTTGATCAGCTCGACCCGGGCCACCCCCTCCGCGTCTGCGGCCTTGGCCACGGCGACCGCCACCGCGGCCGAGACGGTGCGCAGCACGGTCATCGGCGGCAACAGGCTCGCGCCCGGCCTGCCCGCGTCGGACATCGCCGCGACCGCGTCGGCCGTTGCGGCAATCATCCCGTCGGTGATGCGGGAGGCCCTCGTCACCGCAACCCCCAGTCCCAGCCCCGGAAACACCAGGGCGTTGTTCGACTGTGCGATCCGGTAGGTGACGCCCCTGTGGTGCACCGGTTCGAACGGGCTTCCGGTCGCGGTGAGCACCCGGCCGTCCGTCCAGGAGATCAGGTCGTGCGGCAGCGCCTCGGCCTTGCTCGTCGGGTTCGACAACGGCATGATGATCGGCCGCGGCGTGCACGACGCCATCTGCCGCACGATCGGCTCGGTGAATGCCCCCGCCTGCGTGGACGTGCCGATCAGGATCGTCGGGCGGGCCTGCGCCACGACGGTCGCGAGGGGGATCGCACCCGCCTCACCGGTCCAGCCGGCGACCTCCTCCCGGGAACGGGCGTAGGGCACCTGAAAGTCCAGCAGCGTCGGATCGTCGGAAACCAGCAGGCCCTGCTTGGCCAGCGGGTAGAACCGGCCAGTCGCCTCCGCCGCGGACAGGCCCTCGCGGATCATCTGGTCCCGCAGCATGTCCGCGATGCCCAGGCCGGCGGTTCCGGCACCGTGGATCACGACCGTCTGGTCGGCCAGCCGGGAACCGACCGCCCGCACGGCCGAGAACACCGCTGCCAGCACCACCGCCGCCGTCCCCTGCATGTCGTCGTTGAACGTGCAGCAGCTGCTCTGGTACTTGCTCAGGATCCGACGGGCGTTGGCTGCACCGAAGTCCTCCCAGTGCAGCATCGCGTGCGGGAACAGCCTGCCGCAGGCCGTCACGAACGCGTCGATCAGGTCGTCGTACCGCTGGTCACGGATGCGCGCATGCCGCTCGCCCAGGTACATGCCGTCGTTGAGCAGCTTCAGGTTGTCGGTCCCCACGTCCAGCACCACCGGCAGCACCCGCCGCGGATGCAGCCCCGCCGCCGCCGTGTACACCGACAGCTTGCCGATGGAGATCTCGATCCCACCGACACCCTGGTCGCCGATCCCGAGGATGCCCTCGGAGTCGGTCACCACCAGCAGGTCCACGTCGTCCGGACCGAGATCGGTGTTCCGCAGGGCGGTCTCCACCTGGTCCGGATGGTCGACCGACAGGAAAACCCCTCGGCTGCGGCGGAACTCGTGACTGAACCGCTCGATCGCCGTGCCTACCGTCGGCGTGTACACCACCGGCAACATCTCCGACAGATGCTCGGACAACAACCGGTAGAACAGCACCTCGTTGCGGTCACGCAGGTTCGCCAGATAGACCCACTTGGCCAGGTTCGTCGGCTGCTGCTGGTACTGCGCCCAGACCCGCCTGACCTGCCCCTCCAGCGTGGTCACCCCGGTCGGCAGCAGGCCGGTCAGTGCCAACCGCTCCCGCTCCTGGAGGGTGAACGCGGTGCCCCGGTTGATCGTCGGGGACGACAGCACCGCCCGGCCGCGGGCACGCACCCGGGCGACCACCTCCCGCGGACCGTGGACGAGTTCGTACGGGGCGACGGCCATTGTCCTGCCTCTCGTCATTGGTGGCCGGCGGGAGCCGGACCCGATGCGTCCCTTGTGCGCACACAGCATCCTCCGGGGCGGCCTGTCCGGTCACGGGCAGGCCCGTCAAGGCGCCCCCGATCAGGGTGGTCGCGGCCACCCGAGAGACCGGACCCTGCCGCGCGGCCTTCGATGGGTAGGGTCTGCGGGCATGTCGTTCCTGCGCCGGCTCTCCGATGCCGTCCGGTCCGTCATCGGGTCGAAGCGGGTCGCCGCCCCGTCGGCGCGTCCCGGAACCTTCCCTCCCGACACCACGCCCTCCCCGGGGCGTAGTGGAGCGACCGCAACCGTCGAGGTCGACCCGAAACGGATCGGCAGCGTACGGATGACGTACTCGCCGTCGCGGGACGGCGCTCCCGACCCCGGCGAGGTCGTCTGGACCTGGGTGCCGTTCGAGGAACGCGACGGTCGGGGCAAGGACCGACCGGTGCTGGTGGTGGCCGCCGAATCCACCGGCACGTACCTGGCCGTCCAGCTGACGTCCAAGGCGCATCAGGGCGCCGACTTCGTGCCGATCGGGTCCGGGGCGTGGGATTCGGCCGGGCGGCCGTCCTGGGTCAACATCGACCGCGTGTTCCGGGTGCACGCCGGCGGCGTTCGGCGGGAGTCGGCCGGGTTGCCGGCGCGGGCATTCGGCGTGGTCGAGACCCGGCTACGGCAGCGGTACGGATGGAGCTGACCGGGAGGACGCGACCGCCGGCACGCCTCCGACGTCCAGCGGCTACCCGGATGCACGGGTCGAACCGCCGGCTCAATCGGAACGGCGATGCGCGGCCGCACTGGCGTACAGGCACACCGCGGCGGCGGCACCCAGGTTCAACGACTCGGCCCGGCCGTAGATGGGGATCCTGACGGACTCGTCCGCCAGGTCGAGGACATCCCGCGGCAGGCCGTGCGCCTCGGAGCCGAACAGCCACGCCGTCGGCAGGTCCAGGATGCCGTCCGCCTGCGCGATGCCCAGTTCGAGGTCGGCATGCCCCGTGGAGGCGAGCACCGAGAGCCCGGCCGCTGACAGCGTTCCGATCAGCGCGGCGGGGTCGCGAGCCGGCACAACGGGCAGATGGAAGATGCTGCCGGCAGAGGCCCGGATCGCCTTGGGGTTCCAGGGATCCGCGGCGTCGCCGGCGACGATGACGCCGTCCGCGCCGGCCGCGTCGGCCAGCCGGATGACCGTGCCGGTGTTGCCCGGGTCGTTGGTCCGCACCAGCACCGCGAGCAACCGCGGCCGGCCGGCCAGCAGATCGTCGACCGTGGTCGAGGGCAGGGCACACCGCACCACCAGACCCTGCGGGCTGCTCGCATCGGACAGTGCTGCCGCCGCCCGGTCACTGACCTGGGTGACGGTGACTCCCGCGGCGAAGGCACGCCGGACCAGATCGTTGTTCCTGGCTCCGGCGCTCTCGGTCAGGTACAGCTCGTGCACCAGCCCGGGATGATCTGCCGCGAGCGCGATCGCGGCGCCGACCGCGGGCGCGCCCTCGGCCAGGAACTCGCCGGCCTCGGCACGGCGCGGCCGTCGAAGCAGCTTGTGCGCGGCCACGATTCGGGCCGACCGTTCGGTCAGTACGCCCGCCGCGGCGTTCCCGGTGTGATCCCGGACATCGGAACGCCCGACCGAGGAATACTCGGCCGGGCGTCGCGAGCGGGCCTGCTCGCTCAGGCCGCGTCCGCGGCGGTCGGGGCCTTCGCGGCGGCGGCGGCGCCGGATTCGGTCAGGGCGTCCTGCGCGACCTTGACGAGCGAGGCGAAGGCGGCATCGTCCTTGACGGCCAGCTCGGCGAGCACCTTGCGGTCGACCTCGACACCGGCGATCTTCAGACCCTGCATGAAGCGGTTGTAGGTCAGGCCGTGTGAGCGGGCCGCGGCGTTGATCCGGGTGATCCAGAGCTTGCGGAAATCGTTCTTGCGCTTGCGGCGGTCGTTGTAGGCGTAGTTCAGGGAGTGCAGGACCTGTTCCTTGGCCTTGCGGTACAGGCGGGACCGCTGGCCGCGGTAGCCACTGGCGCGTTCGAGGACGACGCGCCGCTTCTTCTGGGCGTTGATCGCCCGCTTCACTCTGGCCATCAGGGGGCACCTGGCTTTCTATGTCGGCCGGTCGCTACGCGACCGGAGGGGATGTCGGGTCTCGATGCTCGGTGGGTCAGATGCCGAGCAGCCGGCGCACGCGGGGCGCATCGGCGGGCGCGACGGTCTTGGCGCCGTCCATCCGACGGGTGACCTTGGTGGCCTTCTTCTCCAGGTTGTGCCGCTTGCCGGATCCGGCGTGGGTCAGCTTGCCGCCGCCGGTGACCTTGATCCGCTTCTTGGTGCCGGAGTGCGTCTTGTTCTTGGGCATTGCCGTTCGCTCACATTCCACTGTCGTGGTGATCCTGTGGACGGATCACCTGCGTCTTCACTGCGCTCGGCCGACGCTCGGCCGACCTGGTCATGCCTGGTCGGCCTGATCAGCCTGGCGGAGGCACGGGAGTGCATGCCTCATCGCCGGATCGGCTCAGGGTAGGTCTCCGGGCAGATCCGGACGGGTCGATCGCCGGGGCGGGTCCGGTCAGAACCCGCCCGCGCCGCCAGCCGTCAGGATGCGGCCGGCTGGCTCTGGCGGGGTCGTGCCTGCTTGTGGGGTGCCAGGACCATGATCATGTTGCGTCCGTCCTGCTTGGGCGCACTCTCCACGAACC
>CAYZBB010000131.1:12569-16604 GCA_964476495.1 uncultured Actinomycetes bacterium | reverse complement strand
GCTCCGGGAGCGCGCGCAGGCGGCGCCTGGCTCGGCTCGTCTCCTTCACGAAGTCCGCAGGGAGCGTCACGTGGAGGACCGTGCCCCCGCGCTCCGCGATCATCCGCGCGTCCCCACCGCGGATGGTGAGCTGGAGCCGGTGATCATCCGTGACCGATATGTACCACCCCTCGCCGGCCGCGAGGACCTCTCCTGACATCATGGCCTCTCCCTCTCCAGAATCTCCATCACCGAGTACCCGGCACCACGCCGGATTTCTTCGAGAGACCACGGGTTCAGTCGCACCGTGTACGGGTCCTGGCCCAGGTCGGTGATGAACCCGATTCTCTCCGCGAACCGCTCGTTCAGGCGCTCGAACCACATCGCCCACCCGCCGGGAGGCTGGCCGTGGTCTCCGTCCTCGTAGTGGACCCACGTCGGCGCACTCTTCCACTTCGAGGTCCGGGGCTGAACCCAGCCGATGTCCGCGGGGCCCAGCCCGAGGGCCGTTCTTTTCCCGCGGAAAATAGGTCCGAGGATGTTGCCCTTGAACGCGACCGGCTCGGCCGCTTTCTGCGGAAGCCGGTCGTCCGACAGGTCGAGCTTCTTGCGGCGCGCGGCCACTACTGCGCCAGCGCGTACCGCGCGTCACGGATGGCGCCGGACACGACCGCCCACAGCGCCGGCGTCCGCATCCCGAGCACCAGGTTCGCGCGGTCCTGCTCCCAGGCAGAGACCGCCTGCGGCTGCCGGAGGCGCTCCACGAGGTTCTCGTGGCCGCCGCACGTGAACGTCTCCACGAACAGCGCACGGTGGTCGATGGCATCCACCATGTCCTGGACCTGCTCGGGAAGGGGCCACGGGAGACCCATCGAGCGGTGCACGTGAGCCGCCCACCTCGACTCGAACTCGAGCCAGAGGTCTGCCAGCCAGGGGAGGCGCTTGATCTTCCCGTTGAGGTCGCCTGTATATGCCTCGTGGAGGTCGTGCGCGGCAGCGTACCCCTTCACCACCGGGCCCCACTTCTCCGCCAGCAGAGTGCAGAGGGCCGAGTGCTGCAGAACGCTGAACTCCACGGCTCCGTGGTACCGACACAGCCTGGTGAGGTGGATTCGAAGGTCGTCGCCGCGGATCTCGGTCGACTCGATGTCCTCGTAGTCGACGGTGACGCCCGAGTAACTGGTAGCGATCGCGCTCACTTGGCCTCCCTCTGGTACAGTTCCCACGTCCGCGGGAACAGCTGCTCGACGATGGACCCGACGGCGTTCGCGTACTGTCGGATCTCCCACTGCGCCGCCGGGTCCTGGCGCAGGGTCAGGAACGAGAGCCAGTTGCGAAGACACGTGGCAGCGCGCATCTGGGAGTACCACCCGAGCGGCATGCACAGCCGCGCCAGCTCCTTCGGCACACCCATGTGTAGGTAGTCACGGTAGGCCTCTGCTGCCATCTGGTAGTCGACGCGCAGGCTGTTCAGGAACACGCGTGCCATGCTCTCGGTCAGAGCATCAGCTCCGGCCATGGCGCCCCCCTGCTTCCCCGCGTTCATCATCACGCGCTCGAGCGTCGGCATGTACTGCAGGTCTGGAAGCGGGGCGTACCTGGCAGACATCTCGTTGTACGACTGAGTCCGATGGCGGTGCCACTCGCGGAACACCATGATGGGCGCCCGCACCTCGAGGACCATCCCGGAGAACTCGAAGGGGGTCGCGTGCTTGTGGGTATACAGGTACTTGAGAAGCTTCGCGTCCTCGTCCCACCCGCGGAACGACCCCTGCGTGGACTGGCGCGCCGCCTCGATGATGCCGACCTCGTAGTCGGTACGACTGGACGGAACTTCCGGCTCGTCCGCCGTGCCGGCATCACCGTGGCCCCAGGCCTCGACCAGCCGCACGAACCCGTGGTCCAGTACGTCGATCTTGACGCTACCCACGGTACACCCCCATGTCGTTGAGCGCGCGAACCACCTCGGAGCGCAGCTCATCGAGCGTGCCGTTGTTATCGATGTCGTAGTCGACCATCAGGCCCCGGATGTGGGACTCAGACTCGTGCGCGGAGTACTGGTTCGTGGCAGCCGCCAGGCGGTTGATGCGAATCACGTGCCCGCCCCGCTCGTGGATAGCGGACACCTCGTTCGGGAATCGGACGTCGGTGATCACCGCCAGGCGCGGGGGGGCGAGCACGATCGCCATGACGGCCGGGATACGATCGTCGAGCAGGTACCGGGTCCACGTCTCCGGGTGGATGGACCTGGCCACCTCGGTGCCGAGCCGCTGCATGATCTCCCGGGGCGTGAGCCCCCACTTCGGGTCGACGACCTCCTTCTGGTCTCCGTACACCTGCTCCCACGACAGGCCGTACCACTTGCGCGCGGTGGCCTTCAGCTCGCTCGCGAACGCGAACATCTGGCCCCCGGTCATCTGCGCAGCCGTGTCCTTGCCCGAGCCCTTGAGCCCGGTGAACCCGATGATCTTGTAGGTCACTGCTCCTCCACCTTCTGGACGGGAGTCGGGTAGACGCTCACGCCTTCCGAGTAGTACCCGTTGCTCGTGCCCAGCCACCGGATGTCCACGTCACCCTTCACGGTGCCGAGCTTGTAGTAGGTCCACGTGCCGGACCCGTATTCCTGCGGTGCGTCTCCGCTGCTCTCTTCGGCGCGCAGGATTGGTGTCCCGACCAGGTCGCCCAGGTACCCGACGATGTCCTCGACGCGAACATCCTCGCAGCAGTCCTGGTCGTGGATCAGCAGCACGCCGTTGGCGCCGTCCTCGAACACGAACAGGATGTGCTCGTCGCTATGGTCGACCGCCGACAGGGTCCGGCCAACCAGCGACGAGAAGGGCACCTCCGGCACGTAGACTCCGTAGCGGTCGTGCTCGAACTTGTACTTGGTCACTTCTCCTCCACCTTCTGGACGGGTCATTCCCACAGCACCGAGCGTACGGCGCAGTCCTTGGCCTCGAGCAGCTTCCGCAGGGCGGTCTCCGACTCGGGGTTCGCCGGAAGGCTGTCGATGTACACCGCCAGCCGGGCGAACTCGGCGCTGATGCCCCGCAGCTTCTCCGGCAGGTGCGAGAACTGGAAGTACTTCAGCATCTGCGGCCGGGTCGAGATGTTGATGCGCTCCTGCAGCGCGTGAGCCATGGCCACCGTGAACTCCATCGTTCCTCCACGCGTCCGACAAGAAGCACCGGAAGGATTCGAACCTTCGTTTCCAACATGCGCGCTGGCGTCCTGGTCCACTAGACGACGGGCTGGCTGATTAGTACCCCGAGGTTAGCGTCACGGAGTGTCCCAGATCGTAAGCGATTTAGCCAAACGTTCTGCGTCCAGGCACGCCCGCCGCATGGCGCGGGGGGAGCCCTGCAAGCCGTAGACCCCCTTCCTCTTCGCGGCCCGCCGGGCCACATCGTCCGTCAGAAGCCGGGTCATTTCGGCGGTGACCGGCGCCGGCGACAGGGCGGTCAGCCGGTCCGATGCGTGGAGGTATGGGCGCCAGCCGGCCGGAGTCTCCACGTTGAAGAGCACCCCCACCGACCCCAGTTGCGCAGCGTATACGCGTCCTGGACACGCGAGACGCTTCCAGGCGACCGGTTCCTTGGACGGAGCGTGACGCTTCCCCAGGAGGCTGAAAGGGTCGGGAATCTCCATCGCGCAGTGGACGCAGCACCGCTTGTTGTCCGTCCAGGGGACCCAGTGGTGCTGGGAGTCGGGGGACTCGGGGCACTGCTCCGCCCGGCAGTACTTGCAGTACCCATCCTTGAACAGGTGCCCGCCCTGGTTGCGGGCGCACTTGCAGATCTGTCCGCAGTGCTGGCACCTCCCCTCGTGTGTGCCCTCGATCTCGAGGTACCGGTGCCTGCCGTCGGGGCTGTCCTCACAGTCGGAGCCGTCTACCAGCACCGGCGCTGCGATGATGGAGTGGTGCCGGCTGGCCCCAACCAGGTCGAGGAGTAGGGCCTTGTCCTCGCCCTCGTAGGGGCGGAGTAGGCGTCCCAAGATCTGGACGTACAGCGGCCAGCTCTTCGTGGCCCGGGCCAGCACGCCGACCTTCGCGTA
>CAYZBB010000131.1:10038-12469 GCA_964476495.1 uncultured Actinomycetes bacterium | reverse complement strand
TTCTCGATCGTGCGCTTGCTTGCGTACACGATCTGGGCGGAGGGGTTGTCCTCCGCCGCCTGCACGATGCCGCCACGGATGTTCGGCCACCACTTGCGCAGCGTGGCCAGCGGCTGCGTCACCAGTTCGTTCTGGTCCGCGATCCATAGCACGCGCTCGCCGCGCTCCAGGTAGTCCATCGCCAGCAGGTGCCCGAGTGCAGTCTTGCCGGTACCAGTGGCAGCCACCACCATGGCCCACTTCCCGTCGGTGTCGTACCGGCGGAACGCATCCCTCGCCTCTAGCTGCCATGCTCGGGGCTCGAACATCACCGGGCTCGGCACGGAGTCCACGGGGCTCCGTGCCGGCCCGAGCCCCGGCGCCCACGGATGGTCCTCGGCACTTCACACCCCGCAGTACTCGAGTTTCTTGTAGATGCCGCGCAGCAGCTCCACTCGGGAGCGCGCGTGCCGCACCACCTCGTTGTGCCGTCCCGCCTCCATGCAGGTCGAGATCTCGCTACCGTCGATGGGGTTGTCGTTCGGCAGGTTGAAGAAGAACGCCCAGTCATCGAGGCTGCCCTCCTCCCCCAGCTGCCGGAACACGTCGATGTGGGAGTCGTCGCCCCATCGGCCGGTGTGCATGTACTGAGCGAGGTCACGCATGCCGTACTTCACAGCTCGAGCGCGCAGGATGGGGAAGTCGAACGACAGGCCGTTGTAGGTCACGAACCGCAGCGCGTTGCCGCTGGTCATCAGCGCGTTCAGCAGGTCCTGCAGGTTTCCCAGCAGGTACCGCTCGTCGTAATGCATGAGGAGGGTCGCCTCCTCAGCGTCGCCGGCGAGCACACTGCAGCAGAACACCTGCGCCGTCCACGGGATGAGGGCGAGGCGCCGCCACGCGTCCTCTGCCCCCGCCACCTTGCGCTCGGCGATCAGCTCCGGCTTCTTGATGTTCTTCGCTACCTTGACCCTGGCTGGGTCTGGCCGCGTGCCGACCGGCGGGATGGTCTCGATGTTCAGGTAGATGTTCATGTATCACCTAGAACGGGGAAGCCTTCGCCAGGGTCACGCAGGCGGTGTGCCAGAGACGGCCGCCCCTGTCCGGGGTGCCCCGGCAGTGCTTACCGCAGGAAGCGCATTCGCCGGATTCGATGATGCACTTGACTGCCACGAGCCCGTCCCACCAAGATACCATTCCGCCGTCGGGGCGCAGTATGCGCCCCTCGGCGAACGCCTTCTCCGCTCGCGCGGGCGCGCTCACGGCGACGCCACCTTGGCCACGTTCTCCGCCTGGCTCAGGAACTGAAGCAGGGCGTCGCGCTTGGCCTGCGGCATGCAGCTGTACCGGGCGTGTCCCTTCTTCTCGAGGTAGGTGTTGAGCTCGTCGCCGGTGACACCGAGATCGCGCAGCTTCGCGTGGAAGCGGCGCTGCTCCTCCTGCGTCCAGGACGCGTCGTGCTCCGCCTGCCGCGCGGCCTTCGCGTCCGGGGTCTCCTTCGTCCGGTTCGGGGCCTTGCCGGCCGCTGCCGCCGACGCGGCCTGGCCGTCGTCGTCCTCGCCGGAGGCGACGAGGGAGAGGATGCCGAGGATGGCGTACCGTCGCGCGTAGGAGAACGCGCTGTTCAGGGCCTGCGGGTCCGAGGGCAGCGCCTGCACAGTCACGGTCCCGGTCGCCTCGTCCGTGAGGCGGCGAGGGGCGAACGGGAAGAAGGTCTCGACCCACTCGCCCGAGGCGTGGGCGATGCAGGTGACCACGCCCCACGTGGTGCCGCGCTCCTCCATGCCCTGCACGATGGAGCACTCCTGCCGAGCGAGTGCGGTGCGGCACTGGCCGAGGAACGACTCCAGCGTGGCGTACGCCCACTTCCCCCGCTTCCCGGCGTCGACGTCTCGGTCCTTGCCGGGGTCCTTCAGGTCAGCGCTGGCCCGCGCCAGCGCCCCCGCAATGTTCCCTCGTGCGTCGCTCCACTTCATGGCCTCGCCTCTCTGAAGAAGTTGTAGAACTCACCCGTGAGCCACCCGTCCTCGCCGATGGCGAAGAACTCCTGGCCCTTGATCGACGCTGGCGCGCCGTCTCCACGACACCAGGTCTGGTAGCGTGGCTGTATCAGCGGCCACGGCAGCCACCCGAATCCGTGACCAAACTTGACGCACACGAACGCGCACCCACCCCGGTCGGTGGTCCGCGAGAAGAACGCGGCCTGATGCGCGGCGATGTTGGAGAACGGGAGGCTGGCGCCGAGCACGGACTTGGCGTCCATCACCAGCGCGCGGCCCCCGGAGAGCACGCCCATGAAGTCGGGCGCGCCCTTGGCGGAGTAGACCAGGTGCCCCCGCACCAGCTTGGCGGGGGGATGGACGCGGGCCACGAGCGCCAGGCCCTCGCGCTGGTACTTCGCGTGCCAGCGCTCGAGCTGGAACTCCCAGGCCCGGGACCGATCAGACACTAC
>CAYZBB010000131.1:8483-9938 GCA_964476495.1 uncultured Actinomycetes bacterium | reverse complement strand
ACTGCCTCCCGACCTTCAGCTCGAGGTCCGGTCTGTTGTGTCGCTGGTACGATGCGGCTTCGGCCAGAGCTCGGGTCGCGGTGTCGTAGTGGCCCACCTCGTCGAACTTCCCCGCCTCGTCGACCACCGCTACGCACAGCTTGCCGTAGAATCGGTGGCTAGGAACTACCACGATGCGCTCCATGCGTACCCCCTAGAACGGGATGTCGTCGTCGGCCGCGTCCTGCGCGTAGCCCTTCCGGTCGTCGGCCTTGGTGTCCGAGTCCGGGTTCGGGCCGAGCAGCTTCACCTGGTCGGCCACCACCTCGGTGGACCACTTCGTGTTGCCGTCCCGGTCCTCCCACTTGCGGGTCTGGATGCGACCCTCGACCAGGGCGAGGCGACCCTTCTTCCCGTAGCGGCCGACGAACTCGGCGGGCTGGCCGAACACGACGACCTTGTGCCACTCGGTCTCCTGCTCCCACTTGTCGTCACGCTTCACGGCGCGCTGCGTGGCGAGACGGAGCGTGGCCACGACGCTTCCGCCAGACGTGGTCCGGGTCTCCGGATCCGCGCCGAGGTTCCCTACGAGCACCACCTTGTTGAACATCTGCACTCCTGGTCAACTGCATGTATCGGAGCGGCTGGATTCGAACCAGCGACCAACGGGTTCCAAACCCGCTACCCTACCACTGGGCCACGCTCCGTTGTACCTCGCTCTGGTAACCTGCAGGTACTAAACGGGCAACTACTGTTCGCAATTGGACCGGTCGGACTCGAACCGACGACCTCACGCTTATCAGGCGTGCGCTCTAACCACTGAGCTACGGGCCATAAGTTGCTACCACCCGTCGATCTCCACGCCCTCCACGGAAAGAATGCGGTACGTGCCTCGCGGGACGGAGATCGTCCCGTGGTGCGGCATGCGCACGGTCGCGAACCCCCCGTGCACCACGAGGTACCGGTCCGCGGACGGCGTGATGTACGACCGCGCATGCACCTTCGAGGCGATGCCGCCACCGGGCAGCTCCACGCCCCGGGGGCCAGGCTTCTCCGGCACTGCGTCCGGTCCGAGGTCCGGGTCCACCTCCTTCAGGTACAGAACGCCGCTGACGAACCGCCTCATGGCGTCACCAGTAGGGAGAGGAGGAGTCGGCCCCTGGCCTCGCGCGCGGCCACGACCCCGCCAGGGTTCATGCTGCCGGTGAACGTCTGCCAGCCGAACGGGTCTTCGTAGTCTCTGTAGAGACGATCGAAAGTGTCCCGCGTGATGTGCCCCAGACACCGGCCCAGCTTGGCGGTCGAGCCTACGACCTTGTCGGTCGTCTCGACCACGTCGGTCAGCTCCACCTCGAACACGACCATGCCGGGCTCTGCCCAGATGGTGAGGTCCTGAAGACGACACGCGTGGAACCCGCTGCGGCAGGGGTCGACCGGCACCGGGCCGTAGGTGACGCCGGGCTCCCAGGTATGGCG
>CAYZBB010000131.1:7026-8383 GCA_964476495.1 uncultured Actinomycetes bacterium | reverse complement strand
GCACGGCTGCAGGATCTTGTAGTACATCATCCCTCCGAATTGCGAGTGGTGGATTCGAACCACCGTCTCGGGTGTCAGAGACCCGCGTGCTGGACCGCTGCACTAACCCGCAGAACTACCTGTCTCCCCACGTGATCTTCTTCCTGGGGGGCGGCACCCACGTCCTGCGCTCTGACGGGGGGCCCGGGATCACGCGCGTCTCCACATACTGGATAGCTCCAGGGTGGGCGGGGCATGCGGAGTGCTCGAAGAACATGCCGCATGCTGCGCAGATCCTCCCCACCAGGACCCTGTTCACGTGCCGATCCTCGGAGCGAGGCGCTTGTCGATCATCGCCATGCCGTCCACGACAGCGTATGACAGGGTGCCTACCGCTCGGGCCAACTCGAACACCGCGTCTGCCACCACGAGGGTAGCGATGACGCTGCTCTCGGCAGAGATGGACCGCTTCAGCTCCGCGTATCGGGTGAACGTGCTCATCGCCCACCTCCCCGCGCCTGCTTCTTCTGCTGGCGCACTTTCATCCACCGCTTGCGGCTCCGCTTGCGGAGCCCGGGGCCCACCGAGGGGGTGGGTCCCCCGCCTCCGCACACCGCACGAGTGGCGCGGAGGCCCCGTGCGTACCGAGCCTCGTCGGACATGGCCCCGATGTCCAGCGGGTCCGGCTTGTTCTCCTTGTTCACGGCTCCCATCTTCCCTCCACCGAAGGACTATCCGTCCTTACTGGCGCGGAGTCGTCACCACATGTAACGGATGGTCGCCAAGTCGGTGAGCGCCCAGAGGGACAGGCCGACCTCCAGCCCCACCCGGCCCGCCAGGTGCCGCGCGCAACGGTTCCGGGTCGCGGCGTCGGCGAGGTCGACGTCCTCGTCGGGTTGACCGCAGCATTCGGGCTGCCCGCCATAGCCGTGGCTCCACGCACCGCAGCAGTATTTCTCGGTGGGGAGCCCTGCCGGGTCGAACCCCGGCAGGTTGGACAGCGGCACGAGCAGGCGTCGCATCTCGTCGGGGGTCAGGTCGCTCACGGCTCGACCCCGAACAGGCGGAGAGCCTGCGACAGGTGGTCCTCGGTGAACCCCGGCGTCGGGCCGTACCACGAGGTCTTCACCTGCCTGTGCGCGAGGGGCGCACAGTCCTGGTCGTCCTCGAGGATGACGATGTCGGTGTCGCTCCACCCGCCCAGGCCGCAGTGGTCGTCCAGCCAGCGGGCGATCTCCGCGCCGCGCGGGATCACGCTGTAGTCGGACATCTTCTGGCGCGCCTTCACCAGGTGAGGCGTCTGGCCCACCACCGGGGCGGCCAGGCCTGCGAGCTGCAGTGCCTTGACCAGCGGGAGCGAACCGTCGAACCCGATGCG
>CAYZBB010000131.1:0-6926 GCA_964476495.1 uncultured Actinomycetes bacterium | reverse complement strand
CAGGCCACCGCCTCCCGCTTGAGGTCGTCGTCGCTCGCGCCCGAGGGGAGCTCCCAGTTGAAAACGGTGTGGTCGCGGATCTCCAGCGTGGCGTACGCGGATCCGTCATCGAAGCGGTCCACCTGCAGGAGCACGCAGCCGCTGAACCATCGCAGCTCGTGTCCAAAGATCCACTTGCGCGTGGTCCACGTCCCGTGCTCGTCCATCACGTCACCTCCCCGTAGCACCAGGCCACGATGTCGTTGCACCCCATGACCGCGAGAAGGCTGCGCTGTTCTACGAGCAGCCGCTCGTCCTCCTCGTTGCCGCACCCCTCGATGGCGGAGAGGATGCGGAGCTGCAGCCACTCGGTAGCCAGGGCTTCCCACGCCTCGGCCTCCGGGTCCCATCCGTCGTCGTCGTAGTCCATGTCACTCCCTCGTGAGGCGGTTCCACGCCTTCGTGTACATCGCGCAGTCCACCACTTCTTCCACCATGAACGAGGTAGCCTCGCCTGCCACCTCGCGCATGCGCTCGATGGTCAGCTCCTTGCCGCGGTCATCCGCGGAGAGGTTCAGCGGAATCTCGGTGACCACCGCCGCTCGGGCCGCGAGGCGGAGCGGCAGCACGCCGATGACGTGCGCCCCTGCGATGTCGTCAGGGTTGTCGACGTGAGGGATGACGCGCTCGGTCCCGTCGATGATGCCGCGCTCGCGCAGCAGTTCGAGCAGCGCCGCGTGGCGCGTGACGACTACGGTCTTCATACTTCCTCCTGTTGAACCGGGACGGAGGGACTCGAACCCCCATGAATCGGCTTAGGACGCCGATGCCTATCCATTCGGCCACGCCCCGCTTGCTCCGAACTACGACCCGGACAGCGCGATCAGGACCAGGAACAGGACCGCGGCGAGCCACACGCCCACGCCCGTCGCCGTGGCGACGGCCAGCGAGTACACCGGGTCATGGCCGGCGAGAATCATCGCCGCCGCCACGCCCGCGGCGAGCATGAACGGGACCACCGGAAACTCGAACCCGCTTTCCTTACCCATCTTCCCTCCCATGAGCGGCGCAGGAATCGAACCTGCCTGAACCAGGATGTAAGCCTGGTGCATTCCCAGTCTGCCTGCCGCCCGAACCCCCTGCGGACACCCCGCTTCACGTGGCTAGTTGGACCCGATGGGGAGCACCTGCATCACCGGCTCGGGTCAACGCCGGGTAGCACCCTTGTCCTATCCGCGCCGCGCCGGGATGATGGTCACCTTTCGGAGGCTCCCGTAACGAATCGTCACGGACCCGGAGTAGTCGTCACGGTTCACGTAACGGCCGGACTCTTCGAGCGGGGCGGCGATGACGAAGTCCTGCCCCGCAGCCCACGCTTCGCGCGCCGCCTTCGCCGACTTGTAGTCCCGGCCATAGGCCGGGGTCACCGTCACTTCTCACCTCCGCTGCAGTCGATGACGACGTCCCACGATGCGTCGCGCATGGACCGGATCAGGTCGCGCTCGAACCGCTCGAGCCGCCCGAGCTCCGCCAGGATGACGTCCAGGTCCCCGACCTGGACGGCCACAGTGTCCCCCGCAAGGCCCCTGCACAACAGCGAAGCCAGCTCCAAGCGCTCCCGGGACTTCTCTACATTGCCACTCACCATTCACCTCCGTCATGGCGCAACCATGCGTCACGCATGTTCATTATTCGCTGCATCGTGTCTTCGTCCACCGACCCGCCGGTGCACACTGGCTGCGCCAGCGGGACCAGGTGCTCGACCACGACCCAGCTGGGCCGGTCGAACGGGAACCCGTCCACGGGTACCCTCCACAGGCCGTTCTTCGTGGTCGCCGGGAACCCGGTGTTCCGGGTCACCATGACCACCGGCCTCCGCTTAGCCACCCTGTCGCCAGGGAAGCGGACCATCGCAGTAACCACGGTACCCCTACGCACGCGCCACCTCCGCCGCGCGACGGACCCGAGACGCGGTAGCGCCGTGCGGGTCGAACGCGATGGCCACGTCGGGCCGCTCCCAACACAGCCGGCATTCGGCGCACGTGGTATCGCGCAGCTGGGCGGGGCACTTGGCGACGGGCACGGACGAGCGCGCGCGGGCCGAGCCGATGTCGTCGAACGGGTGGACGACGGCTCCGTTCGGCCCGTAGTGGTCCGACCGGCGGATGTGAAGGCCGAGCACGGACATCATGGATACCCAGCCGTCGACCCAGCCCCCCTCGTGGTGCGTGTAGGTCCACGCCAGGGTTCGCGGAATGTCACGGCCGGCGTTACGCAGCGCCATCCGCAACGCGTCGAGCCCGCGCGCGAGCTCGGTCAGGTACCGGACCGAGTCGTCACGGTCCACCCCGAAGTCGCCGGACACGTGGAGCCGCGCGGCAGGCCGCCCCGTCTCCATTGCCCACACCATGCACGCGAGGGCGGAGGCCACGGCGTCGTCACGGTCGTCCGAAGCGGTGCGCTGGACGCGCCCCACGTGGTGTACCGTGGCGTAGCACCCGTTCAGGTACGGGCAGGTCGCGGGACAAGTAGCCCCCACCCGCCGGTAGGTGGACGGAGCCCCGGTCTTCGTGTCCCCATCGCCGAACGGGACGGGGTTCAATCCCTCGCTGCGGAGGTAGTTACGCATCCGGATGGGGATGGTGGACTTCGCGCCGGAAAATCCGATGCGAAGCAGCTCGGTCGTCACGGTCGTCCAGTCACGGGGCGGCGCCTCGGTCGTCACGGTCGTCATGGTCAACTCTCCATGGTCCTAGGGTATGGCGGCGGGGGACGGAGTGCTCGTCGCGTTTTGCAACGCGACGTCACCGGTTGTCACCGGAGCGAAGCCAGGTGGGCCAACGGCGCCAGTACACGCTGACGCTGGCCGCCGGACCCCATAGCAGGCTCGTATACCGGAACGTCGGGATACGAGCCTGCTTCATTGGACCGCCGGCGGGCGAAGGGCGCATCCCCCGGGGGGTTGACAAATTCGGGCGACGCGTACCCGTTGTCCCGGACAACGAGCCCCCGATACCTGCGATCAAACTCGCGGCAGAACCGGCGGAATTCCATCGCGGAACGCGCTTCCCACGGGATGCCGTTCGGGGAAATTCCCACGAACCGACCACCCAGCGTGGTAACTTCACCCCTATCGATGGGGCGCTCGGCATACCAGCCGATGACGCCCGCATCCCGCTGAAGCTGCATCCTATCGACCGGCATAGCTACTCCCGACCCTGACGGGTGAACGGTACGAGCAACGAAAGGATGTCTCGACCCTGCTGCTCCCGCTCGTTCCGGGAGGCGGCGGCGTAGGCGGCGTAGGCGGCGGCGTCGGCGGCGTCGGCGCGGGCGGCGGCATAGTAGGCATCGGCGGCGGCGGCGGCGGCGGCGTAGGCGGCGTAGGCGGCGGCGGCGTCGGCGTCGGCGCGGGCGGCGGCGGCGTCGGCGTCGGCGCGGGCGGCATAGTAGGCATCGGCGGCGGCGGCGGCGGCGTAGGCGGCGTATCCCCTGGCACGGACCGCACACCGGCGGGCGGCATAGTAGGCATCGGCGGCACGGGAGGCGGCGGACGCCGCATACCCCTGCGCACGCACCGCACACCGGCGCGCGAGCTCGGCCGTCCCCTCACGCGTGAGGGTACCGAGACAGCGGCCGAGCGTAGCGGTACTGCCTACGACCTTGTCGCCGGCCTCAACCACATCGGCCAGCTCGACTTCGAACACGACCATCCCGTCGGTAATCCACACAGACAGGTCCGCCTGGCGGCATGCGTGAAACCCGCTGTAGCACGGACGCACAGGGACGGGGCCGTACGTGACGCCCGGAGCCCACGTATGCGTGCCACCGTGGCACGAAAGATAGGTACCCGGCTCCGGGCCAGGGACCACGATTTTGTAGTACACACTCCCTCCTGAAGGCGCACGCTGGGCCACGAACCCAGCGTCGGCGGTCCGACGTGCGCTTACCTCACCCGATATCGGAAGGCGAACGCCAGCACCAGTACCAGGACCACCACCGGGTCGCGGGTTGCGCCGGCTACCAGCGCCAGCGTGACCCACCACACGCTGTCAGCGATGGTCATCGGACCCGCAACGGCACGGCGGCCCAGTGAGCGTCAGGTACGCCAGCGCCACGCCGCAAAACACTACTGCGGCCAGCGAAAGGACGTCAACGAGATTCATCATTCCTCCTGACACCTAAGGCCCGTCCCCTTGCGGGGTACGGGCCGGTGGTACGGGGCGGGGCTGCTACCCCAGGGTGGGGTCCCCCTCGGGAAAGCCCAGGTATTGCCACGCCGCACGGACTACGTGGGGTTTGCGCGAGGCAGTCATTTGCCACGCAAGCTCTTCCGCCTTCCTTGCCCCCCGGTTGCGCTCGATATTGTGGAGCATGGCGCGCACCTGCCGCACCCGTCCCCACATGGACTCCGAGTCGACCGGCGGCGCGACCCGCTTGGGCCGGAAAGCGTCGCGCCACGGGGCGCTGAATTCGTCATCCCCGGAATCGTCCCCCCATCCGTCCGACCGGTAGGGGGTCAGCCTCCCGGTCCAGCGGCTCGGCCTGTACGGCTCGGGACGGATGGACGATTCGTTAGAGTACCAGATACCGTCGATGACGGTACCAGACTCGCCGTTCACCCGAACGGCGCTGCCGTCCGCACGGAACACCAGCAACCGCGACCCGGACACGTGAGGTGCGATGATTTCGTCGGCCCAATTGAGTCCGTCCGGGTACTGCACGAGCCACGGTCCAAGCACGCCCGACACGTAGTGGTACGTATCGGAGCGGGCGGGGTCGCCGCACGGAACACTGATGACCCCGTTGTGCATGACCGCGACCGCGGCCCCACGGTGCACGAACGGGTGTGCATTGTCCACGGACCGCGCACCGTGCGTTGCCCAGCGGAAGTGAATGCCGAGCCTCACATCCGGCGGTACCGCGCGGTACGCATTCCAGAATCCGGACTCGGTCATGCCCCGACGGATGACCAAGCCCGGGACTTCCGGGGCGCCGCTGGGGTCATCGCCCGGGTACATGACGCCCCATCCGTCGGGGTTCGCATCGATTCCGTTGCGAAGGTGGTCATCCGGGATGGTAGCACCGGGCGGGCGGTCGACGATAAGACACATTGTCTCTGCCTCCTAAGGCGCACGCTGGGTCGTGAACCCAGGGTCGGCGGTCCGACGTGCGCTATCTGCTAGAATTCGTCCTCGTCCTCGTCCTCGTCCTCGTCCTCGTCCTCGTCCTCGCGCCCACGGATGGGATGTCCGGACAGGGTGGCGCGCGAGCGGCCGTAGGATTCGAGCCACGGAACCAGGCACGGCCAGCGCTTGCGCGCGTCGGGCTGGGCAAGCGCCCAGTCAACGAACGCGCGCCAGCCGAGAGCACGAAGGGATGCGACGGCGCAGTATGCCACCACGGCGTCCACCCATTCGAGCCGGCCCATGATAACTTCGGGAATGGTCGAACCCGCAAAGATGCGGAATTCCACAGTGGCAGAGTTTACCAGGTTCAAGGCCTGGTAGCGGTCCCGCGACCGCTTGATATCCGTCGCCTTTTTCTTTGCAATCCGAGCATACTGCTCAGAGTTGCGGCCGGCGACGGACTCGACGAACCCCTGATTAGCGGGCTCGTTCACGAAGACCAACATCTTGCCGAGCTGCAACTGAGTAAGGGCCGCCCGGCTCACATGGACGTGCATGCCACAGTTGGGGTGATTGTCGGTGCAGTTGCGCCATACACCCGTGCTGGTCAACCGGGCGCGGTGTTCCGACAGGGTTGCGCGGGCCGTAACGAGCTCGAATCCGTGGTAGATGCTGCTGTCGCTTTTCACGATAGCGTAGTCGGTGCCCAGAACCCGAAGCGCGTTGCCGGCCACCTTGGATTCGTGCTCGGTACGGTCTACCTCCTGCTCCAATTCGACTCCGAACCAAAGCGGCCCCTTGCCGAGGGGCGGCAGGGACCCGGCCGCGCGGTCGGTGTAGTTCCTGATCCTCGCGTGACCACACATACACAAGTCCGATTCGGAGGCGCGCCCGCAGGCACCGCAGTGATGGTGACCCTCCGTGGCGTACCGAGCGCAGGAGTGACAGTAGACCAACCCCATGGGGGCGGCGCACGAAGTGCAGAGGTGCCCGTTGTCGTGCGGGTAGGACCCGGTCATCCGGCCGCAGGCGCAGCGGCGGACAGCGCAGGAGTCGCACAGGGGGATGGTCGGCGGCCGGCCCGTCGCGGCCGGCACCATCCGGGCCGGACGGTCCAGGGTTCCGCAGGCCGAACACGGGAGCGGCGACCAGTAGGGGGCGCGAAGCTCGCCGCGTCCCTGCGCCACCCACAACCCGGCCTCCCCCCGCGCGTTCACCACGGTCGCGTAGGCCGCCTCTCGGACCTTGTACCACCCCCGGCCGGACGGGGCCGGGTCAGGAAACAGGTACCAGGTACGGAACGCGTTGGGGTCGACGTACGTGGCGCGGTCGCCGCGGCAGTAGCGCGCCCGCGCTGCGTCGTTCGCGGTCGGCCCGCGCGGCGACGCGTAGACAGCGCCGTTCGGAGCCTCGGGCACCTCGGGGTACTCGCCGAGCTCGCCCTCCGAGCGCGCGACGTACGTGAAGAACCCCGCCTCGCGGAGGCCCACATGGGGGACCCCGCTCCGGTAAACCCCCTCGGGGGGCTGCACCCGACGGTAGCCGTCATCGTACGGGTACCGTCCCGAGCGCGACCCGTAGCGCCGGTCGAATTCGCGGCAGAACCGGGCGAAGTCGCGTTGCGAGGCTTTCCACGGGACAAATCCCGGGGAGATACCCACGAACCGGAGCCCGTTACGGGTCAGCTCCCCCCTATCCAGGGGACGGGGCGGGAAGGGGGGCGCGGTCGTGCTCCTGAACGCAGCGGAGGGGTACCCCACGAGCCCGAGGTCTGCCTGCGTCAGTTGCCGTTCGTACCGCTCGGCGTCACCCGGGGCG
>CAYZBB010000130.1:10531-16625 GCA_964476495.1 uncultured Actinomycetes bacterium | reverse complement strand
TGAGATAGCGGGTCGCATTCAACCCGCCGAACCCGCCGCCGACCACAACCACCCGGTGCCGCCCGTTCGACATGCTTCCTCCATCGAGTCGAGGTGCCCATCATCTACCGTCGCCGCGTGCCTGGCAGACCGTGCGCGGGTGTTTGCTGACCAGCGGGACAGCAACGCCGGCACCAGCGCAGGCGGCAACGTAAGGTCCTACCGCATCGCAGATTGCGGGGAGATGACGGGTGGCCCGGCCGGCGGCGACACCGCATCCGAAGTGGCGTAGATCACGATCGACTCGCCGGGTGGCAGGAGTACCCGCCACCCGGCCGGGGCGCGTCCGGGACCGATACGGGTCGGCTGCAGATACGGGTCGGCTGCAGATACGGGTCGGCTATAGATACGGGTCGGCTACAGCCTGATCCCGACGTACTTGGTCTCCAGATACTCGTCGATGCCCTCGGTGCCGCCCTCGCGGCCCAGTCCGGAGGCCTTGACGCCGCCGAACGGGGCGGCCGGGTTCGACACGATGCCCTGGTTGATGCCGACCATGCCGGTTTCGAGACTCTCGGCGACGGTGATGGCGCGGCTCAACGTCTCTGTGAAGGCGTAGGCGACCAGGCCGAACTCGGTGTCATTGGCCTTGGCGATGGCCTCCTCGTCGGTGTCGAAGGTCCAGATGGGGGCGACCGGGCCGAAGATCTCCTCGGTGAACACCCGGGCGTCGGCGCCCACACCCGCCAGGACGGTGGGCTGGTAGAAGTGGCCAGGACCGTCGAGGGCCTGGCCCCCGGTGAGCACGCTGGCGCCGCGCTCGACCGCGTCGGCCACCAGTTCGGTGACCTTGTCGACGGCGGCGCCGTCGATCAGCGGGCCGACCTGGACGCCGTCCTCGATGCCGCGCCCGATGGTCATCGCGCCCATCCGCTCGGCCAGCCTGCGGGCGAACTCGCCGGCCACCGAGGAATGCACGATGAACCGGTTCGCGGCGGTGCAGGCCTCGCCGATGTTGCGCATCTTTGCCAGCATCGCGCCGTCCACCGCCTTGTCCAGGTCGGCGTCGGCGAAGACCAGGAACGGGGCGTTGCCACCCAGTTCCATCGACACCTTGAGCACACCCCGGGCGGACTGCTCGATGAGCTTGCGTCCGACCTCGGTGGAACCGGTGAAGGTCAGCTTGCGCAGCCGAGGGTCGGCGATGATCGGCGCGGACACCCGACCCGATGTCGACGTGGTGATCACGTTGACCACTCCGTCCGGCAGGCCGGCCTCGATCAGAATCGCGGCCAGGGCCAGAGTGGTCAGCGGGGTTTGCCCTGCCGGCTTGACCACCGTGGTGCAGCCGGCGGCGATGGCGGGGCCGAGCTTGCGGGTGCCCATGGCAAGTGGGAAGTTCCACGGGGTGATCGCGTAGACCGGGCCGACCGGTTGCTTCATCGTCAGCAATCGAGTGCCGCCGGAGGGCGCGACGCTGTAGCGGCCGTCGATGCGGACGGCTTCCTCGGAGAACCAGCGGAAGAACTCCGCACCGTAGGTCACCTCGCCGCGCGCCTCGGCCAACGGCTTGCCCATCTCCAGGGTCATCAGCAGGGCGATGTCCTCCGCCCGTTCGGTGAGCAGCTCGAACGCCCGCCGCAGGATCTCCCCACGCGCCCGCGGGTCGGTGGCCGCCCAGTCGTCGGCAGCGGCGACGGCGGCGTCGAGCGCCTCGATGCCCTGTTCCGGGGTGGCGTCGGCGACCTGGGCGATGGTCCGTCCTGTCGACGGGTCCTCCACGTCGATCGTCTTTTCGGTGCTGATCCACTTTCCGCCGATCAGCAGCCCCTTGGGTACGGCATTCAGTACGCGGGAAACGGTTTCGTCGGTGACAGTCATGATCGTCATCCTTCTCCTTCGGGCCCCTGGTCAGGTCAGCTGGTCGAAGGCGGACTCGATGACGTCGAGACCCTCGGCCAGCAGCGCCGGCGGGATCACCAGCGGGGGCAGGAATCGCAACACGTTGCCGAAGGTCCCCGCGGTGAGCACGACGACGCCCTGTGCGTGGCACGCCTTCGCGAGTGCCCCGGTGAGGGCGGCGTCCGGCTCGGTGGTGCCGGGCTTGACCAGTTCGACGGCGATCATCGCGCCCCGGCCGCGGATGTCGCCGATGGCGGCATGCCTGGCCTGCAGCGCGCGCAGCCGGGGCAGCATGGTGGCCTCGATCGCGCGGGCGGCGCCGGACAGGTTCAGCTCGCGCATGGTGGCGATGGTGCCCAACGCGGCGGCGCAGGCGACCGGGTTGCCGCCGTAGGTGCCGCCCAGGCCGCCGGCGTGCACGGCGTCCATCAGTTCGGCGCGGCCGGTGACCGCGGCCAGCGGCAGTCCCCCGGCGATGCCCTTGGCCGTGGTGATCAGGTCGGGTACGACGCCCTCGTGCTCCGAGGCGAACCAGTCGCCGGTGCGGCAGAATCCGGTCTGGATCTCGTCGGCGATGAACACGATGCCGTTGTCCCTGCACCAGGCGGCGACCGCCGGCAGGAAGCCCTCCGCCGGCACCACGAAGCCGCCCTCGCCCTGGATCGGCTCGATCAGCACAGCGGCGACGTTGTCCGCGCCGACCTGGACCTTGATCTGGTCGATCGCCTTCGTCGCAGCGGCCGCACCGGACAGACCGCCGTCGCGGAACGGGTAGGACATGGGCATCCGGTAGATCTCCCCGGCGAACGGCCCGAACCGGTGCTTGTACGGCATGTTCTTCGCGGTGAGCGCCATCGTCAGGTTGGTGCGTCCGTGGTACGCGTGGTCGAACACCACGACCGCGGAGCGGCCGGTGGCATGCCGGGCGATCTTGACGGCGTTCTCCACCGCCTCGGAACCCGAGTTGAACAGCGCCGAGCGCTTCGCGTGGTCGCCCGGGGTGAGCTCGGCCAGTTGCTCGCAGACCTCCACGTACCCCTCGTACGGGGTGATCATGAAACAGGTGTGGGTGAACGCGGCGACCTGGTCGGTGACCGCCTGCACCACCCTGGGCGCGGAGTTTCCGACGCTGGTGACCGCGATGCCCGAGCCCAGGTCGATCAGCGAGTTGCCGTCGACGTCGACCAGCACACCCCCACCCGCGCGCTCGATGAACACCGGGAAGGCGGTGCCGACGCCGGTGGAGACCGCGCTCTGCCTGCGGGCGAACAGTTCGCGGGAGCGGGGCCCGGGCAGTTCGGTGACGATCCGGCGTTCCTGGGGCAGATCCGACGGGGCGGCCGACACCGGGGTGGGCAGCGTGGTGGTCATGAAGGTGCTCCTGTTCTCGGTGACTTGACTCCGCCGGTAGGTCGGTGGGTGGGCCGCGGCGATGCATGCGTCGATTCGTCGGTGTCCAGCCTTCCGGAATCCTGGTTGGCGGGAAATGGTAAGAAGTGGCACATTGCTGAAGATCAGATAGACAGAGTGGAGCATTTGGCGTGGCGCTGACCGTGCGTGCGCTCGCCGCTCAACCGGAGCTCGGCGTGCGGATCGTCGCCGGTACCGGTGCGGCCGACCGTCCGATCACCTGGGTCCACGTGAGCGAGCTGAACGACCCGACGCCCTTCCTGTCCGGCGGGGAGTTGCTGCTGACGACAGGACTGTTCGTCCGGCCCGACGTCGACCTGGACCAGTACGTCAACAGTCTCTGCCGAGTGGGTGTCCTGGGTTTGGGCTTCGGGGTGGGGCTGAGCTTCCAGGAGATCCCGGGCGGCCTGGTTTCGGCGGCGGACCGCATGGGTCTGCCGGTGCTGGAGGTGCCGCGGCGCACCCCGTTCATCGCGCTGAGCCGAGCGGTGTCGCGGGCGCTGGCCGCCGACGAGTATGCGGCGGTCACCCGCACGTTCACCGCGCAGCAGGAACTGACGAGGGCGGCGCTGTCACCGCAGGCGCCGGATCGCCTGATCTTGTTGCTGGCCCGCAAGGTCGACGGGTGGGTGGTGCTGGTCGACGGCCGGGGAGAGCCGGTGGCGTCGGGCGGCCACCCGACGGCTGGCGTGCTGCCTGCGGTTGCGATGGAGGTGGCCAGGCTGCGCGAGCATCGCGGTTCGGTCGGCGTGGGCTTCGAGGTCGGCCGGGACAGCGTGAGCCTGCAGCCGGTCGGAACCGGGAGGCCGCGCCGTGCCTACCTCGCGGTCGGTCGGCCGGGGCCGCTGACCGCATCGGACCGGCATTTGGTGAACACCGCGGTGGTGCTGCTGACCCTCGGCTTCGAGCAGGACGCCGGTGCCGCCGGGGCGGTCGCCTCGGTGAACGCGGCCGCCCTCGAACTCGCCCTGGCCGGACACCTGGACCTGGCCAGGTCCGTGCTCGCGCGGGTGGGTTCGACATTCCCGGACGATCCGGTCGTCGTCATTGTGGCCCTCTCGAGATCTGCTGACCGCCCCGCCGCCCGAAGCGCCGACGATAGGTTTGCCGGCACGGACCAGGTTCCGGTGACCGGCCCTGGATCGGTCGCGGAGCCGGCGCCGGCCGCCGAGTTCGCCGGCGAGTTGGTGGTCGTCGCGTCGGCCGCCGAGGCCGCGGCCGCCGCCGAGCGCCTGGTCCACACCGGCCGGATGGTCGGCCTGTCCGCGCCGACGAGCGCAGACCGTCTCGCCCGGGCCCGGGAGCAGGCCCGACATGCCGCGGACGACGCCCGTGACCGCGGGGAGCCGATCGTGCGATTCGACGCGATGGCGGCCGCGGGCATCGCCCGGCTCTGGAAGCCGGCGCTGGCCACGGCGTTCGCCGAATCGCTGCTGGCGCCGCTGATCGAGCATGACCGGGCCGGTCGCGGCGATTTGGTGGCGTCGTTGCAGGCCTGGCTTGCTCGCCACGGTCAATGGGACCCGGCCGCCGCGGCACTCGGCGTGCACCGGCACACGCTGCGCCGGCGGATGGGGCTGGCCGGTGAACTGCTGGGTCGTGACCTGGACTCCCCGACCGTGCGCAGTGAGTTGTGGCTGGCGTTGACCGTGGCCGGTCCGTCGGACGATCGAAGCGGGCCGGTGGATCGGACCCCGCCGCTTGCTGCAGACCCGCCTGCACGGACAGCCGAACGGGATCGATCGCGGCGGTGAACGCCAGGTGGTTCAGGTCGTTCGGGTCGCGTAGCGCACCGCGAAGTTCGATGTCACGCCACTTCGCGGCCCCGCACGAGACTTCACGAGAACGTACGACGTGCCGTTGATCATGATCGAATCCTGCCGCGGATCGTCCGGAGAGCTGGCGGAGGCCGGGAGCGGGTCTCGCTGCGCACTGGCTCGCATCGCCGACGTCAGGGTTGCATCAGCGCAGGGAAGGTCGCGCGGTGGTCTGGCGGGTCGCACCCCCCTGGGGGCCGGCGCCCCCCGCTGGGGGGGTGCGACGTCCACCGGCGTGGTGCGACGTGGGCCGGCACGGTGGGACTGGAGGCCCGCATGGGCGACCGCGGTCGCCCAGGCGGGTTCAGTGGTCCCGCCTCAGGCTGTTCGCCGTCGCCCACGCATCATCAGCAGCGCACCGCCGGCCAGGAGCAGGAGCAATCCGAGGCCAAGCGCGGCTGCGGTCGGGGTGCCTGTGTAGGCCAGCCCCGAGCTCCCCGAAGCGGTCGTGACGTCCGAACCGGCCGAGCTGATCGAGGACCTGTCGAGCGACTGAATCGCTGCGATGGCCGTGGTCGGCGTACCCGGCGCAGGATCGTGCGCAGCGGGCGACTGGACCGGTCGCAGAGCGCTCGGACCGATCCAGACCGGACCGAGGGTCGGCGAGTCCGGCGCGGCATCCGGACCGGTGTTCCCGGCAGGATCGGTCGGGCTCGATGGGTCGGTGGGATCCGTCGGGTCGGTCGGGTCGGTCGGGTCGGTGGGGTCGGTGGGGTCGGTGGGGTCGGTCGGGTCGGTCGGGTCGGTGGGATCGGTCGGATCGGTGGGCGGTGCGAGCGGGGTCGTTCCACAGTCGGCCGACGCAACGCCCAGGACACCGACGCCGATTCCGCAGACCGTCACGGGTGCGTTCACCAGGGCGTTGCCGCCGGTGCCGGGGTTGGTGGGTGACTGGCAGTCGGCGGTGGCGTCGCCTGCGATTCCGGCGCCGATTCCGCAGACGGTGACGGGTGCCGCGATCAGTGCGTTGCCTTGTTGTGTGGGTG
>CAYZBB010000130.1:0-10431 GCA_964476495.1 uncultured Actinomycetes bacterium | reverse complement strand
GTGTTGCGCAGGAGGTGCCCGCGTCGCCTGCGATTCCGGCGCCGATTCCGCAGACGGTGACGGGTGCGTTGACCAGGGCGTTGCTGCCGGTGCCCGAGTCAGTGGGTGGCTGGCAGTCTGCCGACGCGTCGCCGAGGATGCCTGCGCCGATTCCGCAGACGGTGACGGGTGCCGCGATCAGGGCGTTGCCTTGTTGTGTGGGTGGTGTTGCGCAGGAGGTGCCCGCGTCGCCTGCGATTCCGGCGCCGATTCCGCAGACCGTCACGGGTGCGTTCACCAGCGACTGATCTTCGGGGTTCGGGGCGACCTGGTCGACGGTCCCCGACCCGGCTGCTCCGGCCTCGTCGCCTTCCGATCCCAGCACCGAGACGGAGACGTCGGACACGACCACAGCTGCCTCGACCGGGCCGCCGTCATCGTCGGACGACGCCGGCATCCCATCGTTCGGTGGCTGCGGCTGGTCCGTGTTCCCTGACAGCACATGCACGTTCACGTCGTCAATCTGAACGGGCGCGTCAACCAGGGATGTGTCGGGCCGACCTGTCCAGTCGCCGACCGGGGCCGGCAAGCCCGAGGACGCATCCGGTTCGTGTTCGGACGCGACCTGATCGCCCAGCACATCGATGTCGATGTCGGAGACCCGAACCGGGACGGTGACCAGGTCTCGCGTCCCTTCTCCGTCGTCCGGGCCGGCTGCCGGTGATTCCACTCGTGCGGGCGTGCCCCCGAGCACGTCGACGGTCACATCGGAGACGGTGACGGAAGCCGCCAGCAGGCCGCCTGCACCATCGCTCGGTACCTCGTCGGCGCCGGCCAGGCCGGCTCCACCCAGCATTGTTCCTACCCCGAGTGCGGCCAAGAGCAGCCCTCGTCGAAGCCATGAGTTCATTTTCATCTCTCCCGAGAAATCACACTTTGTCGTTGATTTGCGTGCGCCGGAGCGCAGCCTGGAATTGCGCGTGGACATTCCACGCACACAGCGACGAAGATGCCCGGAAATCCACCGCAGATGCCGGTGGGCCGGTTCAGGTAGAGATGAGATCAGTCGGGAGAGGCGCCGGGCTCATCCGATCGGTCCGGCAGGGCTGAAGCGTTTTGGGCGTGGACGGTTCCGCATTCGGCGTCGGGTCCGGCGACGACGTCGACGAGGGCGGCCGCCGGGTTGCCACCACCGCCGGGACCGGCTCCACCCCCGGCGTTGGTCCCACAGCCGACTGCTCCGCCGGCGACGGGCGGGCCGGTGGGTCGGGCCGGGTCGACCGGGTCGGAGCCGGGCCCCGGATCCGCGGGGGACAGAGCGGGCCACGTGACGTCGTTCGGACCGGCGGCGGTAGCCGCGATCACGTTGTCACCAAGCGCGGTCCTACCCTCGACCGTCAACGCCGCGAACTGGAACGTGTCCGGCTCGGAGGACGTCGCCGTCTCGGTCTCGGACCCTACGTTCGCGGTCGATTTCCCGTCCGCGGCCTGCGGATTCGGTGCGGATGAGGACGCCCCGAGGTCCTGCGCAGGTGGGCCCGTACGATCCGGAACCACCGGAGCCAGGACCTCGATGTCCGGGACGACCGGAGCCACGACCTCGATGACCGGGACCGCAGGCTCCGGGACCGCAGGCTCGATGACCGGGACCGCAGGCTCGATGACATCGACCACGGGATTCGCCGCGTCGATGACAGGCTGGACCGCGTCCACCACGGGCTGCGTCGCCGCCGTCACCGGGTCGACCGCATCGAGCACCGGTTGAAGGGCCCCGGTCGCCGGCTCCACCGCCTGCGCGACCTGCCCGACCACTCCACCGACCGTGCCGATCACCGGTTCGACCGGGTCGAGGTTCACCATGTCGGTCACCGGGCCCGTCGCCGCGACGACGGCCTGCTCAACCGGCGCCAGGCCTTCGACCACCGGATCGACGACGTCGGCGACGCTCTCGGCGATCGGTCGGACGGGCTCGGCGACCTGCGCAGCGATGGGCGTGGTCACATCCGAGACCGTGCGAATGACCGGCTCTGTCACGTCACCGACATGATCGGATACCCGGGCGCGAACGTCCCCAACGGAGTCGGATGTGTCGCGCACGCCGTCCGTCGCCGCCTCGACGGTGGCACCGAGAGGGGTTTGAAGGTCAGGCGCGGATGCCGAGGCGGCCGCCGCCCCGAACAACCAGGCGCCGGCCGCGATCCCGACGATCGCGGCACCGCGAAGCAATCGCCGACGCCAGGCGGGAGTGAGGAAATCTGTGCCCGACGGCATGACTGATTCCCTCCCCCCTGAGTTCACGCCGAACGCAGCGCATCTTTGCGCGTCGATTCGGATTCAATTTACGTCGTGGGATCGGGAAATCGAAACAAGACCACCCGATTCGGGAATCGCGAAAGGTGGTCATCCACCCACGGTCACCTCTGCCCCTCGACCAGGTGACGAGCGGCCGGAGTTCGCCCGGCCTACTGGGCCATGATCGCCGATTTCTGTGCCTGGAACTCGGCGTCGGTCAGCACTCCCGCGGACCGCAACTCGCCCAGCTGTTGCAGCTGAGCGAGCTTGGTTGCCATGTCGACCGCCGGAGCCGGTGCCGCCACCGCGGGCTGCGGCGTTGCCACCACAGGCGCCGTGGCAGGCGCCGGCACTGCGGGCGGCACTGCGGCACGAGCCTCGTCCTGGGCGGCCCACCGCCGCTGCTGGCGCCGCTGGACCCGGCCGTGCACCGAACTGGCCACCGCTACCGCGGCGGCGGTCTTCAGCAGGCCCATCAGTTGCCCTCCTCGGCATCGTCGGTCGCGTCCAACACCTCGTCGAGATCGGCCGGATCGAGGTGACCGACCAACGCCAGCCGAGCGCCGGCGGACTGCCAGGCCGCGACCACCGGATTCAGGACCTGTTCCTCGTACACCAGCACCGCGGCGACGCTTCCGGGGCTGATCGACTCGTGCAGGACGTGCAGGTCGGTCGCGTCTACCAGGCTGCTGTCGGAACCGGCGAACGACGTCAGGTCGACACCACCGGCGACCGCGACGTCCCGGACGTCGACGGACACGACCGATCCGTCCCGCAGGCGGGATACGAACTCCAGATCCAGAATGCGGACGACGCCGGTGTCGGCGAGAGCCCGCAACCGATCGAACCCCGTGCCGCCGACGGTTCCGCCGGGGAACTCGACGACGACGACGTCGACGGGTCCCAGAATGTCCGGATCCCCCGCCGGCAGGTCAGCGTTGCCCACCTCGGGCCCGGATCGGTCATCCGGCCGACCTCCTGCCGAGCTCACCGGGTTGCCCCTGGAGGCCGGCCACCCGCGCATGCGGTCGAGCGAATTGATATGTCATCCAACGACTCCCGCGCGCACTCCCGCGGAATCGAAGGCGCTGCAATCATCTCGGGTGCGGCGCCGGACGACCTGCATCCCTCAGGTCGGGGGATCGTCGACCCGTGGACGCAGCGGCAGGACCCACGCACGGTGTGGCCGACCTGGCAGCCCACTCAGTCCTGCTCCTGCTTGAGAATGTCACCGGTGTCGGCAGCGATATCGAGCTCCATGTTCGGCGCACCGGCCCGGTAGACGTCGGCTTCCCAGACCGTACGGGTCCCCTCGAGACCGAGCGTCAGCTCGATGACCGATCCACCCGCGATCGCCGTCTCGGCGGCTTGGACCGCCTGCGCGGCGGTGAACGCCGGGGCGCCGTTGCGAGCCAGGAACGGCACCTCCTCGGGTTCCTGGTTGACGATCTCGCCGGAGGTGCGGTGGACGTACACCTCGGTCCCCGCCCCGCCCTCGGACCTAACAAGAACCTCCCAGACCGGCCTGAGCCGCTCACGGCCCTGTTCGAGCGCGACCACGGCGCCGGGGCTGACCCCCAGCGCGATGTCGATCGCGCGCGCGGCATTCACGGACGAGATCTCCTCGACCGGCTCGACGGCTTCCCGCACCGAGGACGCTGCCGACGAGAGATTCTGTGCCACATCGGGTGTGACGGTGACGGTCACCGTCGGCGCCGCCGTGCCGCTCGACCCGCAGGCGCTCATGACCAAAGCGGTGGCACCGATCGCCGCCGCGAGGGCTGCTCGGTGTGGGGCGCGCTGTGGCATTTCTTCTCCGGTGTGTCGTGGTCATGTCGCGGATCCGGTGGACAACGTTGACGCAGCGGTCCACCGAGGTCGCGCTCGGGTTACCAAGCAAAGCACTCGGGGTGCGAGCGGCGGAAGAAGCGTCCGCGAAATCCCCCGGTTCTCGGGGTTCCACGGTCGTCATCGCGCGCATGCTCACCCACAACCGGTGGGCGATCGGCCGTCTGCCGGCGATGAAAGGCCACGGTTGTGCGGCGCCGCGCGCGGCGGTTCAGCGGGTGTGGCGTGACGGGTCGGGGGTGACGATGCCGTCCTCCATCGCCCGCCGATACAAGTCGATCTTGGTGCGAGCCGGACGATCGGCTGCCGCATACTTGGCCCGGATGCGCCGGATGTGATCAAGGACCGTCTCGCGGGAGATGTACAGTTGTGCCGCGACGCGGTCTGCGGTCTCGCCGGACGCGTAGAGGGCGAGTACCTCGGCCTCGCGGTTACTGAGTTTCGCGTCGACGAACTCCACGTCGGCCTCGAGCGCAGCTGCCCAATCCGCGGACGCGACGACGTTCCCGCCGAGGATGGCGCGCACCGATGCCACCAGTGTCATCGGATCCTCGGTCTTGCGGATCATGCCCATTACGCCGGCCGCGGCCGCCTCCCGCACCAGCCGCGGACGGTCCCCGGAGGTGAAGGCGATGATGTGGGTCGCGACGGGTGCAAGCCCGTTCACGTTCTCGGCCGGCGAACTGCCGTCGGCCAGCACAAGATCGAGCAGAACGACATCCAGACGAAGGCGCAAGGTGAGCAATTCGGCGACGGTCGCACCGATTGCGACGACATGCATGTCCGGCTGCGCGTTCAGGATCGCTGTCGTGCCAAGGATGATCGCCGGGTGATCGTCCACGATCCCGACACGAGCACGCATGTGGCGACCTCTTTCCAAATCCGAGCCCGATGGGCGATCCGGTCGCCGGTCCACCCGCTCGGTAAATGTTCGGAACGTGGTTTGTCCGGCCCTGCACTTACCATACGAAACATGAACCTGACCGGTGGGACGGTCCGGGACGGTCGCCTCGATCGGATCCGCACGAACGATGCGGTCACCGGCGGGAACTCGATGCAGGCGCAGGAGCGCACGGACCGGCTTGTCGGCCGAGTGATCTCGCTCGGCGGCCTGGTGATCATCGCCGGACGGACCCCGTTGGCGATCGCGCAGATCCCGGATTTTGCAGTGTGGTGGTCCGTTGCCGGCCTGTCACTGGTGGTGCTCGTCGTGGTCATGGCCCTGTTCGGCGGCGTGCTGCCGATGCGGGCGCTGCGGATCATGTGGACGGTCATCCCCGCGGTCCTGCTTGTCCTGCAGCTGTGGACCTTCGGCGCCTTCACGGGCACTGATCCCGACCTTCGGCCCTGGGTCTGGTCCCTGGAGCCGCTGGCTGTCAGCTACCTGGTGCTGGTTGTGCCGGTCCGGGCGGCGGTTGTCGCCGGGGTGGCCTTCGGGACGACGGTGGCGCTCTCCGCCTGGTTGTTCCTGGGGTTCGTGCCGGATGTGGTTGCCGCATCCACGCCGCTGCACATGGGCAACGTTGCGTTCACGGCGATCTTCCTGGCGATACGCCGTCGTCTCGGGGTGCTCCGGTCGGCCGAGGAGCAGGCCCGAATCCGTTCCGAGGAGCGGGCGCGGGAGGCCGCGGCGGCGGAACACCAGGAGGAGTTGGCCCGCTTGGTGCACGACGAGGTGCTCAGCGTGTTGACCGCGGCCACCCTGTTCCACGGCCCGGCTCCGGCGGTGCTTCGGGACGAGGCGCGCGAGGCACTGGTTGTGCTGAACAGGCCGGGCGACCGATTGCGCCCTCCGGACGAGCCGGTCCCCGTGCAGACCGCCGTTGCCGAAGCCGAGTCCGTCGTGCGCCGGGTGCACCCGACTGCCCGCGTCTGCGCAACCGCACAGGGGCCCGGAAGCGTGCCGGGGCGGGTCCTCGACGCCATGCTGCTGGCCGTCGCGGAATCGCTCCGCAACGTCCTGCGGCACGCGGGCGGCGGCGCCTCGGCGACGGTGGAGATCCAGGCGGGCGACCGCACATTGACCATCCGAATCCGTGACGACGGACCCGGTTTCGATCCGACGACGATCTCGGCCGAGCGGGTGGGGCTGCGGTCGAGCATTCAGGGTCGAATGGCCCGGATCCGTGGGTCGGCACAGATCCGATCGAGTCCGACCGACGGCACGGAGGTGACGCTCCGCTGGAAAGGCTGACCGCAACCGGAACGGGTGCGACGGGCCTGGCAACTCGTGGCACGCGCTGGGCGCTGACGTTCGTGTGGGTGACGGGGGTCGCGCACGGCGTGATCAACGGGACCCTGGTGCCGCTGCACCCGAGCACGCTGCTGGCCTACGCGGTGGCGCTCGGCGGCGCGGTCCTGCTCACGGCACCCCAGGACGCCCCGTTGGAACCCGCTCGGGCGGTCGGCGTCGCCGCCTGTGCGCTGACCGTGTCGTCGATCGTTCTCGTCAGCGCCGCGGCGGCCGAGGAGATCTGGCTGTTCGATTTCGCCGGGTACCTGCTCGCGCTCCTTGTCGCCCGCGGCAACATCGCCGTCGGGCTGGTGGGCGGGGCCGCCCAGGTGACGGCCGCCGTGTGGTGGGGGCTGGTGGACGGGCAGCCGATGGTCGGCGTCCTGGATCTGTTGGCCGTGCCGGTCATGTCGTTCGGCCTCGGCCTGTCGTGGCAGTTCGCCCTCACGCGCATCGTCCGCAGTGAACGCGCCCATCGATCGGTGGCGGCGGAGGCGCAGCGAGCCGCGGACGCGGCGCGGGAGGCCCGGCGGGCGTTCGAACGGGAACTCGTGGTGATCCGTGAGGAGGTGACCCCGCTGCTGAGCCGCCTCGCGGACGGTGCCGACATCGACGACGAGTTGCGGCGCGAACTCGTCGTCGTGGAGGGCGCCACCCGCGACCGGATCCGATCGCCACACCTCCAGGACACCCGTCTTAACGACGCCATTGCCGATCGGCGGCGCGCCGGCGTCGTCGTCACGGTCCTCGGCGAACCGTCACCGGGCCGGCCGCGGATCCAGCGACAACTGGCCGACCGGCTCGCCGAGCTGATCGGGTCCAGCACGGCACGCACCATCACGGTCCGGACCCCGCCCGGCGAATCCGGAGATGTCAGCGTCACATTCGACGGCCCGGCCGGGGCCGAGAACCTCGTTCTCGGCGGGGACGGCACGCTTCGATCACGGCGGTAACCCGATGACCTGGAGTCCGCCCGAGTTTGTGTGGGCGGATTGCCTCCTGGAAGGAGACAAGCATGACGACCGAGCAGGTGCGCGACGAGCCGGCGAGCGACGAGCCGGCGAGCGACTCCGCCGGCCGGGTCCGGGGTGACTCCGCCGATCGCCCGCCGCGTCGCGGGGCGTGGTTCCGCTACACGCTGCCCGGCTCCTGGACCGCCTTGGTGTTCGCCTGCCTGTCGTTCAGCCCGTCGTTGGTTCCGCGTCCGGGACTGCTGCAGGGCGTGGTGTGCGGGATCGCCGCCGCGATCGGGTACGGCATCGGCCTGATCGGCGCCTACGTCTGGCGGACCTTCCCGGACCGGTCGCCGCGCCCGGCCCGCAAACGGTCCTGGCAGGTGTTCTTCGTCGTCGGTGCCGTGCTGTTGGTGGTGTGCTGGTTGCTCGGCCAGCGGTGGCAGGGCCAGCTGCGCGACATGATGTCCGCATCGCCCGAGCCCTTCTGGTCCAAGCTGCTGCTACCTGTGGTAGCCGCACTGGTCTTCGTGTTGCTGGTCGGGATCGGGCGGGGACTCCGGGGAATCTACCGGTGGTTGTGGGGGCTGCTGTCCCGGTGGATCGGGCGGCGGGCAGCCCGCGCCATCGGCTGGGTGGTCGTGGTCGGGGTCAGCCTGCTGCTGCTGTCCGGGTTCCTGCAGGATGTGCTGCTCAAGGGGATGGACTCGGCGTTCTCCGTGGTGGACGGGGGCACCTCCGAGCTGGTGACCCAGCCGACGACGACGTTGCGATCCGGCGGCCAGGACTCGCTCGTCGGGTGGGACACACTCGGCTTCCAGGGCCGCAACTTCAGCGGCGCCGGCCCGACGGCGCAGGAGATCGCCGAGTTCTGGAACCAGCCGACCGCCGACGAACCCATCCGCGCGTACGCCGGCATCCAGTCCGCCGCCGACGTCGAAGCGCGGGCCCGGCTGGCCGTCGACGACCTGGTTCGGGCGGGCGGCTTCGACCGGGAATACCTGCTGGTGGCCGGCACCACCGGGACGGGCTGGGTCGACCCCGGCTCGATCGACGCCCTTGAATATGAGGTGCGGGGAGACATCGCCAGCGTCGGCATTCAGTACAGCTATCTGCCGTCGTGGATCTCGTTCCTGGTCGACCAGGCGCGGGCGCGGGAGGCGGGACGGGCGCTGTTCGACGCCGTGTACCAGAGGTGGTCGGCCCTGCCCGCCGACAACCGGCCGGAGCTGCTGTTCTTCGGGGTCAGCCTCGGATCCTTCTCCGGCGAGGCGGCGTTCAGCGGGGAGGCCGACCTGGCCAACCGTACCGACGGCGTGTTGTTCGCCGGTCCGCCGAACTTCAACACGTTGCGGCAGGAGTTCGAGGCCGGTCGTGACCCCGGCAGCACCGCGGCAGAGCCGGCGTTCCGCGGTGGGCGGACCGTCCGGTTCACCCCGGATCCCACGCAGCCGGCCCGGCCGGCCGACGCGCCGTGGACCGGCACCCGGGTGCTCTACCTCATGCATGGCAGCGACCCGGTCGCCTGGTGGAGCCCGTCCCTGCTGTTGCGCAGGCCGGACTGGCTGGACGAGCCGGCAGGGCAGGATCAGCTCGAGGAGATGTTCTGGATTCCGTTCGTGACGTTCTGGCAGGTCACCGTCGACATGATGGAACTGGTCGACGTGCCGAGCGGTCACGGGCACGACTACAAGACCAACTACCTCGACGGATGGGCACAGGTGCTGCAACCGCCCGGGTGGACGCCGGAGAAGGCCGAGCAGTTGCGGACCATCATCCTGGCCGAGCCCGATCTCGGGTGAGCGATCGCAGGTAGCTCCCGGCGACTCCCACCTTCAGCGAGTACGACAACCGCGACCGGACCGGGTTCTCTCGGACGTCGGCATCTCGGTGGATCCCGGCCACCCGGGACGCCCACCCCTGGTGCCAGGGACCACCGGTCGCAGATCATGGCGTAGGTCCCCAAGATTTGGCGGTCATCACACATGGTTCTCGATCGCTACCGCACCGCCGGTCGGGCCTGCGTGATCGGCGTCGTGGCTGTCGTGTCGCTGGCCGCCTGCGCTGCGAGCCCGGTTGTTCAATCCGGTCCGCCGGCCACTCCGACGGCCACTGCCCCGAGCAGTGGGGACCGCGATACGACGGTGCGTCGGGGGGACCCATGGATCGCGTACCAATCGATCGGCGAGGACGGCGCAGATCGTGTCTATCTCATTCGTCCGGACGGTTCAGGTCTCCACCAACTGCTACCCGCCGACCCTGGGGACCAATGGCACCCGGATTGGTCGCCGGACGGTGAGCAGATCGCATTCGTTCAGCACACTCCGGACGACCGGACCGAGCTGTGGTGGGTGACAGCGGACGGGAGCGATGCTCGAATGCTCTATCGCTGCGAGAGGCCGTGCAACGAGATCGGCTACCCGGACTGGGCACCTGACGGCTCCGCGCTCTACTTCGGGGTGAGCGCGGATGCAGTCGGGTCCGGTCCCCCGACGACATTCGAAGTCGAGCGGTACGACCTGGCCGACAATGCCACCACGACCGTCCTCACCAGGAGTGACGGTCTGTCCGCCGAGCAACCTCGGATCTCACCGGACGGCCGGCGGGTGGCCTACACGCGGGTCCGCGAAGGCTCGGACAGCCCCATTCAGGCTGCGCTCTTCGTCGCCGACCTGGCCGGCGGCACGGAGCAGCAGCTGACACCGTGGGACATGGTCGCGATGCACCCTGACTGGACCGCCGATTCGCGCATCATTGTCGATACCTACGACATCATGATCTTCAAGGAGGCGACTGGCCCGGCCAACCTGTTGATCGTGGATGCCGACGGGCAGGTGACTCCACTGACTCATTTCCCGGCCGGTGGAGTGCGAGCGTCGCAGCCTCGGGTGACTCCGGACGGTTCGAGCGCGACCTACACGCGTCTCGAGGGAGCCGGCATGGGAAACCGCGAATTGGCGATCATTTCGCTGGACGGATCGCACGACGAACGGCTCACCCCGACACCCATCTTCGGAACCCATGCCGAGCTTCGTCCCACCACCCGAGCATGAAGCACGCGAGGAGCCGGACGTGTTTTGCGTCTGACTTCTTGTCAGACATCGGCGTGTTGATCAGCCAACATCC